>JAILOC010000169.1 GCA_024691045.1 Lachnospiraceae bacterium | reverse complement strand
ATATGCATTACAATTGTCTTATAGTTGATGACGAGAAGGAACTGGCAAGAATGACGGCGGAATACTTCGAAATGTTCGAGGTAAAGACCTGCTTTGTCACATCTGCCGATGAATGCTACGGATTCCTTGAATCGAACAGCACGGATCTGATCCTCCTGGATATTAACCTGGGGGACGGATCCGGTTTTGATGTCTGCAAGAAGATCCGCGAAAAATACAGACTGCCCATATTATTCATAAGTGCAAGGCAGAGTGATGATGACATACTCATCGCCCTCAGCATAGGCGGTGACGATTATATCAAAAAGCCCTACAGCCTTTCCGTGCTGCTTGCCAAGGTTAAGGTTACACTTAAAAGGATTGCAGAATCGGGGGCGGCCGTACAGACGGACGTTAGATCTGCTTCTGCGGATGAGGTCTTATCACTTGATCCATCCACCATGTCCGCGGTCCTTAAGGGAGAACGTATACCGCTTAAAGCCAGGGAATATGCGCTTCTCGAAGCACTCTACAATCATAAGAATACGATAGTATCCAAGGACAGGCTTTTTGAAGAGGTCTGGGGAGACGGATACTACAGTGACGGAACTCTGAATGTGCATATCCGGAAGCTCAGAGAGAAGATCGAAAAAGATCCGAATTCTCCTGCGTTCATCAAGACCGTCTGGGGAACGGGATACATTCTTGAAATATGAAACACTTAAAGGGGCTGTTTATCATTCATACGGTTTTTATGCTGGCTGTTTTGCTCGTGCTCATTTACCTGTTTGGAAAAATGGGCTCCGGTGATGTCATAGTGGGCTCATACAGTGACGATGAACTGGCAGTGTATAAGCGTATCTGGGAAGATCTGATGCTTTCCCGTGAAGCGGATAATGATCGGATCTTTGCTATTCTGATCGCTTTCTGGTCCGTGCTTGCGGCATCCGGATATATCCTGCTGACGCTTATTTATTTCAGACTTATCCGTCCTGCTCAGGACATGCAGAGATTTTCTTCGGAGATAGCGGGCGGTAACCTCGATATTCCGCTGCCTGTCCGAAGGAACAATCTGTTCGGTTCATTTACCGAAAGCTTCGACATGATGAGGGAGCAGCTGAGGGTTTCAAGAGACCGTGAGATAAAAGCCAGAAAGGTAAACCGTGACCTTGTGGCGGAGCTCAGTCACGATCTTAAGACTCCTGTGGCAACCATTCAGGCAGGATGCGAAGTGCTTGATGCACAGTTACTGAGAAAGAAAAGCTCGCTCGAAGAAAGCGGTCCGGTCACGCTGTCTTCGGGTGAACTGGATTCCATGATAGAGAAGGTTTCGATGCTTTCCGATAAAGCCTCCACCATAAACAGTCTTGTGGAGAATGTGTTCCGTGCCACACTTGATGATATGGAAGAGATCCGTATCGAAACCTCCGAGTATGATTCGAAGGTTCTGCTGGATCATATAAAGAGTCTGCAGGAATACGGCAACATCATACTGGAGAATGACATTCCCGAATGTCTTGTGTGCATAGACAAGCTCAGGATGAAACAGGTCATCGACAATGTGGTGGGTAATTCCAGGAAATATGCCGGAACCGACATACGTGTCAGCTTTGGAATGGAAGAGATCTCCGACATTTCCGGAAAGAAGATGCGTTTTCTTTTTATCAGGATAGCGGACAGCGGACCGGGAGTAAAACCCGAGGAACTTCCTCTTGTAAGTGAGAAGTATTACCGCGGTAAGAACACTTCCGAAAAGCAGGGATACGGCCTCGGCCTTTATCTTGTAAGGACCTACATGGAAAGACAGGGCGGAGGATATGAATGTTTTAACGAAGACGGTTTTGTCGTAAAGCTTCTCGTCAGGGTGGCGGGATAAATTCAGGAGGATATGAAATGTACAGGCCTAAGATTGCCCCTATGGGATGGAACAGCTGGGATTGTTACGGAGCTGCGGTAACGGAAAAGGAAGTAAGACAGAATGCGGAATTCATGGCGTCTCATCTGAAGCAGTACGGATGGGAATACGTGGTTGTTGATATACAGTGGTATGAGCCCGGAGCCACG
>JAILOC010000054.1 GCA_024691045.1 Lachnospiraceae bacterium | reverse complement strand
AAAAAGGCTTCGCCGGAAAGAACATCGGAATCTACGGACCAAACAGCATCGAGTGGATGATCAGCGATATCTCGATCATGTGCTATGTCGGATGCGGGGTGGGCTTCAACAAGGACTGGTCATACGACAATGTGGTTTATTCCATAAAGAAGAGTGAGCTCTCGGCACTTATCTATGACGAGAGACAGGGTGAGATCATGGACAGGATCAAAAAGGAATTCCCGGATCTCACATACATATCGGTGCAGAATGATTTTGCAGCATGTCTTGAAGAGGGAAAGAAATTATCCAAGGGACTGTTTACTCTTGAAGGAAGGGACGGGGATATTCCTGCGAAGGTCGTATTTACAAGCGGGACAACTTCCTTCCCGAAGGCGGTTCTTCTGTCCGTGAACAATGTCTTCTCCGGTTGGAGGTCTCTCGGAAGAAGGATCACCGTTGATATCGAGGATACATGTTATCTCTTCCTTCCCCTCAACCACACTTACGGATCGATCTATAATTTCATATATTCCCTGGTCTTCGGATACAGCATATATCTTGCGGGAAGCACCAAGGAAATGGCACAGGAGATGATGGCGATACATCCGACCCTGTTCTCCGGCGTGCCGCTTGTGTTCACAAGATTCTACGAAGCATCAAAGGCCATGAACGTTCCTCTCGGTACACTTCTCGGAGGAAGGATGAAATATCTTTTCTGCGGCGGTGCAAAGCTGACTCCTGAGATCAGAAAAGCATATGCGGATGAGGGCATGTACATGATGAATGCCTATGCTCTTTCCGAGACATCATCGGGATTCAGTATCGATTATCCCGGTGAAGAGGATATGGAAAGCGTCGGTACTCTTTTCGAGGATGTCGATGCCGTGGTCCTCGATCCCGATGAAGAAGGATACGGAGAGCTTGCGATAAAGGGAAGCAATATCTTCCTCGGATATTTCAACGACGAGGAAGCGACCAAGGCTGCATTTAACGAGGACGGATATTTCCTTACCGGTGATATCGGAACCATTAAGAACAACCATGTCTATCTCAAGGGAAGAAAGGACACGAGGATCACTCTTTCAAACGGAGAGAATATCTCCACAAAGAGGATCGAGGAAAGGGTCAAGGAGGTCCATGAAAGCATCGCGGCCGTTAAGGTCTATATGAGAGGTGACCTTCTATGCACGGACATATATGTTAACGATTCGAATGCACCTAAGGATGCGGGAGAATGGGAAGGCCTTATTGAGAAGGTCAACGGAAACGTATCAAAGTTCGAGAGGATCGGTAAGTACAACATCATCAGCAGCTCGCAGATGCTCAAATGATCCTGCGGGACCAAAGTGTGAAAAAGCGGCTTGTGTTCCTCAGAACATGGGCCGCTGAAATTTTTTTAAAAATTTTTTCCGGAGAGCGCACATTTTATATCACCCATCCGTTAATCACAGTGAAAGGAGTAGGAAAGCCGGATCCATGGATTTAGAAAAAGCATATGACAAAATATACCGGTATGCGTACTTTCGGGTGAAAAACGTGACTCTTGCCGAAGATATAACGCAAGAAACTTTCCTCCGGTTTTTCGGTAAGAGCGGAACCTTTCACGAAAATGACATGAAGTATCTTTACACGATTGCGAGAAACCTTTGTATTGACGAATACAGAAGGGTAAAGCCGGATGAACCCCTTGAAGAAGGCGCCTTAAACGAACCTTCGGTCGATTTCCCCGAAGAAAGCATCATCGTACGGGATGCACTGGAAAAGCTTACGGATGAAGACAGGGAGATCCTGCTTCTCAGGTATGTGAACGAAGAACCTGTCGGAACGATATGCAGGGCACTCGGCATTTCGAGATTCGCATTATACAGAAAGATAAAAAATGCCGAGGAAGAGCTTAAGAAAAATCTGAAGGAGGATGAATGATGGACAGAGAACTTAAAAACCGATTGGCCGATGCATTTCATGCTCCCGAGCCCCAAAAGAAGGAAAGCTTCATCAAAAACCTGCGCCCTAGGGAGATCGGAATACCTGAAATGATCATTACGCAGATTCCGTATATCAGGCTTCCGATATGGCTGTTTTCACTTTTGACCGCAGCGGTTGCGATGGGAGGAGCGGTCCTCGGAATGGAGGATACGGAATTTCTGATCACGGTACTTATGCCTTTTAACGCGGCGATCGCAGTGTTTGAAGCGCACAGGTCCAAGAGATACGGCGTATCCGAGATTGAAATGGCAACAAGATTTTCGCTCAGGTGCGTTGTCTTTGCAAGGCTGGTCATACTCGGCATCGTATCCGGGATCGTTCTTGCAACGGCATCTCCCGTTATCGCTGCTTCATTCGGACGAAGCACGCTTCTTACCGCGATCCGCATCCTTATACCTTATCTGATAACGATGATGATCAGTCTTATCATCGAAAGAAGTTCCCTCGGAAGAACTCACGGTTACGCTTCCTTTGTGATCGCAGGTGCGTCGCTTGCCCTGATGACATGGGTTTATAACTGTGCACCGGTGATCCTGACCGGATACGAGGAGTTTATTTCGGTCTGGGGACTTCCGGCGGTGATCATACTCCTTGCTATGACATTTGCGGAGCAGTGGAAGACCGTCAAAAATGTGGAGGCATTTGCATGAAATTATCTGTAGACAGGATCACAAAACAATACAAGAACAAGATCGCCGTGGACAGGATCTCCTTTGATCTTACGGAAGGCGTGACCGGACTTCTCGGAGCAAACGGCGCGGGAAAGACCACGCTCATGAGAATGATGTCCGGAATCCTTACACCCACCAGCGGAGAGATAAGCGCGGACGGCATTCCCGTTCAGTCGGAAAATTACCGCGCACTGCTCGGTTACCTTCCCCAGGATTTCGGATATTATCCCGAGTTTACGGCAAAGGAATTTCTTGAGTATTTTTCTGCGCTCAAAGGCATTGACAGAAAAAGAGCAAGGGAAAGGACTAGGGAATTGCTCGAGCTGGTCGGACTTTCCGATGTGGCGGGGAAAAAGATCAAGACCTTTTCCGGAGGAATGAAACAGAGAGTGGGTATCGCACAGGCACTTCTTAACGATCCCAAGATACTTATACTCGATGAGCCCACTGCGGGACTGGATCCGAAGGAAAGGGTAAGATTCAGGACACTTATAGAGGAACTCGGAAAGAATTCCATAGTTCTTCTTTCGACACATATCGTTTCGGATATAGAACATATCGCTGACCGGATCATCATGATGAAGGACGGAGCCCTCGTTTGGCAGGGACGTCAGAGTGATGTTGAAGGCGACCTTGAAGAGTTCTATCTGAAGAGATATGAATGATACGGTTACAGGGAGTTTGCCAAATGGAGAAAAACAGATGCTTTGGAGCGTTATATAAATTCGAGCTGCTCAAGATACTGAAGAACAAAGTGGCAGTC
>JAILOC010000042.1 GCA_024691045.1 Lachnospiraceae bacterium | reverse complement strand
GAGGTTGCGTTCTGAAGTGCAGAACGTGTAACCTTTGCGGGATCGAGGATTCCTGCCTTGACCATATCTACATACTCTTCCTTGAGAGCATCGAAGCCGATACCCTTCTTGGACTCACGTACCTTGTTAACGATAACGCTTCCGTCAAGTCCTGCGTTTGCAGCGATGTGATAAAGAGGAGCTTCGAGTGCCTTGAGGACAACTCTTGCACCGGTTTTCTCATCTCCGTCGAGGGTCTCGGCAAGTTCTGCAACCTTCTTGGATGCGTGGATGTATGCTGAGCCGCCGCCTGCGATGATACCTTCTTCAACAGCTGCTCTGGTAGCTGCGAGTGCATCTTCCATACGGAGCTTTGCTTCCTTCATCTCGGTCTCGGTAGCCGCACCCACTCTGATGACTGCTACGCCGCCTGCAAGCTTTGCAAGTCTCTCCTGAAGCTTCTCTCTGTCGAAATCGGAAGTGGTCTCTTCGATCTGCTTCTTGATCTGGCCGATACGGGCCTGGATGTCCTTCTTCTTGCCCTCGCCGTCAACGATAACGGTGTCATCCTTGCGGACCTTAACACTCTTTGCACGTCCGAGCATATCAACGGTAGCGTCCTTGAGCTCAAGACCTACTTCGGAAGAAACAACGGTACCGCCGGTGAGGATAGCGATATCCTCAAGCATAGCCTTTCTTCTGTCGCCGTAGCCGGGAGCCTTGACTGCAACTACATTAAAGGTTCCGCGGAGCTTGTTGACGATAAGGGTGGTAAGAGCTTCGCCCTCGACATCCTCTGCGATGATGAGGAGCTTGCTTCCGGACTGAACGATCTGCTCAAGAAGGGGAAGGATCTCCTGGATGTTCGAGATCTTCTTGTCGGTGATAAGGATGAGGGGATTATCGAGAACAGCCTCCATCTTATCCATATCGGTAGCCATGTATGCGGAGATATATCCGCGGTCGAACTGCATACCGTCAACGGTATCGAGCTCGGTAGCCATGGTCTTGGACTCCTCGATGGTAATGACGCCGTCACCGGAAACCTTCTCCATAGCATCCGCAACCATCTGTCCTACTTCGTCATCTCCTGCGGAGATAGCGGCGACACGGGCGATGTGCTCCTTGCCGTTGAGCTTCTGGCTCATTTCCTTGATAGCTGCAACCGCAACTTCGGTAGCCTTCTTCATTCCTTTTCTGAGGATGATGGGGTTAGCGCCTGCTGCGAGGTTCTTCATTCCTTCGTTGACCATTGCCTGTGCAAGTACGGTAGCGGTAGTGGTTCCGTCTCCTGCTACATCATTGGTCTTGGTAGCGACTTCCTTAACGAGCTGTGCGCCCATGTTCTCGAAGCCGTCTTCAAGCTCGATCTCCTTAGCGATGGTAACACCATCGTTGGTGATGAGGGGTGCACCGTAGCTCTTGTCGAGCACTACATTTCTTCCCTTAGGTCCGAGTGTTACACGGACAGTATCTGCAAGGCTGTTAACACCCTTCTCGAGTGCCTGGCGTGCCTCAGCGCCGTATTTGATCTCTTTAGCCATTTAAAATGCGCCTCCCTTATTTAACTATTGCGAGGATATCGCTCTGCTTTACTACAATGTATTCCTCGTCATCGTCAAGCTTGACTTCGGTTCCGGCATACTTCTGGTAAATAACCCTGTCGCCCTTCTTTACTTCCATCTTGACTTCCTTGCCGTCAGAGGTGATGCCGGGGCCTACGGCTACAACGTCAGCCTGTGAGGGCTTCTCTTTGCCTGCAGCGCCTGCAAGAATGATTCCCGACTTGGTGGTCTCTTCGGCTGCAACAGCCTTAAGGACTACTCTGTCACCCAAAGGTACTAACTTCATATTATTGCCTCCTTTTTTCGCATGTAAATGCGTTCTTGGTTTATCCTTGTTAGCACTCTTTTGATTCGAGTGCTAATCGACATTACTTATATTAGTCTTATGACTATGGAAATGCAAGCAAAAAAGACAAAAATCCCAAAAAAATTTAGAAAAATCTACTCTCCGAAGAAAGCTTCGCGGCTTACCCTTTTTAATTCCCTTACCCCGAAATATTCGGCCATTATACGGTTTTCCTCCTCGCCGGGATCCTCGGATATATCCTTATTGATAAGAAACCAGGGTTTGTATGCATATTCGGGCACTTCGACCGATCCGTGATCCGACTCTTCGATGATCCTTACCCTTTCGAGGAATTCCTGATGAAAAGCATAGGCCTCCCCGGTATGTACATAATAGTAAGCGCCGAAGGACGAGACCGCACCAATCTTATCAACGGTAAAATGGAAAGCCGCAAGCAGCATTACGAACGCCGCCAGATAATACAGAACATAATGCTTCACTCCGGCCCCAAAAACCCTTCCAAGCTTTTCTCCCACCTTCGAATGGGTCAGGTATCCGAGCCAGTAGATCTCATTTGCAAAAAGAAGGATCTGGAAGGTAAAGCTCACCGCGATCCAGGTTCTGGAAAGACCGGCATTACCCATTGAGTAAAAGCTCGAAGTATAACCCGTGCAGTAAAAGCCGTAGGAAAGCAGGGTAAAGAGCCAGGGATGGCGGAAACTATGATCCGTCTTTTTCACGATCATAAGGATCACGGGGACGGCAAGGATCATAAGAAGAATGACAAAGGGACCGCTGAACTTCCACAGGTTCTCCGCTCCCGCCTTAAAAGAATACAGAACGGACTTTACCGCACCGTATCCCTGATAAGCTGCCTGACGATGGGCATTGCCGGGTGCGGTAAGACTCAGCCGAAGACCCAGAGCATATATTATCAGTCCCGGAACAAACCGGAATACCTTCTTTGACTTATTCAGTCCGAGAAGCAGCATAAATCCCGCAAGAAGAAGAATTCCCTGAATGCATGTAACGAAATTCGCACCCGCGCATGCAAAGGAAAGAAATGCGAGCGCAAGGCATCCGATAAGCCCCGTCCATATCTTCTTTGAACGGGAAAGAAGAACCATAACGGCAACCATGACAAACATCAAGCTGTGCATGAACACATAATGAACTCCGCTGTTATACCAGTAAAAGCCCTGCTGTGCGGTATAGATGCACTCGGTGAGAGTAAGCGTAACGATAACGGCGAGGACGATACTGTCGGGAGTTTCAGCCTTAAGGTAATGCTTTGTCAGGACCACTGACATGAAAAAGACGGACACTGCAAGTGATGTGATCAGAAGAACGGGGCCCAGGAAATAATACTCATACCCCAGTGCACCGGGCATCTGGGCCATCATGAATATGGAAGAATAGGTTCCCTGCCACGAATAGTGAAAGCCGAGCGCGGTCTCATATCCCACGGTCAGGATGGTGCGAAGGCCGTAGCCGTATCTTTGTGCCTTCCACATATTCAGGCCGTAGCTGAAGTCGTCATACCTGGGAATGGCATAAAGAGCCAGCCTGTAAAGCGGGATGAGCGCGATAACAAGCGCAAGCAGTGCACATATGGCGAATATTTTTTTGGGAAAAGAAATACCGAGTATCTTACGCATTTTAACGCCGAAAAAAATACTCCGACCCCACGTTTAAGTGGAATCGGAGTTCGTATTACTGTTTGATCTCGAGATATCCCACGAGCTTAGTCATATCGTATTCTTCCATGATACCGAGATTGGGGTCATAGAACTTTCCGTCAAAGTAAAGAAGGTAATGGCTGAATCGTCCCATCTTCTCCATGAGGATCGCACACTTCGGAAGGAAAACCTTCTCTCCCTCTGCAGGATAAACAATGACGTTGCTGTGATCGATTCCGTAATAATTGAGCGCAGAGATAAGTCTTCCCATCGTGCCCTGCCACTCACGGCAGTCCATAACGGTAATGACATCGGCAATGGTAACGCCTGCGAGCATTGCAATGCATGCCTGTCCGCAGAGTCCGTCACCGGGCTGGATGATGAGCTCGAGCGAATCGATCTTTCTTATCGGATTATCAACGCTGTAGGGTGAATTCTGATCCATCCTGATCAGGGTATCGGTGATGTGGAGCAGGAATTTGTGATCCACATTCATATCGAGATTAAGCTCGGTCCCTGCGGGAATCAGAAGCTTATAAAGTCCCTTTTCGAGAGGAACAAGATTGCATTTGATGAACTGGTTATCGATTATAAGCTCCGCACTTATCTCGTCGCGGTGCTTGCAGACCTCCCAGATATTGAAAGGTATGTTGATCTTAACCTCATCGTTTTCTTTTTCTATTTTGGAAGTGAAAAAATATTTCATTGTACCCTTTCCCCTTTTTTCGCGGTTGCGAACGAAAAAAGTATATAAAATCGGCGATATATTTGTCAACGAATGAGGTGAAACAGGGGCTCAGTAATACACTGTCTCAAGCATATCGCATGACGCTTTTCCGCCCGTCATATCGGTCACTCTCTTCACAAGATCCTCCGCCTTTTCCTCGGGCCCCAGAACCGTGAGCGTAACCTTCTCGGAATAAGACGCATCCGTGATATCGAAGGATTCATTTTCAAGGTGTCTTCGAACGGTGCTCTCATCCGGATAATCTACCGTAAGTCTTAGTATCCTGCCGAGTTTTATCGGTGAGACCTCACAGTCTTCAAGCGCCTGTGCCGCAGCATCCGTATATGCCCTGACAAGACCGCCGGTCCCGAGCAGCACTCCGCCGAAATATCTGGTGACGACACATACCGCATTGACAAGTCCGGCACCCTCCATAACGGCAAGCATCGGTTTTCCCGCCGTGCCCGAGGGTTCACCGTCATCCGAAGATTTAGAGATGATCCTGTCACCGTCCATGATGATATAGGCGTAACAGTTATGCCTCGCGTCATTGTATTTCCTGCGGATCCTCGTTACGATCTCTTCCGCTTCCGCGACGCCCCGTGCACTTCCCAGAAATCCGATGAACTTCGATTTGGTCACTATGACTTCGGAATTACCGTCCTTCTTTATGATGTTGTAGGTATCATTTGCACCCAAGTTTATTCCTTTTCAAACAAAGCATCTGATGATATATTTATAGTATGCACCAAAGAAACATCACAAAAGGAGTGGTATTATGGATGTTTTTGAAAAAATCGGCGAATCTGTTTATACGGCTACATATAAAGTAAAAAACAAGGCAAAGGAAGTTGCGGACATCGCCAGCCTCAAGGCACAGGTAACAACCTGCGACGAAGTCATCCGCAAGAACTACATTGCCATAGGAAAAGCCTACTACGAAAAATACAAGGATTCCGAAGAGGCTGAATTCGCAAAACACTGCACCGCGATCAAAAATGCCGAATCAGGCAAAAAGAGACTTCTCCAGGAAATCGAAGACAGAAGAAACGGTCTCGATCCCGAAGCCGAAACAGATGCGGATCCCGATGACGAATAATTATATAATCCAAACGGCGGAAGAAAACTTCCGCCGTTTTATTTTGCCGTTATCAGCCGTCCTGCGATGCAACCGACGCAGCTGCCGCCGCGGCCGCCGCAGCCTCGTTGGCATGTCTTACCGCGTCAAGCTGTGCCATCTGTGTAGCAATGAGCGCATCATAGCCGGGTGACGCAAGTGCCTCGTCCGTGTGCTGACAGAAGTGATCAGTATCGGCAATAATCATGATCTGTGTTCCGTCTTCATTTTCTATGATAACGGTATTTCCGGGAACAAGCCTGGGATCGCCGATCATAAGATCCGGATGGTAACCGTCAACCTTCGGAAGAAGTGTTACTCCCTCATAAGCGAAGGGACAGTTTGGACAGGCTATCTTACCGTCATATGCACAGATACGGCCCGCATAGTGAAGATCACATTCATACTGGGGTTCGGTTCCTTCAGCAAACCATTCGGTGACAACGCATCCGTCACACAGACCGGGGATGGGAAGGAGTCCGGATTCGGAGCAGACCTCTACTTCCACAAGTCCTTCGGGCATTGCAAACTCTTTATATGCCAGCCCCTCGTGAACCCTGTTCATTATCGCATGCCAGAGCTGTTCGGAGGTGTGCATCTCGTCCCAGGTCTGTTCGGTATTGTCGTCGTATCCGGTCCATACACCTGCGGTATAGTAAGGAGTCATTCCGACAAACCAGTGGTCCCAGCCTGCGGATGTGGTACCTGTTTTACCTGCGATATCCATTCCGGGGAAACGTACTCTCGTACCCGTACCGTAGTTAACGCAGTCCCTCATGGCGCTTATGAGAAGCCATGCGGTGGTCTCCTTGAATACCTGCTTGGAGCGGGGCATTCTGTTATCGAGGATCACATTCCCGTCGGGGCCGGTAACATATGAGTAAAGATGGGGCCTGATGTAGCTTCCGCCGTTGGCAATACAAGCATATGCACCCGTGACTTCTTCGTTGGTGACACCGTAGGTAAGTCCGCCGAGTGCAAGCGACTGGGTAACGTCGGAATAGATCTGTCCGTTTATCTCCTTGCCCGCGGTAAGTGTAGTAAAGCCCAGATCCTGAAGATATGAGAATCCGACCTCGGGTCCTATGTATGTCAGGTTCTTGACCGCAACGATATTCATCGAATATGCGATGCAGTATCTGAGCGAAAGGTTCTTGCTGCTGGTTGACTTGGAAGTATTCTGTACGGGCTTACCGTTATCGTAATTGAACGGTGCATCGTAATACGTCGTAGCCAGGGTTACCATTCCGGTATCGATTCCGGGGCCTACACTGGCGATTACCTTGAATACGGAACCGGGTGAACGGCTGGAACCGGTAGCACGGTTAAGGGTTCTTCTTCCTATCTTCTCTCCTCGTCCGCCCGCGATCGCAACCACTTCTCCGGTCGACTGGTTTTCGATGACCATGGACATCTGAGGTTCAACGGTATACGAGATGTCCTCAATGAAATTATCCTCATCCTCGACTAATCCGAGTTCTTCAAAGCATCCCGCCCTGTACTCATCGATTGCTTCCTGTGCCTTCTCCTGTGTAGCATACAGGAGTGTGTACTTGCTGTAGCCGTACTTGGCCTTGAACCAGCTGATCAGGTTTTCTTTTGAATAGTTATGCGCAACTCCGTCCTCATCATATATGGTCAGTGCATAATCAAGGAACCATCTGTCGTTGAATTTGAAATTGTCGGGATTTGCAAATTCCTCGTCAACTATCTGCTGGATATAAGGATCCATTGTGGAGTAGATACGAAGGCCTCCGCTGGTGAGCATATGCTCCGCCAGATTCCTGTCATATCCCGCAACATGGATCAGATCATACAATACGTCATCGTAGAGCGAGTCGGAGAAATAGTTACCCTCCTTTGTATCGGCCTCCGCGATGAAGGTGTCGTGATACTGGATCCTGTCGTAAACATCCGCGGTATCCGCGATGGCTTCGTCGTATTCCTCCTGGGTGATGAATCCGAGCTCAAGCATCTTGTCGAGACAGGTCTTACGACGCTTTACATTGTTCTCGGGAAACTTGATGGGATTGTACCGGTAAGGATTCTGGGTGATGGCGGCCATAACGGCACACTCACTCAGATTAAGGTCTATGGCAGATTTTCCGAAATATCTCTGTGCGGCCGATTCAACTCCGAGGGTGTTCTGACCCATATTGATGGCGTTGAGATATCTGAGAAGAACCTCATCCTTTTCCGTCGACTTGGTGACCTCGATTGCAAGATACTGCTCCTGGATCTTACGCTTGATCTTCTTGATAATATTGTCGCCTTCTTCGGTCCAGTCGACGAAGACGGTATTCTTAAGAAGCTGCTGGGTTATCGTGGATGCACCCTGCGTCGACTCTCCGCCCGTGCGCACGAACTGGTACATGGCTCTGACCATGCCCTTATAGTCTACACCGTTATGCTCGTAGAATCTCTCATCCTCTACGGCAACGAATGCAAGTCCGAGCTGCTTGGGAATTCCGTCCCAGGTAACCTCGATACGGTTTGCATCCTGTCCTACATAATGGTCGAATTCGTTTCCCATGGCATCATAAACAATGGTCGCCTGACCTTTTGCAATGATGTCCGAAATGTGGATGACGGGAGTTCCCGCAAGGATCGAATTGAAGAGACCGATACCTCCCGCAAGAAGGCATACTCCCACTCCTATCACACCCGCAAGAAAGAGTTTGAAGCCGAGGAGGATAACCTTCCTCACTATCTTGCCGCCGTATGAATTTAACTGACGTCTTCTGGCAATGACGCCTTTTCTGCTATAGTCCATTTCTTACTCCATTCATCCGGTTTACAGATAATCCACCGGATTCTTCATGGATATCATCTTGATATCCGGATCGTCCTCGCCGAAGATATCCTCGATGATATCCTCCGCCTCGGACAGATTGTTTTCATTTACGCAAAAGATACAATTATATTTATGTCTGTCGAAAAGTTTCTTCCTCGGAAAACTTATAAAATATGAGATCCTTGCCTTCAGGAGCGCATGCTCGAGAAGGTTCTTGGCTTCCTCGGAATAAACACTGCAGAGCTCATATTCATTATTTACTTTGAGCGATGAATATATTGTTTCCATAAACACCTCTTCGGGTAAAACCTAAACATATATTATATACCAAAAACGCCTATTTTGAAAGGAGACACACATCGTCCCCGAATACACCGTCCTCCATCAGGAATGTAAGCGAATTATATCCGTACATATTGCCGATCTTGCGTATCACTTCATTGTCGACCCCATCTCCCCTGATGATCACGACGGAATTAAGAGAAGCAAGACGCTCATCATAATGATCGACCTCTTCCTCCTTAAGGAGCAGGCAGCTGTTATAGTTCATAAGCTCAGGAACATTCCTGTAGAAGCTCGTTCCCCTGTAAACCACAACCGCATCATATGAAGAATAGGACCTCGAAATGCGTTCCTGATTCGAATATCCGGTATACAGATAATTCGGACTTATCACCGGAACAAGGCAGATACAGGACACGGTCCAGATAAAAAGCACTCCGGTGTATACGATCCTGCGAAACCTGATATCCTTCAGATACTTTTCCGCTACGGATGAAATGACCGTGCCGAGTCCGAGTATCTCAATCATCACGACAAAAGGAAATACAGGCATCAGATATCTGTCGACGGTATAGGGCGCAAGTTTTGATACCGTGAGAACGTATCCGAGCGCCGTTACAAACAGTATTGGACCGTAAAATCTGATCCCTCGGGAAAAGATCGCGATAAGCGCTCCGATCAGTATGAAGACAAACATCATGATACATCCCGTGACCGACCATCCGGTCTGCTGCGCGACTATATCAAGGAAGGTTTTCAGCTTTGAGCCGTATCCGGAGACAGACACAAGATTTTCCCGCACGGACGATCCGATCTGTGTGCCGAACAGATCATGGAAAACAAAGGGATACAGCACAACACCCCATACCGCAGAAAGGATCATGGTCCTGAGAAGATACAAGGCATTTCTGATCTTCTTTGCGGATATCAGATAAATAACCGAAGAAAGGATCAGGAAGAAAAAGAGAATACAGGAAAAATACTGCGTAAGGAATCCCAGCACCGTAACAAGGATCAGCTTCTTGTTGCCCTTTTTTAAATCGCTTCCGTCCGCAAGTTTCTTAAGGACGATGTATGCGAAGGCAAGACAGAAGAACGCAACGGCGCCGTACATCCTGATGAGAAGTACGGTGTTCATGCCGGCGGGTGAAAGTCCGTAGAAAAGTGCTGCAACCGGACCGAGGTATTTCCTGTCAAAAACGTTTTTGAAAAAAGCACTGATGATGAGCATTGAGCCCATCATAAAGATCATGTTCAGAATGCATCCCGGCCAAGGGCTTATACTTCCGTAGAAAAAGATCGCATATACTGCCGAGAAGATATTGAGCAGCATGAAATAAAGAGGCGGATGATTATCGGTTATTGAATTGTAATAAGCGGAAAGGGCGATGACGGAATCGTCGCCGAAGAAGGTTACATATTCCTTCATATCGGAGGATGTCATCCATACGGGACTGTCATAAACATCCGCGGTGTAATTTGCCGCAACGGACGCTCCTCTTCTTTTCAGGATATCCGAGATCTGTGTAAATAGATTGGACGCAAGAACCGTGAACCTGTCGTCATATATTTCCGCACGATAATACTTTTCCAGCCTTCCTTCGGGCTGGGTCGGTGTTATCCACGGTGTGAACTCTGAATTTGAAAGCTCATAGCTGAGGATCTCGTCCATATGATAGCCTTCCTTCTGTGAGACAAAGAAGATATCAAAGGCAAGGACGATGATCAGAGCAAAGGTGAGCATCAGGTTATATTTGGGGTCTTTTTCTTTCATTATCTGCAAATATAAATATCGTAACCGGCTATCTGCTCTTCGAATACGGCTCCGGGAATCGAACTGACATCTGTTCCAGAAGGAAATACAAGAAAGTCTCCCGCTCCGGTCTCACCCTCATAAAACCTCTTCGGAGTAGACCACAGGAAATAGCGGTCAAGCTCCTTAGTATATGCACCGACGGAAAGTGCGCCGTCGGAAAGTTCAACAAGCACATTGGAATCGTCATAAAGGGAATACCCGTGTGTCAGCCCTTTATCGACAAGGTACTGTGCCACCTCCCTGCGTGCCTCGTTCTTGTCATTCGTATAAAGCGAATAAGAGATCTTGAGCGTTGCAAGGGACAGGCAGAAAACAAGTGCTGCCATATACACCTTTCTGACAGCTCCGTCATTTTCGGAAGAAAGCCAGTTGGTCAGTATGGGAAGCGCCATATATATGCATGACGAAAAATATCTCGGAGTAAGTGTCGTGTCGGTAAACGCAAGGAAGAATGCCATTACAGTAAAGCCCGCAACGAAGAAGTGTACGAAGAAAAGATCGGACAGTGCTTCCTTCGTATAGATATCCTCTCCTCCCAGAATGCCGGAGCAGCGGTTCACTTCCCTTGAAGTCCTTCTGACCATATAGAACATCAGAAAGATCATAACGAAAGCACAGACGGTAACCACACCCCTGAGCGAAAGAACGCTTCCGCCCGGTATGTATCCGAAGATCTCGAGAAGACATCCGAATACGGATGCTATTCTCTCATACCAGATACCGTTATTGATGGGGACAAAGGAAACCGACTCATAGGTCGTGAAAATATACATCGATCTGATATAGACCGTGTTGTAGAAATATCCGATGAGCGCAAAGAATGAAGCTCCCATAGCTATATAGAAAAGCTTCAGGTTCGAACGCCATTTTTTGAGCGCACCCTCCGCGATGCCGAACATCTTGAAAGGTCTCCAGATACCGGCTATAAGGAGCGGAGCGAAGATGATAAGGAAATATCTGACTCCCGAAGCTCCGCAGATAATGCTGAGTGCAGCCAGCAGAACAAGCCTTACGGGATTTGGCTTTCCGTCATAAACATCCTCATCCAGACGTCTTACAAGTCCGATGGTAAGAAACATAAGTATCATATGCGGCATATATGTATTTCCGAGCTGCATATGCTGCGCGACAGTTTCCGAAATGGGAAGCAGAAGTACCGAAGATGTCATGGCGATGTGCTTCTTCTCATAGCCGTGCATCATATAGAAATACGAAAGAACCAGCACAACATAAAAAACGATATTGGTGATGATCCTTGCGGCTGCCCAGCTGTCAAGCACCTTCAGCAGAGGTACGAAAAGAAGCTGTGTGTAGGCGATCCTGAACTCAGTCGAATAATACCAGTCGGGGCTTGCAATGTAATGGCCCGTATCCCCGAGAAGATCCGAAAAGACCATTTCCGCGGACATATCGGAATCTATCCAGTTCTGTCCCCATGCGATATTGAGAATAAGAAGCAGCACAAAGGCAAGCCCGAGCGGTATGAAATATTTCAATGCCCCGCGCCTGCTTCCGGAAAACAATCCTTTGCTTCTCTTAGAACTCATACTCATATTTTATCTTGTCGCTTACGCTTATCTCTTTTCCGGTCTGAACCTCTATCAGTTCAAGCCTCGTATCCGCTATGACCGTATGTCTGCATCCGGCGGGAAGCTCCAGCACATCACCGGGTGCGATCTTCCTTCTGACATCATCCAGTACCGCGGTTCCCTCACCGCTTATGACCGTCCACACCTCATTCCTTCTTTCGTGGGAATGATAATACATATGATGTCCGGGAAGAAGCGTTACCTTGATGGTAAGACTGCTATCGCTCGAATCGATGACCTTGAACGATCCCCAGCTCTTTTCGGAGTATTTGATATCTCCCGCAACCTTGTCAACGATCGGTTTGATATAACTGGACTGATGCTTGTCGGAAACAAGTATTCCGTCAGGACCTGCGGCTACTATCACATCCTTAAGTCCCATGCATATCAGAGGAATATCCAGGTCATTAACCGCAGTAGTATTTACGCATTCTCCGCCGAAGATAACATTTCCGAAACCGCTTTTGTCCATGGTCTCCGCCATGGTATTCCAGGTTCCGACATCCTTCCACTCCCCGGCAAATCTGCATACTCTTATATTTTTTTCTTTTTCAAGGACAGCGTAGTCAAAGCTTATGCCCTCAAGCGATCCGTATCTTGCGTAGAGATCGTCGTATCCCCTGTAACCGATAAGATTCTTCGCAATATCAAGTACATAATCCGCCCTGAACGCAAAGACCCCGGCATTCCATAGAGCACCGTCCTTTATCAGCTGCTCCGCTTCTTCCTCGGAAGGCTTCTCCTTGAAACGTGATACCGTGCTTATCTCATCCCTGCTTTCCGGAATTATATATCCGTATTTTGCCGTGGGAAAAGAAGGCTCCGTTCCGAGAAGACATATTCCGCTTTTCTCTGACAGGACAGCTCTTTCAAGTCCCTCGAGAGCACGGAAATAATCATCTCCGACATAAGGATCTACGGGACATACGATCACAGGTGCATCCGCAGGCAATCCCTTCTTATCAACAAGGAATGCTACGGCAAGAACTATCGCGGGAAAGGTATCCCTTCTGCAGGGTTCCGGCGAAACATCCACCTTATCTCCGAGCTGATTGATAAGAGCGGACAGCTGCTGTCTCGATGCTGCCACCGTTACCTTGGAATCGGGGGAAACCGTGGTGATCTGGCGGTATACGCGCTGCACCATGGATTCGGGTTCACCCGAAGGGGATGTGAATATCCTTATGAACTGTTTACTTCTTACTTCATTCGAAAGCGGCCAGAGCCTTCTGCCCGAGCCGCCTGAAAGCAAAACAATATTCATTATCTGCTTGCTGCCTCCAAAGAAGCCTTCTTCATGTCGGCTTCGGTCATCATCTTTACAAGCTCTTCAAAGCTTGTTTCCGAAGGATTCCAATTAAGCTCCCCGGCTGCCTTGGAAGGGTCTCCGAGAAGATTTACGACATCGGTGGGTCTGAAGAAATCGGGACTGACTTCAACAAGCACCCTGCCGGTCGCCTTGTCGATACCCTTTTCGTCGATGCCCTCACCCTTAAAATCAAGTTCGATACCCGCATGATGAAAAGCAAGCGTACAGAACTCCCTTACGGAATGCTGTACACCCGTAGCGATAACATAATCTTCGGGCTTATCATTCTGGAGCATCAGATACATGCACTTTACATAGTCGCCGGCATAGCCCCAGTCGCGGAGCGATGAAAGGTTACCGAGATAAAGCTTATCCTGAAGGCCTGCCGCAATACGTGCCGCAGCAAGCGTGATCTTTCTTGTAACGAAGGTCTCTCCTCTTCTGGGAGACTCATGGTTGAAAAGAATACCGGAGCATGCAAACATTCCGTACGCTTCCCTGTACTCCTTTACGATCCAGTAACCGTACTGCTTGGCAACGGCATAGGGTGAATAGGGATGAAACGGAGTCTTCTCGCTCTGGGGAACCTCCTCTACCTTGCCGTAAAGCTCAGAGGTCGATGCCTGGTAAATACGGCAGGTCTGTGTCTGACCCGTAACCCTTACCGCTTCGAGAACCCTGAGAACACCGGTTGCATCCACATCAGCGGTAAATTCGGGCACATCAAAAGAAACCTGCACATGACTCTGTGCCGCAAGATTATAAATCTCATCGGGGCGGATGGTTCCTATGAGATTGACAAGACTCATCGAATCACCGAGATCACCGTAATGAAGGAAAAAATCATCCCTGCCTTCAAGATGTGCGATCCTCTCACGGTAATCAACGGAAGACCTTCTGATCATTCCGTGAACTTCATAACCTTTTTCAAGCAGGAATTCGGCAAGGTAGCTTCCGTCCTGTCCGGTGATTCCTGTGATAAGAGCTTTCTTCATTACTGTTCTCCGATCTCTTTACTGTAATATGCCGCCAGCTTTTTGACTGCGGCAACGGTATCCTCGACATCCTTGTCCGTCATCTTAGGATAAAGAGGAATACTCATAATGCCCCTGTAGATCTCTTCTGCATTGGGGCAGAGTCCCTTTTCATATCCCAGATGCCTGTAATAGGGGAACCAGTACACGGGCACATAGTGTACCTGGCACTGAACATTCTCCGCGCTCATCGCATCAAAGAATTCGCGTCTCGTACAGGAGAGTTTATCAAGGTCGAGCCTGATTATATAAAGATGTCTGGATGTATCCGATTCGGGAATATTCTTCTGGACAATGATGCCGGGAACATCCCTGAACGCCTCGTCATATGCCGCAACGATCTCTTTACGCCTTGCAACGAATTCGTCGATCCTGTCAAGCTGGCTCATAAGAAGCGCTGCCTGGAAGTCGGTCATCCTGTAATTGTATCCGAGACTTATCTCCTCGTAATACCAGGAACCCTCGTGAGGAGCATCTTCCATCTCTTCCTCTTCATGGGTGATTCCGTGAGCATGTGCAAGGACGAGCTTTTTGTAATATTCATCATTATTGGTAAGGATCGCTCCGCCCTCTCCCGCAGTCACGGTCTTGACAGGGTGAAAAGAAAAACAGGTCATGTCGGCGATATTGCCAACCATTTTGCCGTTATATGAAGAACCGATCGAATGAGCGGCATCTTCAATAAAAACAAGACCGAACTCATCACATATCGCACGGATCTCATCGGCCTTGACGACCTGCCCGGTAAAATCAACAGCGATGACAGCCTTGGTCTTGTCGGTTATATGCGCTCTAATGCTTGCGGGGTCGATATTGTAGGTCTCGGGATCGACGTCCGCAAATACCGGCTTTCCACCGCAATACAGAACACAGTTTGCGGATGCTGCAAATGTAAGGGGAGTTGTGATGACTTCATCGCCCTCGCCGATCCCGGCTGCGATGCAGGCACAGTGAAGAGCACTGGTTCCGCTGTTTACGACAACAGCATGCTTTGCACCCGTGTAAGAAGCAAGTCTTTTCTCAGCTTCACTGACCTTGGGACCGCAGGTGATATAGGGACCTGTAAGAACATTGTTGACGGCTTCGATATCCTCATCGGATATCCACTGTCTGCCGTAGTAGATCTTTTCATCTCTGACGGGTTTACCGCCGAGTATTGCTGGTAATTCCATTACTGATCCTTTCAATGGGCAGCTTACTGCTCATTCCTTCTTCTCGCCCTGTTCCTGACAGCATTGTACTTCTTGATGTTCATCTTCTCGGAAATACGGGCTATATAGTAAAATGTCGGCTTGAGGTTGCATGCTTCCTCGGGAGTCATAACGTGATAAAGGTTCTCCCTGAGGAATTCGAAAATGGTCTCCCTGCCGTCGAGGTTCTCGTTATTCGTGGATATGCACATGGTAAGAACGCCTTTTTTATGATGCTTCCAGAAGGGAGATACGGGTATGAACTTGACTCCCTCGATGCAGTAAGGCTTCCTGCTCATTCCGTCGGAAAAATAATTGATCCCGAGCTTCTTGCATGCCCTGATGGTATTGAGGTCATATGAATGATTGGGAGCGGCGAAGATCTCCGTATCCAGTCCCTGCTGTGCAAGGATGTGCTTGCCTTCCCTGAGCTTTTTAAGCTGGGAATCATAGCTCATTCCCGCATACTCTGTGGAAACGTCTCCGGAGATGAGTCCGATGCTCTTACCGGTTGCAAGGTGGTATGTTCCGTGCATGGCAATGCCGTATCCTTCCGCCTTCAGCTCGCGGACAAAATTCCAGAAATCCCTGTCTACGTTATCTTTGACGAGCTTGGGATCCCTGTTTTCCGGGATAACACAAAGAAGCGGTTTTATACCGGTCTCGTTGAAGAATTCGCGGAAGATAGCAAACTTTTTCCTGTCTAATGTAGGGCAGATATCTTCAAGTCTTACCAATATCGGATAATCCACTTTTTTCGCCATGAGTATGGTCTCCTTCACTGATAAAAAACCGTAAGTAAAATAAACCCATAATTACATATATTTTATGATATTTTGCACATTTAAGCAACTTAAGGATAAATTAAGGAAAAACATGAAAAAAGGGACCTCCCCTGCGGGAAATCCCCTTAATGATCAAAAAAACGCGGACCGGTCATCTCGTAAGTGTTACGTATGATATGACGTGATTATGATCCGTCTCCCAGAGGCGCATTTCGTAATAGCAATTCTCCGGAAGCTCGCCGACCGGAAGAAATACTTCTATTTCATTCGTGAATGTATCAACGGTAATGATCTGCGTATCGACTATCAGTTCATCGTCGAGCCACCAGTCGACTATGACCTGATTACCGGGATAGAATATCCTGTCAAAATAATTCGCGATCCGGATCCCTTCTTCATCTATGCAATACCCGGCAGTATGCAGCCATCCGGGCTGCCTGCTGTAAAACATGCTGAATCCCTGTTCATCGGTGTAGGATTGTCCATAGATAATGCTGTAATCATCGCACCACGAAGGTACATAATCAAATGTTCCGACCGCCTGATTGGGATGTCCGGATACACTGACGGATACATCTGTGGTAAATCCCTCATATGCGTCCGGCCTGTTTTCGAGCATCATTTCGTACTGCTCGTCATCCGCTTCTCCGTTATCATGAAGATACTCGATAGCGGCATTGAGCAGATAATAGTACTGCTCTTCCGTATACTCGATAGAATTATCAACGGAATACGGCTTGTTTATCAGTTCGCTCAGCAGAGTGCACTCCTCTTCCGCATCCTTATAGGGCGATACTACCGCATACAGGATATACTCTTCGGATCCGCACTGCGGGATCGCCTCGGCAAGGGTATTATAGATAAGCGCCGTCTGCGCATCCATTAATTCTTCAAGATCCATTCCGAGATACAGATATTTGAGAAGGATCGCGTAATTTTCGATCTGATATTCATCGGAAGAAAGAGCATTCATAAGATCATTTTCCGAAGGAGCCTCTCCGTAAAGATAAACCGAATAATCCCAATTTGTCCTGACTTCGGGCTCATGAGAAAGAACATAACCCATATAAGCAGCGGCAAATCGTGCCACCGCATCCTCAGTCCGGGTGCCCTCGCCTCCGTGAAGCGAATCGTCATAAAAACGGTATGAACTCAGATCCAGTTCCTCGGGAAAGGTTTTCGCATCACGGCACTCCGCGATCCCTTCCAGATACGACATAAGGACATCTTCAGCTTCTTCCTCGGTCAGGTCTACAATACTCAGCGTCCTGACGGTGTCAAAGGAAAACAGTTTGCATATCTTACGTGCGGAGGACTTCGTAAGTACCCAGCATCCGTCATCTTCACTGTATTCAAATTCAAGATTTATGGTCTTTTCGGATCTGTCATCCTGCTCCTTGATACAATCCCTGATCTGATCCTCCGTAACACGGTACATTTTCAATGAATCCACAATGTCTCGCAAAGAAACATAGGAAAAGGCAACTTCCATGTCTGCGCTTCCGGACTCACCGTAAATGACCGGGGTCCCCATTTCGGTGATCTCGGCATTTTCCATCACCAAACGCATAATGCCTGCCCGGGCTTCATCCAGCTCATCCCACTCACTTGCATCAAATCCGGGAGCACAGACTGCGGCTGCATCCGCATCAAGATTCTTAACCGCTTCCAGAAAGTCACCCGGAACGGAAATGATGCCGCTTAAATCCTGTTCCTTTTTTCCGCATGAACAGAGCACGCCGAGGAAGAGCGCAATAAGCATTACGATCATAGTTTTATTTCGAAAAGTACGGTTTTTCTTTTTTTCCGTTTTCATCGCTTTATCCATGACCCAAAGTTATTACAGCTTCGCCATTTCGCTCCAGACTATTCCGTCCGCGGATATGGCGCCTCTCATAAGCACACCGTTTTCAAACTTCAGATACTCATTGGAAAAGAATACATCTCCTCCTTCAACCCACCAGCTGAATCCGGGATTTACGGCACCGCCTATCATTCCGGTTCCGTCATCATAGATTTCGATATGTACCAGGGTGTACGGTTCTTCCCATACTCCCACAAGATCTGTGACTGTAAAGGAATCGCCGTCACCCTCACCGGAATACGAAACTGCTATCTGTGCCGGACGGAAATCCGGATTGTTTATCCAGCTGTCTCCGGGATCGAATGCGTTATCCTTTATCAGAAGTCTGTCATTGATCGTGTCATAGAGCACGACTTTCCCGTCAAACATGAAGTATTTCAGCATCAGTCCCGAGGAATAGTGAACGGGATCCGTCATGATCATATAATCCTCTGACAGCTCATACGTCATGGTTATGTTCACCAGGCTGCCTTCATCGGAATCGAACATTCCGTCCGAAGGATAATAGAGCGTGCCGCCCCCGTCTCCGTTAATGCTGATAAACTGTTCTCCGTCCGCATACCATGTTCCGGTAAGCTCATTTATATCAAATCTGTAAGCGGAGTCCGATACGGCGCCGGGCAATACTTCATCCCCGGATGAAAGCCTCGTTCTCAGCAATTCCTCATCCCAGCCGGTTTCTTCCAGTACGGAAGCCAACAGATCATCGTCGGATAAAAGGAAAGCAATAAGTTCAAACGGAAGATCGGATTCCGTTATATCTTCAACGATAATTTCCGCATCATCCTCCGAAATGACTGTGACCTTCTGTCCGGCTTTCAGTTTATCGGATCCGGACTCTTCACCGTCTTCATCAAGTCCCGTAACCTCTACTTTACCCGTGGTAAGATACAGCACGCTGTTTCCGTTTTCATCCGAATCGATATATCCGCTTGTTCCGCGGATACCGATGATCATGGTGGAAGTTGCGATGTCAAAATCTTCATCATCTTCAAGCGATCTTTCGATATTGAAAAAGAGTCTTCCTTCATCAAGTGAAAGAAACAGCTTTTTACCGTTCTGGGTAAAGGAAGCGGCACTCTTTTCCATAAGAGTAACAACCCGGTCTTCATCAAGAAGTATCCATGCCTGAGATTCCTTTTTGGTCTTGATGACATTTCCGTTCGTAAGCCTTTTGTTCTCCGAAGCCTCGAGAACCTTACCGCTGTCCGTCAAAAGAGATATCTCACCGTCAAATCTCAAAAGACGCATTGTTGTGGCGCTCCTGAGGCTTCTTACAGCGGCCAGACATATGATCATCACAGCCGAGATAATGATCGCGACTGCGACAGAGCCTATTATCAGTTTCCTGTTTACGGATTTCTTTTCATTCATACTTCGTATTCCCTGCA
>JAILOC010000039.1 GCA_024691045.1 Lachnospiraceae bacterium | reverse complement strand
TAAGGCTTTTTCTTTTCTACATAGACTCTTCTGACGCTCATAAACTATCCCTTCTTTCTTAAAAAAGGCCTCAGAAAAAGTGATCACCCCTTCTGAAGCCCCTTTACTATTACATTTACGTTAATTTCATGCATCGACTCCAAGTGACTCTAAGATATAAAGGATCTGTCTGTCAAAGGAATCGGGTGATACCCCGAGTGTTGCGGAAGTAACCTTAAGTCCCTCGATGAGATATACGATGTTGTATGCTGCGGTAACAGGATCTTCGCAGACAAACTCTCCGCTCTCCACACCGATCTCGATAAGCTTGCCTATCATCTTGACATTGTTGTCAAATCTCTTCTTATAGACATTATCCGCTTTGGCGGGTCTTGCATCAAAATAGAATTCGAAATATGCCCTGTTCAGATTTCCTTTCTTTCTGAAGAGGTCCTTTTTCTCCTCCTGGAGGAAAAGAAGAAGGATATCGGCTGCGGTGGCATCATCGCTGATAAGAGAAGTAAAATCCGCACCGGCTGCAGCCTGGGATTTCATAACATCAATAAAAAGCTCTGATGTGCTCTCATAATAGAGATACAGGCCGCCTCTCGAAATATCGCAGGCATCGACAACATCCTTCATGGTAACGTTCTTGTAACCCATCTCGGAGAATACCTTTGCCGCTACTTCGATAATGTACTGCTTCTTCTGAATTGATTTGTCACCCATCTTATATCTCCCGATAAACTGCGGCTTGCCTGCCGCATTTAGTCACTTAAGCCGATCATTCCCAGAACTCGACGATCTCCTGCATCCTGCTGACCGTAAGATAGAATATCTGCTCGGTCACACCTTCTCTCCAAAGTGCGGATTTCGTCCGGCCGCCCAGAACATATTTGCTGAGGATCCCGCAGAGAACATCCCATTCCTTCCAGGTTGCCCCAACTATGATCCTTCGTTCCTGGTCGTGATCTTTGATCGCTTTTCTCGAATACACATAAGGATAATTGCGATCCATCAATCCGGAAACATTGCAGGCCTTTATAAAGCCCATCAGTTCCGATGAATATACCGGAAAAGAAATACTTGAATCAGCAACTCCGTTATCGGAATAATTACTGACGACCGCCTTCTCCGTTGCCTGCTGTAGCCAGGGCAGATAGGGGATCAGAGGACTTATCTTCATTTTGTAATCCTGCGCAAGTGCCCGCAGATATTCCGGTGAATCAGTCACATTTCCCATATTATTATTCCCGATAACCCATAAACCCCTTAAGGGGCAGACACCTAATATCTTAACATATTTTTAATATGATACAAGTGTCAAAAAACAAAAAATGCGGATTTTTTCGGCTTCGACAACGGGTCAGACATCCTCCCTGTCGGTTCCGGATTCCCCGCCTTCCCCGCGGATCTTGGCTATGGTCTTCGCATCTCCGTCCGCTATGTCAAGAAGAGTCTCGAGACTCTGTATGAACAGCCTCTCCCTGTGCCATCTGTTGTTCTCTTCCCTGTCCATATATGCCTTAAAATGGTCGACCTGCCAGGCAATGCAGTCGGATATGGAAATGCCCTCGGGCTCAAACTTTCCAAGGAGCTGTCCGGTTTTGCACCAATGGTATAGCTCCGCAAGAACATCCTCACAGGAAACCATCCTCGACCAGAGCTCTTCGCTTCCGCCGAGGGAGACCAGATAATCATGTAATATGTTCAGATCATTTTGTGGAATGTTAAGATCGTTCATCCGCTCAGTCCTTGATATCCTCGTCGCCGCTCTTGATGGTATCGATTATGAAGGGTGGCCTGTTCCTGGAAGCATCGAGCGCCCTCCAGATATATTCTCCGATAATCCCGATCATAGTCATGATCATTCCGAATCCAAGGAGAACAATGCACATCAGTGAAGACCATCCGGCGATCGGAGTACCCACAGTGAAGTACTCGACCAGGACAGAGATAAAGATGAAAATAGAAAAGATATCGAAAATAAATCCCGCATACATCATCATTCTCAGCGGAGCATAGGAGAAGCTGAGGATCGAGTCCATGACAAGCTTGATCTTCTTGGCCATGGTCCATCTTCCCTTGCCCTTCTCACGCTCAAGCCTGTCGAAATAGATGATGTCTGTCTGAAATCCCAGCCACATGACCTGCAGTGTCAGGGATGAATTCTTTTCATTTAATTTAATGAGTTCATTGATTGCTTTCCTGCCGACAAGATAGCAGTCGCATCCGCCCATAGGCATATTCTTGTTGACCATCCTGCGGATCATCTTGTAATAAAGGCCGGCAAAGAGGACGTATATGGGATTGTCCTTCCTGGATCTTCTGGCGGCGAGAACTATCTCGTTACCCTTCTTCCAGCTTTCATACATCTGAAGAATGAGGGAGGAATCCTCCTGAAGGTCTGCCTGCTTGGTGACTGCACAGTCTCCGGTGCATACGGAAAGCCCCGCAAATATCGCCGCGTGCTCACCGAAATTCCTTGAAAGCTTTACGCACTTTACATTGCTGTCTTCAAGGCGGATCCCGTTCATTATCTTCCAGGATTCGTCGCCCGAGCCGTCATCGACAAATACTATCTCGTATTCCCCGATGGTTCCGAGAACCTTATTCTTAAGATCGTCGTACAGATCCCTGAGAGTATCGGAATTATAGTAGACGGGTATTACTATGGAAATCTTGCTCACTGCGCGGACTCCTTTATTATCTTCTTATACTCATCGAGATCCCTGATGTACTCACTCTCATCGTAATGCGTGCTGGCAAGACATAAAAGGACCGAGTCATCGCTGAAATCGTACATTTCCTTCCATACCATGTTGGGAAGATAGATTCCGGTCTTGGGCCTGTTAAGGCTGTAGATTATCTCATTGCCCTCACCGTCAAGGACCTTGACCTTGCTGGATCCGGCAACGTTAATGAGAACAAACTCGGATCTGCGGTTGGCATGGCATCCCCTTATGACATCGGGATCCGAACCGTAAATATAAAAAACTCTCTTTATATCAAAGGGAATATCCGTGCCGCATTCGGCGATAACAAGATTTCCTCTTTCATCTCCCCTCTCGGGAAGCTCGAGCATTCTTACGTTGTCAATATTATGCATACAGCACCTCCGAAACATAACGATTATATCACATTCCGTGGAAATTCCCAAAACGCATGCTCGCATGCGCAAAAGAAAAAAGACGCCTTCCTTATGAAGACGTCTTGCCTGCGCAGGGGAAGAGAGGATCGAACTCCCATTAACGGTTTTGGAGACCGCCGCACTACCATTGTACTATTCCCCTATTGGGCCTTAAAGCGACCGACCCACGTATTATACAACAACGTATTATATGGTGCAAGAAAAAATTATCCGGCTCAGATAACCCTGTCCACAGCCTCTCTTACATTGGATACTCCGATAATCTCGGCATCCTTTCCCGCGGCTTTCTTCGCATCCTCAAGCGAAGGCATTGGAACAATGACAGTTTTAAACCCGAGCCTTACCGCTTCCGAAACTCTCTGGGAAACCTGGGATACCGTACGCACTTCGCCGGAAAGACCGACCTCTCCGAATGCAACGACGGATGCGGATACCGCCTGATTCTTGAAGGACGATACGATCGCAAGAACCATAGCAAGATCGAGTGAGGGCTCGGTAAGCTTCATTCCTCCGGTAAGATTCACATACGCATCACAGTCGCCCAGATGCATGCCGCACCTTTTCTCAAGCACTGCCATAAGAAGGTTTACACGGTTATAATCAACACCGGCAGCCTGTCTTCTTGGCACGCCGAGATTGGACCTGCAGACAAGGCTCTGTATCTCGACTAAGATGGGGCGGGTTCCTTCCATGCTGCAGGAAACTATGCAGCCCGAAGCATCCAGGGGCCTCCCGTTAAGAAGGTATTCGGAAGGGTTGGTGACCTGGACAAGACCCTCACCTCTCATCTCGAATACGCCTATCTCGTTGGTGGAGCCGAAACGGTTCTTGACTCCCCTTAATATTCTGTACGAAGCATGTCTGTCACCTTCGAAATACAGGACCGTATCAACCATATGCTCCAGGACCCTGGGACCGGCAACGGTTCCTTCCTTGGTGACATGTCCGACGATAAACACGGATATGCCCAGAACCTTGGCAAGCTGCATGAGTATCTGGGTTGATTCCCTTACCTGCGATACGGAACCGGGAGCGGATGATACCTGCTCACTGTACATCGTCTGGATCGAATCGATGACACAGACATCGGGAACCATCGAACGCATCACCTCTGCAACGGCGTTCAGATCCGTCTCGCATAACAGCTTCATATCCCCGTCAAACTTCCCGATGCGGTCCGCCCTCATCTTGATCTGGGCGGCTGATTCCTCACCGGATACATACAGGACCTTATGTCCGGCGGCAGACATATTTCTGCACACCTGAAGGAGCAGCGTTGATTTTCCTATTCCGGGATCACCGCCGATAAGAGTAAGGGAGCCTTTCATGACTCCCCCTCCGAGAACCCTGTCGAGTTCATCGATTCCGGATGATTCCCTTATGCCCTCTTCTCCGGAAACATCACCTATGGATGTGACCGCAGCCCGGACAGCGGAAAAAGCACCGCCCTTTGCGGCAGATGCTATACGAAACGATGCGCTGGATGAATCGCCCTTTACCACGGTCTCTTCCACGAAGGTGTTCCACTCGTGGCATCCGGGACACTGTCCCATCCACTTGGCAGATTCATACCCGCAGCTCTGACAGAAATATATGCTTGTCTGCTTAGTCTTAGCCATAGATTACGCTTTGGATACCTTAACGTGAGCCTTGCGGTTTCCCGACAGATCGAGGGAAAGGCTGAGCTTTCCGCCAAGTCCCGTCTTGACGGCACCGGTCTCGTCTCCGTCTTCTTCTATAGAATAGAGAGTATCCTCAGCAAGACCGAGTGTGATCGAAACGGCACCCTTTCCGCTTACGTCAAACTCCATGGAATCCTCGGTCTCCGCAAATCCGGTGACCGTGGTTCCGGGAACGGACTCATATACAAAAAGACCGTTCTTCTCAAATCTGGTTATATCTTCATACGTCTTGACCTTGAGAAGATCTCCTCCGAATGGAAAATCCTCAGCCTTGGTCTTTTCCTTGAGATGATGATCTCCGAACGCAAGCTTTCCGCCGTCCTCCGCATAAAGTATTTCAGCCATTTTTATTCTCCTCCGTTTATTTATTCTTAGGCTTATTAACCTTAAAACAGACCTTTCCTCCCGAGTAAGAGCAGGTTACACTGTCACCCGGTTTGACATTCTTCCGCAGGATCTCCTCGGCAAGCGGATCCTCAACAACAGTAAGCATTGCCCTTTTGAGAGGTCTTGCACCCATCTTCCTGTCGGCATATTTCTCAATCAGATGGCTCTTCACAGAGGGTGCGAGCTTCAGCTCTATATCCATCTGTTCCTTGCATCTGTCACCCAGCTGTCTTGCGAGCAGATTGACAATATCCTTCAGATTCTCATCACTGAGCTGGCTGAACACGACAATGTCATCGATCCTGTTTATGAACTCGGGCTTGAAGATCCTCTTTACTTCCTCCATTACGCCCGACTTCATTCTCTCGTAATCCGCCTTCTCGCCGCCGCTTGATGCACCGAATCCGAGATTCTTGGGATCGACGATGCGCTGTGCTCCGGCATTTGAAGTCATGATAATGATCGTATTCTTGAACGATACCTTCCTGCCCTTCGAATCGGTCAGGTGTCCGTCATCGAGAACCTGAAGAAGTATATTGAACACATCGGGATGTGCCTTTTCTATCTCGTCAAACAGTACCACCGAATAAGGATTGCTCCTTATCTTGTCGGTAAGCTGTCCTCCTTCGGAAAAGCCCACATATCCCGGAGGCGAACCGATCATCTTGGTTGTCGAGAAGCTCTCCATATATTCGGACATATCGATCCTGATGAGTGAATCCTCAGATCCGAACATTGCTTCCGCCAGTGCCTTCGAAAGCTCGGTCTTACCTACGCCGGTAGGTCCGAGGAAAAGGAAAGAGCCAACGGGGCGCTTCGGATCCTTAAGACCCACACGTCCTCTTCTCATCGCCTTGGAAATGCCTTCAACAGCTTCCTCCTGGCCGATGACTCTCTTATGAAGGATCGACTCAAGCTTAAGCAGCCTGTCGCTTTCTTTTTCATTCAGCTTGGTTACGGGGATCTTGGTCCACATAGCGACAACCTTGGCAATGTCATCCTCTCCTATGCTTCCCTTGCGGACACCCGCCTGTGCCTCACTCTTCTTGACAGCCTTCTCATACTTTTTGATGAGTTCGTCCTGCTTGAGCTTGATCTCCCTTGCCTGAAGAAAAGCTTCCATACGGATGGAAAGCTCGATCTGCCTGTCCATCTTGCTTATGTCATCGAGCATTGCCTTGTGCTTTTCGGGAACCTCCATGGTGCGGAGATGTGCGCTTGCAGCCGCCTCATCGATAAGGTCTATCGCCTTATCCGGAAGATTTCTGTCGTTGATGTATCTGGCCGACAGTCTTACCGCGGCATCGATCGCTTCGGATGTGATCTCGATATTGTGGTGATCCTCGTATTTGTGCTTGATGCCTTCGAGGATACGGATGCTCTCTTCTTCGGTGGGCTCCTCAACCGTAACAGGCTGGAAACGCCTCTCGAGAGCCGCGTCCTTTTCGACATACTTGTGATACTCGGCAACGGTCGTAGCACCTATAAGCTGAAGCTCTCCCCTTGCAAGCGAGGGCTTCATAATATTGGATGCATCGATGGAACCCTCAGCTCCGCCCGCACCTATAAGCGTATGTATCTCATCGAGGAAAAGAATGATATTTCCGTTTTCCTCAACCTCTCTTATTACTCGCTTGATCCTCTCTTCGAATTCTCCGCGGTACTTCGAACCCGCTACCATTCCGGGAAGATCGAGCGTAAGAAGCCTCTTGTTCTTGACGGTATCGGGTGCTTCACCGGATGCGATGAGCTGTGCAAGTCCCTCGACTACCGCAGTCTTACCTACACCGGGTTCGCCGATGAGACAGGGATTGTTCTTGGTCCTGCGTGAAAGTATCTGAATGATCCTCTTGATCTCATCCTTCCTACCGATGACGGGATCGAGTTTTCCTTCCGAAGCAAGCTTCGTAAGATCCCTTGAATACTGCCCGAGGATCGATCCGCGCTCACCCATCTCTCCTCCGCGGGCCATAAGGTCTTCGCGTGCAAGAGCCGGATCCTGACCCATCGCTGCGAGGGTGTCGGCATAAATCTTCATCGGATTGATGCCCATTGTTGCAAGAAGCCTTACCGCAACATTCTCGCCCTCCTTGATGAGCGCAAGAAGAATATGCTCGGTGCCCGTAGCATCCGAACCGAACCTCTTTGCAAGCTTTTGTGCTTCTTCAAGTATTCCCCTTGCTCTCGGTGAATACTCCTCCCTTGATTCGATCGCAAGGGCGGTGTTGAAGCTTATCATATCCCTGATCATGTCGGTGAGCTTGGCTGTATCCACGTTATTTGCGGAAAGTACACCGCCCGCCATGCTCTCCGTATTGAGAGCAAGTCCGAGCAGAATGTGTTCGGAACCCACATAGCTCTGGCGGAGCTTTCTGGCCCACTTTACCGCAATGCTCAAGGACTGTTTTGCTTTTTCAGAAAAATTACCTTCCACCTTTATCTCCTGACTGCCATTTACTTATTCTTTGGAATGATCGGATGCATAATCGTCAAATATCCGGTCTACCAGCTTATGTACATCCTCACGGGAGATATTCCTGCAGAACGCTCTTGCTATATCCACCCTGAGGCTTTCTCCCAGTTCCTCGAGCGCGATTGCTTTGTCGGGGTCGACGCTTATTACCGCGCCGCGTCTTCTGTCCACCTTGACATATCCCTGCTGCCTGAGCACCGTATATGCCTTGTTGACGGTATGCATATTGATCCCTATATCGCTTGCAAGCTGTCTAACGGAAGGAAGAGGGTCGCCGTCATTAAGTCTCGCCGCAGCTATACCCATTATTATCTGATCGCATAACTGGCTGTATATGGCTTCATCGCTGTTAAAATCTATCTCGATATACATCTCTTCCTCCTTTCCGCGAAAATAGGAAAATACGAATTTTGCTGTTATATATAAGATATAACAAATACCCTTCCGGGTCAATCTCTGCGGGCTTCTTTCAAGCCTTTTTTACCAAAACGGGACGTGCCGGATGACCGGCCGTCCCGTCTGACAGATCCTATTTATTTATCATCATCGTCCCAGTTGAGGAATCCGAATTCGAATTCATCATCGTCATCGTCAACGGGAGGTTTTCTGTGATGCTCCTTAACGGGGACATCGGCCTGAGGTCTGGGTCTGTGAACTCTTCTTTCCGCTTCGGGTTCTGCAGGTGCAGCTGCTCTTGCTTCCTGAGGCGCTGCTTCACGGACGGGTGCCTCTGCAGCTCTTCTTTCCTGGGGCTCGGAAGGTCTTACTGTATGTGAGCTCTGACCCTTCTGAACATCAACGGGTCTTCTCTCACCGGCAGGTCTTACGGGTCTTTCACCGCTTCTGCCTTCGGGATTTCTGGCAGCGCCTTCGGCAGGTCTTCTGCGCTCTGCGCCATCCCTGCGGACAGGCTCCCTGTCTCTTGAAGTGCGCTGTACGCGTCCTTCGGGTGAAGGTCTTCTTCCTTCTCCGTGTCCTGCGATCCTCTTTGCTCTTTCCTTCTCAGCTTCAGCAAATGCAGCTCTGTCATCGAGATCCTTCCACTTCATGAAGAAGAATACCGCTGCTGCGATAACCGCAATGAGAAGAATGATAACGATTATAAGTCCGGTCCTGAGTGACTTGATCTTGGCTTCCTGCTTCTGAAGAAGCTGGGTGTTGGTCTCATTGGTCTGGAAGAGATTATCGATATTGTACTGCTGCTGCATATCGTAATCGAGAAGGAACCATCCGTCTGCCTGCTCCTGAGTCTCCCAACGCTTCTGAACGGTGGTCTGAACAGTCTCGGTGGTAGCGGGAAGAGGATCGGGCTCAGCATCAGCGGAGGGCTCTTTAAGTTCTCCCGAAAGATTAACGAAATCGGATCTGATGTAACCTGTGGTGCTTATTCCGTCCTTGGTGAAGGTCAGATAATACCAGGTATTGCCGTCGGTTCCCTGCTTGGTTCCGGTTACGGAAAGGGTAAGTCCGCTTGCTGCCTTTGCTACGATCTCGGAATTGGTGGATGCATCGGCTCTTACGTTAACATCAGCGGTGGTGGTTCCGCTCACGGTCTCAACCACGGTCACTCCCTCGGGATTGGCTGTGGGAGTTGCGGTCGTGGTGGTTGTTGTTCCGCCTGCTGCGGGAGTGGTTCCGTCGGTGATCTCTACAAGGTCGGATCTGATGTATCCGGTCCTGGTAGCATCTACGGTTATCTCATACCATACATAGCCGTCGGTTCCGTTGCTCTGGCTCTTGATCTCGACGGTATCGCCCTTGGAAAGGCTTGCGATCGCTTCGGATGAAGTCGATGCCGAAGATCTGACGTTCGCAGTTGTGGAAGTTACCTTACCGCTGCTGGCTGCAAGAACGGAAAGAGCAAACTGCTTTCCGAAAAGGATGGCGCATGCGGCGATCACAATGGCCGCGGTTACGACTATCTGTCTTATTAATTCAGTTCTGTTTTTCGTTTTCATTTTTCCGATTACCTCCGTCATGCTTCATCGATCGCTTTACCGATGTCATGTCTCATGTATTTATTCTCAAAGGTGACCCACTCGGTTGCTTCATAAGCCTTCTTACGTGCATCCTTAAGGTCATTGCCGAGTGCCGTGATCCCAAGCACTCTTCCGCCGTTTGTAACTATACGGCCGGATTCGTCGAACTTCGTTCCCGCATGGAAGCAGAACGCATCGTCCTTACCTTCAAAATTCTCAAGTCCTTCGATGGGGAATCCCTTTTTGTACTCTGTGGGATATCCGTCACTTGCAAGCACTACGCAGACGGCAGCCTTGTCGGAGAACTTAAGGTCGATATCATCAAGCTTTCCGTCTATGCATGCATCGACCACATCAAGGATATCGTTCTCGAGTCTGGGAAGAACAACCTGTGCTTCGGGATCTCCGAATCTGGCATTGTACTCGAGAACCCTGGGGCCCTTCGGTGTGAGCATAAGTCCGAAGAATATGATTCCGTGGAAAGGCCTTCCTTCAGCCGCCATCGCATCGACGGTGGGCCGGAAGATGTTATTTTGGCAGAAGTCATCGACTTCCTTGGTATAGAAGGGAGAAGGTGAGAAGTTACCCATTCCGCCGGTATTGAGTCCGGTGTCACCGTCGCCCGCTCTCTTGTGATCCTGTGCGGAAGACATTATCTTGACAGTTTTGCCGTCCACAAAGGAAAGAACGCTGACTTCACGTCCGGTCATGAACTCTTCGATGACCATCTTATTTCCCGAAGCTCCGAACTTCTTGTCGAGCATGATGGTCTTAACACCCTCTTCCGCTTCGGCAAGATTTTCGCAGATGAGAACTCCCTTTCCGAGTGCAAGTCCGTCAGCCTTGAGGACGATGGGGAACTCCGCCTTGGTCCTTAAGTATTCGAGAGCCTTTTCGGGATCGTCAAAATTCTCGTAAGCTGCGGTGGGGATATTATATTTCTTCATAAGGTCCTTGGAGAAAGCCTTGCTGCCTTCGATGATGGCTGCATTCTTCCTGGGACCGAATGTCCTGATGCCGGCCTTCTCAAGTTCGTCGACAATTCCTCCCACAAGGGGATCATCAGGTCCGACGATCACAAGGTCGATCGCATTCTCTTTGGAAAATGAAACGATCTTGTCAAATTCCATCACACCGATGGGAACGCACTCAGCTATTTCGGCGATTCCGGCATTGCCGGGTGCACAGTAGAGTTTCTTGCATCTGGGGCTCTTTGCTACGGCTTGAGCGATCGCATGCTCTCTTCCGCCGCCTCCGACTATAAGTATTTTCATCTTACACCTTTCTTACACAGCGTCCGTTTTCCATACGGATGCGTCCGTTTGCATAATCATCTATCGCCTGAGGAAGAAGTATCCATTCCGCTTCCTCCATGACTCTTCTCTGAAGTACTTCGGGGGTATCACCGTCCAGGACATTTACCGCCTTCTGGGAAATGATGGGGCCCTCATCCATGCCTTCGTTTACGAAATGAACGGTGGCACCGGTAACCTTCACGCCTCTTTCAAGGACCTTTTCATGCACCTTGAGTCCGTAATAACCCACTCCGCAGAAAGAAGGAATGAGCGAAGGATGAATGTTGATGATCCTTCCGGGATAAGTGCTGACCATCTCTTCGGGGATCCTTACAAGGAATCCTGCGAGGACTATAAGATCGGGGCTCAGCTCTGCAAGCTTATCGAGGAACGCTTTGTGGAAATCGGCTCTTTCGGAAAAGTCCTTGGGGCAGATCGTAAATGCGGGGATTCCCGCAGCCTTTGCCCTGTCGAGACTCTTAACTCCGTGGTTATTGCTGATAACTCCGACGATCTCGGTATTTGTTATCTTGCCGTTTCCTATACCATCGATGATGGCCTGGAGATTGGTTCCGCCTCCGCTTACACAGACGACAATTTTCAGCATAAGGTTACTCCCTTTTCACCTGCTACGCATTTTCCTACGACATAAGCCTTCTCTCCGGCACCGTTCAAGATCTCGACTGCCTTGGCGGCATCTGCGGGATCGAGTGCAAGAACCATTCCAAGTCCCATGTTGTAGGTGTTGTACATCATCTTCTCCTCGATGCCTCCGGTCTTTGCAAGAAGTCCGAAGATGGGAGGAATGTCATAGCTGTTCTTATCGATCTGAGCATTGATTCCGTCGGGAAGCATTCTGGGAATGTTCTCGTAGAATCCGCCGCCGGTGATGTGGCTGCATCCCTTGACCTTAACTCCGCCGCTTTTAAGAGCCTTCAGAGCCTTAACATAGATCCTGGTGGGGGTAAGGAGCGCTTCGCCGAGTGTCTCGCCGAGCTCGTCATAATACTTGTTGAGAGACTCGGAGGTCATATCGAATACTTTTCTGATAAGTGAAAAACCGTTTGAATGGATTCCGCTTGATCCGATTCCGACAAGCGTGTCACCTTCCTTGATATCCGCGCCTGTGATGAGGTCCTTCCTGTCGACAACGCCTACTGAAAATCCTGCGATATCATATTCGTCATCGGGCATCATTCCGGGATGCTCAGCGGTCTCTCCGCCTACAAGAGCACATTCGCTCATCTTGCAGCCTTCAGCTACGCCCTTTACTATCTCTGCGATCTTCTCGGGATAGTTCTTGCCGCATGCGATGTAATCGAGGAAAAAGAGAGGCTCACCGCCCGCGCACGCAACGTCGTTGACGCACATCGCAACGCAGTCGATACCGATCGTGTCGTGCTTATCAAGGATCATCGCTGCCTTAAGCTTGGTTCCGACTCCGTCCGTACCGGAAAGAAGAACGGGCTCCTCCATTCCCTTAAATGCCGCCGCACTGAAAGCACCGGAGAATCCTCCGAGTCCTCCCATTACTTCGGGTCTGTTTGTCTCACCGACGTATTTCTTGATGAGTTCGACGGATCTGTATCCTGCCTCAATGTCTACGCCTGCTGCCTTGTAATCAAGTGCCATGATTTCCCCTTTGCAAAATCCAGTTTATTTGTTAGCGAGATATTCCTTATATCCGACCTTCTGTAGTTTAGCATCTTTATCCTGAACCTGTTTCTTAAGATCGGATGAATATTTCTTGAGCTTGGTAAGGAGCTTCTTATCCGAGGTCGCAAGGATCCTGGCTGCAAGAAGTCCCGCATTTGCGCCGCCGTTTATCGCAACGGTCGCAACAGGAATTCCCGAAGGCATCTGAACTATCGAATAGAGTGAATCCCTTCCGCCGAGCGATGTGGTGTGCATCGGTATTCCTATGACGGGCATGGGGAATATCGCCGCACACATACCGGGAAGGTGGGCAGCCATGCCGGCTCCGGCAATGATCACCTTGAAGCCCTTCTTTTCCGCGGTGCTTGCATACTCAAAAAAAACATCCGGCTCCCTGTGGGCCGAAATAATAGTCATCTCATAACCTATCCCCAGTTTATCAAGGATCTCGGCTGCCTTTGCCATTACCGGCATATCGGAGTCGGAACCCATGACTATTCCTACGGATGCAGGCGTCTTTTTAGCGGTCGTACTCATAAAAACCTCCCGATCATTTCCTTATAGAATGAAAACCACCATTTATTGTACTAAAAGATACGGGGTCATGCAATATCCAAAAACCCATATTTAGTAACCGCACATCCCTTTTTGACTATATTTGGTGCCTTTTTAGGCATCTGCCTGACTAAAAAACTCCGGCTTTTACGCCGGAGCATTTTCCTATACGGGTATCCACAGAAGAAATGCGGATATGATGAGCGAGACGGAATTGAGAACGATCCCAATGATCCCGCTTATGTGGAATGAGTCCGGGAGTCTGACGGCCATCACCCCCATAAACCATCCGACAAGTGCATATAAAGTGGCAAGAGCGCAGCCTGCCCCGAATCCCATCGGTACGTCTCCACTCAGAAGATAGCTGCTTACGATCCCGTATATAAGGGAGACGAGAGCTATCGCGCCCAGTATGGCGGACACTATCCCTATATAGGGATGCCGCCTGTTTGTAAACATGTAAGATCTGCGCATCAGAACATTATCTTGGATCTTGATGAAAGGAGCTTAGCTCCGCTCACAACAAGCATGATCCCGGCACCAAGTCCGAGAATGATGGTTCCGATACCTATGGCAAGGTCCCATGCACCGGTTGCTCTTACAACTTTGTAGATCTTTTCCTCTTCCATTACATACTCCTTTCTTGACGTGCCCGGAACTGCGTGGCACAAAGGTTAGATTTATCTGGCTCCGTAGAGAGCGTAGTATTCATCAAGTGCCTTCTTGAGATCGTCGTCGATCCATACTTTACCCTGTCTTTCGGTATTATAGAGATATTCGGTAACCTCCGCCATCGTGACTATCGCAGCGGTATCAAAGCCGTAGGTTGACTTTATCTCATCGAGAGCGCCGGCATCCGAGTGAAGTCCCTTTTCCATACGGTTGAGCGAAACGATAAGTCCCTTGATCTGTACGTCTGCCTGTGCCTTGATGATGGGATAGGTTTCCTCGATGGACTTGCCGGAAGTGGTGACATCTTCGATCATGATGACCCTGTCGCCGTCATTAAGTTTTGATCCGAGAAGGATCCCGGTGTCGCCGTGGTCCTTGACCTCTTTTCTGTTGGAGCAGTATCTTACGTCGATACCGTAAAGCTTTGAATAAGCAATCGCAGTGGCTACGCCGAGAGGTATTCCCTTGTAAGCCGGTCCGAAAAGGACATCGAAGTCATCCCCGAAATTGTCGTGGATGGCCTTTGCGTAATACTCTCCGAGCCTTCCGAGCTGTGAACCGGTGACATATGCTCCCGCATTCATGAAGAAGGGAGACTTCCTTCCGCTCTTGAGAGTGAAATCCCCGAACTTGAGGACCTGACACTCGATCATGAAATCAATGAATTC
>JAILOC010000206.1 GCA_024691045.1 Lachnospiraceae bacterium | reverse complement strand
AGAATTCGATAATATCGTGGATGTGGCATCAAAGGGTTATATTGCATGTAAAAGTGTCCGTGCTACAGGCAATATGGTAAATGTCACCGCCGATCTGTATTTTGAAAATTCAAGGGATCTTGGAAATAAGATAAAAACACGTGATGAGGTCTACAGGATCAAGGCCGGAAGAAGGACGGATATTCCGTACGAGAACAATTTCTCCATAACAAACATACAGTGCTCCTCCTGCGGAGGAAGCTTCGATGCATTCAAGTCGAGAAGCTGTCCCTACTGCGGTACGGAATATGATCAGGAAAAGAATGACTGGGTGATCTATGAGATGAAAAACGTGGGAACGTTTATCAGGCTCAGAAGATTGATCACCGGGCTGCTGATCGTTGCTGTACTGGTATCATCCTGTCTGGTCACATTGAATGAAGCCGGAGTGCTCGACAGGATATCGCTTTTCTGATACGCGGCACATTTTATTCAACGCATATGAACAGATATTTGAAGTAGGTATGATTCCTGCTGTTGTCATAGAGATTGAACAGGCTTACGGAGTACAGGTCGGAGATTGGCTTAAGATTATTACGTGAGATGAGCGACAGCATCTTACGATAGGATCTTCCGATGTCCGGCGAATTGTTGTCATGATAACACAGAACTGCCTTGCTTCCCGGAACAGGGAATGTACCTATATTGTCCGCGGGCAGGAATGACAGACTGATTATATTGTTGTACACATACTTTCCCGCAACCAGGTCATCGTAATCGATGGTAACACCGGCAGGGAATACAGGTAACGAATCGTCTTCGGTTGTTCTGGCAAGATGCCATGAAAGCTCACCTGCTATATCAGCAGCATGGAAGGAAGAATCCTTCTCGGCAATCGGACTTTTATATACGCTCATCGGCGGTATCATATCCACGAAGGGCGTTCCGGGCCTATGGGAATTGTACTTTCCCAGAATCCACATTCCCAGCTTGAGAGCCGAGATCTTCTTGGTTATAAGATATGCTTCTCTTTCCATCTCACGGATCTTGGAATTGGCAAGATCCTCTATTCCGCTTCTTGAGAGATTGTGGATGATCTCACGGATCTCTTCAATGGAGCATCCCGATTGTCTCAGCGTTGTGATGAAAAAGAATGAGCTTATGTGAGCGGCGGAATAATAATGATATCCGTTAGTAGGATCAGTCCAAGGAACCAGGATCTCCTGTTCATAGTAATATCTGAGAGTATCCCTTGTGGTGCCGCACAGGCTCGCAAAGTCAGAGACGCGTAATGTATATTCCATGTTTGCGGGATTGTCTTTATCATTTTTGTTCATACAGGTATCATATCATACCTTGGGGTTAACCCCAAGGTTTTTGTTATGTTTCGTATTATTTCAGAACAGCCAAAAACCGCGGAATGCACTAGAATAGCTAAGAATCCTGTTTATGAAATTTTTATTGACTTGGGAGTTACCCCCAAGTATATCCTTGTGACGAGAATCAATGTACCCGTAAAGGGATTAAGGAGAAAACAGAATGAAAAACGTTACCGAAACAATCATCCGTGTTATCGCAGGCTACCTTGACAAGGACGAAGCTGAGTTCAAGGCTACAGATACCTTCGCAGAGATCGGACTTGATTCACTCGACATCATGGAGCTTGTTATGCAGCTTCAGGAAGAGCTTGACTGCAAGATCGAGCTTTCACAGGAAATCACTTCCATAGAAAAACTTGCCGAGTATATAGAGAAGCAGTGATCTGACATAAGGAGAAGAGATGGATAAAAATCCGGTATGCGAAATGCTCGGTATAAGATATCCGGTATTTCAGGGCGGAATGGCATGGATAGCGGATGCGAGGCTTGCATCGGCCGTATCCGAAGCGGGAGGCCTCGGGCTTATCGCGGCAATGAATTCTAACGGAGAACAGCTCCGCGCCCAGATACAGGAAGCAAGGAAGCTTACCGACAAGGTGTTCGGTGTAAACCTGATGCTCATGAGCCCGTATATAGATGAAGCAGTCGATGTCGTGTGCGAAGAGAAGATATCGGTCGTAACGACAGGCGCGGGTAATCCTGCCAGATATATGGAGAAGCTCAAAGGTGCGGGAGTTAAAGTGATCTGCGTCGTTGCGAGCGTGGCGCTTGCAAGAATGGTCGAGGATATGGGTGCATCCGCGGTTATAGCCGAAGGCTGTGAATCCGGAGGACATGTCGGCGAAACCACAACAATGGCACTTGTTCCCCAGGTTGTTGATGCTGTCAGCATTCCGGTGATCGCTGCGGGAGGAATTGCGGACGGAAGAGGAATGGCTGCCGCTTTCATGCTCGGTGCAACAGCTGTTCAGATGGGCACAAGATTCCTTACCGCTAAGGAATGTAACGTTCACGAAAACTATAAGGAAAAGGTTCTTTCCGCGAAGGACCGAGACACAATAGTAACGGGAAAAACTCTCGGTCATCCCGTCCGTGCTCTCAAGAACCGTATGAGCAGAGAGTTCGATCGTATGGAAAAGGATCCGAACACAAAACCGGAGGATCTGGAAAAGCTCGGAGCGGGCGCACTCAGAAGAGCTGCGATAGAAGGAGATGTAAGGAACGGATCCTGCATGTGCGGACAGATCGCTGGTCTTGTGAATAGTGAAGGAACCTGCGAAGAGATAATCACAGGCATCTGCAGGGATGCATACAGATTAATGGGGATTAAATGACCCGGAAACAGGAAAAGATATAAATGGGAAAGACAGCATTTTTACTTGCGGGACAGGGAAGCCAGCATCCCGGCATGGGAAGAGAATTATATGAAAGCAGTAAAGCGGTACGCTTGATATTTGATGAAGCGGAAAAGATACGCCCGGGAACTCTTATGCAGATGTTCGAAGGAAGCGAAGAGGAATTAAAACGCACATCAAATACACAGCCCTGCCTGTTTTTGGCCGATCTTGCCGCAGCTCTTTCTCTTAAGGAAAACGGTGTGGCTCCGGATATGATCGCCGGTTTTTCACTCGGTGAGGTTGCGGGGCTTGCACTCAGCGGGATCATGGATGAGATGTCTGCATTCAGGCTGGTCATCAAGAGAGGCCTTCTTATGGATGAGGCCGCAAGGAGAATAGACGGCGGAATGCTTGCGGTCCTGAGAATGGATGCGGGTGAGCTTGAAGAGATGTGTGAAGAGATCGGAGTGTATCCCGTCAATTATAACTGCCCCGGACAGATTGTTGTTTCCGGTACTGCAGAGAAGATATCGGAGCTTCAGCTTGCACTGTCCCTCAAAAAGGTAAGATGCATATCTCTTGCGGTAAGCGGTCCTTTCCATACTCCGTATATGAAGTCCGCATCAAACGGTCTCAGGGACGAACTGAAAGGCGGAGGATATTTCATCAAAAGCTCCGACACGGATATCTATTCGAACAAAGCAGCATCCGTTTATCCCGGGGATAAGGGGAAGATAATCGATCTTATCTCAGGCCAGATATCAAACAGCGTCAGATGGGAGGAAACTCTCCGCAATATGGAAAATGCCGGGGCGGATACATTCATAGAATGCGGACCCGGAAATGTCCTGTCGGGATTTGTAAAGAGAACCTGTCCCGGGGCAAAGATTTTTAATGTAAGCGACACGGAAACCTTGGGAACTGCTTTGGAGGCACTTAAATATGCTTGATGGAAAGGTTGCCGTCATAACGGGCGGAACAAGAGGAATAGGAAGAGCCATTGCGGAAAAATTTGCGTCCTGCGGAGCGGATATTGCCCTGATCGCTACGAGTGATTCGGATGCGGCAAAGGAAACAATGAGCAGGCTGGAAATGACCGGAAGAAATGTCAGATTCTATATCTGCGACATAAGCAATGCGAAGGATGTAACGGATGTATCGGAGGAGATCCTTGCGGATTTCGGTCATACGGATATCCTGGTCAACAATGCCGGTATCACAAGGGATAATCTTCTTCCCGCGTTAAAGGATTCGGACATAGACGATGTCATTGATGTGAACCTTAAGGGAACCATCTACATGACAAAGGCATTTATCAGAAGCTTCATAAAGCAGCGCAGCGGAAACATAATCAATATCAGTTCCGTTGTCGGTCTTATGGGAAATAAAGGCCAGGCCAATTATGCAGCTTCCAAAGCGGGCATCATAGGCTTTACCAAGACCGTAGCGAAGGAATACGGAAGCAGGAAGATCAGATGCAACGCCATTGCGCCGGGTTATATCGAAACCGATATGACGGGCTCGCTGGGCGAGGAATATACGAAGATGATCACGGGAACAATACCTCTCGGAACACTCGGAAAGCCGGAGGATGTTGCGGAGCTTGCACTTTTCCTTGCGGGTGAAAGCTCGAGGTATATAACCGGTGAGGTCATAAAGGTCGACGGAGGAATGTATGTGTAGAGTTGTGATCACCGGAATGGGAGTCGTATCTCCCGTCGGAAATGATATCGAAACATTTTGGAAGAATATAACCTCGGGTGTATGCGGTATCGACAGGATAAAGAGATTTGATGCATCAGGACTTAAAGTAAATCTCGATGCCGAGGTGAAGGATTTCGATCCGAAGAAGGTTTACGACACGGTCCAGGAGATAAGAAAATCCGATCTGTATATGCAGTATGCGATGGCGGCATCAAAGCAGGCAGTCGAACAGAGCGGGATTCTTGAAGGCAATCTCGATAAGGAACGCTTCGGTGTTTATATCGGTTCCGGAATCGGAGGAATATCCTCCACCCTCAGGGAAACAAGAAAGCTTGATGAGAAGGGGCCTGAAATGGTTTCCCCTTTCTTCGTTCCGATGATGATATCAAATATGGCATCGGGTTCCGTGTCGATAAGATTCGGGGCAAAGGGACCGACACTCCCCATCGTGACCGCATGTGCGACATCGACACATTGCATAGGTGAAGCGTACAGGACGATCAAACATGGATACGCTGATGCGATCCTTGCGGGAGGAAGTGAGGCTTCAATCAATGAACTTGCAATGGCCGGCTTCATAAGCTGTCAGGCTCTGAATCTGTCTGACGAACCGAGCGAAGGAAGTCTTCCCTTTGACAAGAGAAGAGGAGGCTTTGTGATGGGCGAGGGCGCAGGAGTCCTGATGCTGGAAGAGTATGAGCATGCCAGGGCACGTGGAGCAGAGATCATCGCTGAAGTGGCCGGATATTCGAATACATCCGATGCTTATCATATTACGGCACCGGATCCCGAGGGCGACGGAGCAGTCAGGGCGATAAAGGCTGTATGCGAGGAAGCGGGAATCGATTACAGTGATGACATTTATGTGAATGCACACGGAACAGGTACTCATTTGAATGATGCGATGGAGACCAGGGCACTTAAGAAGGTATTCGGGGAGAGAGCATATGACCTCCATATAAGTTCCACGAAATCGATGACGGGACATATGATGGGTGCGACGGGTGCGGTCGAGGCAATCGCTTCGGCACTTGCACTGAAGGACAGCATCATTCCTCCCACGATTAATTACAAGGAGAAGGATGATGAATGCGATCTTGATTATACTCCGAATTTTGCTGTTAAGACGCTTGTAAAATATGCGATCAGTTCTTCTCTCGGATTCGGCGGACATAATGCCGTCATCGCACTTAAGAGGATCTGAAAGGAAGGCGGAAGATGGGCTCAATAAAAGAATACGGAGATCTTTTCGAAAGGCTCGGACTGACAGAACTTTCGGTCGAAGAAAAGGATCTTAAGCTCACATTGAAAAAAGAGATAATGCTTGTTCCGGGTGATACATCCGTATGCACAGTCGGAAGAGATCCGAAATCCGGCGGGGAAGATGCTTTCGGAAATTCGAAAGAAATAAGCGATAGCGATGCAGGTGCATTAACCGCAGATGCCATCGTCAGCGGCACAGAAGTCAAGGCGCCGATACTCGGTGTGTTCTACGCAAACGAAACTCCGGTCAAAGAAGGAGATACCGTTGAGAAAGACGATGTTCTCTGCACCATCGAGGCGATGAAGATGATGAATGAAGTGAAGTCACCCACTTCGGGGAAAGTGATCAAAGTGCTTGCGGAGAACGGGGCACTCGTCGAATATCATCAGACACTTTTCATCATCGCATAAACAACTCTGTGACAATTTAACTGATAAGAAAACATGAAAAAATAAAATCATTCGGGAACGAAATTATATGAATCGGGAAGAAATAAAACAGATACTTCCTCACCGCGAACCGATGCTGCTCGTGGATGAAGCGGAGATGAATGAAGACGGAAGTGCAACGGCATATTACAGAGTGCGCGGAGATGAGTTTTTCCTGCAGGGACATTTCCCGGGCAATCCGATAGTTCCGGGTGTGATCCAGTGCGAGATGATGGCGCAGTCGGCATGTGTCCTTTTTAAAGACAGGATGAAAGAGGGGATTACACCTGTATATACGGGACTTGATAAGATCCGTTTCAGAAATATGATCAAACCGGGAGATCTTGTGAAGATCGATACGAAGATCCTGAACGGATGTCACCCTCTGTATCTTCTTCACGGAGAAGTGAGCGTGGACGGAAAGAAATGCATGGGCGGTGATTTTTCATTTGCTCTTATGGGCGGAAAGGAATGACGGTATGTTTTCCAGGATCCTCATAGCAAACCGCGGTGAAGTTGCGGTTCGTGTGATCAGGGCATGCAAGGAAATGGGAATAGAGACGGTTGCGGTTTATTCCGAAGCCGACAAGGATGCCCTGCATGTGAATATGGCCGATGAAAGCTATTGCATAGGCGGTCCTCTTGCAAGGGACAGTTATCTTAACATAAATGCTCTTATCACTATCGCAAAGAAGACCGGATCCGAGGCCGTCCATCCCGGATACGGAATGCTTTCTGAAAATGCTGAGTTTGCGAAAGCCTGTGAGGAAGAAGGAATCGTCTTTATAGGACCGTCATCCTCAGTTATGGAGAAGATGGGGCAGAAGGAGACCGCAAGAAGAATTGCCGCGGAAAGCGGAGTTCCCGTTATTTCGGGAAGCGAAATGCTTAATTCGCCGGATGAAGTCAGAGATAACGCGGAGAGGATCGGTTTCCCCGTGATATTAAAGGCAAGAGCCGGAGGCGGAGGAAAGGGCATCCGTATCGTGAGGGATAAGGATGAACTGAAAGGAGCTTTTTCCGAGGTGAAGAAAGAAGCGGAAAGCTCATTCGGCGATGACGGGATCTTCATGGAAAAATATCTTGAGCATGTGAAGCATGTCGAGGTGCAGATCCTTGCGGATAAGGACGGTCATGTAATAATCCTTGGAGACAGGGACTGTTCCGTTCAGAGAAGAAACCAGAAGCTTATCGAGGAATGTCCCGCACCGGTACTCGGCGACTGCGTAAGGGAGCGTATGTATGAGTCTGCGAAGAAGCTTACATCGGACGTCGGTTATGTGACCGTGGGAACCGTCGAATTCCTGGTCAGGGGCGATGAATACTATTTTTTGGAGATGAACACACGACTTCAGGTTGAGCATTCCGTAACGGAGATGGTATGCGGTGTTGATATCGTGGAGTGGCAGATAAGAACCGCAGCCGGAATAACGATCCCCTTTTCGCAGGAGGATATAAACACGAAACGCCATGCGATCGAATGCAGGATCTGTGCCGAACATCCGGATGATATGACGCCGGCGGTCGGAAAGGTTGAGCTTCTTCATATTCCGGGCGGTGTCGATGTAAGATTTGATTCCGCACTTTATCAGAATTTTGAGATCACTCCTTTTTATGATTCGATGCTTGGAAAGCTTGTGGTATGTGCGGATACGAGAGACGGTGCGATACGTAAGATGAAGAGTGCGCTGTCGGAATTTGTTCTGGTCGGTGTTGACAATAACAGGGAGATGCACATGAGATTCCTTGAGGACGTAAGATTCGCACTGGGAACATATGATGCGGGAATATGTGAAAAGGTTCTTTAAATGGATCTGAAGAGATTATTTCTAAAAGCTAATAACGATCTTGAATCCGCGGACGGAAAAAGCAGCACAAGAAAGATCGTATGTAAGAAATGCAAAAAGCGTATCGCCGTATCAAGGATCAGGAACAATAATTTTGTGTGTCCCGAGTGCGGTCATTATTTCCAGGTAAGGGCGAGAAGAAGGATACTCATGCTCACCGACAGAAGAAGCTTCGTTGAAACAGACCGCGAGCTTTCTTCCAAAAACATTCTCGGTTTTCCCGAATATGACGACAAGCTCAGAGCTGCTGCGGAAAAGAGCAGGGAGACGGAAGGTGTCATCTGTGGCGAGGGAGAGATAGAAGGGCACAGAATATGTCTGTTTTCCATGGATTCCAATTTTATGATGGGTTCCATGGGCGCCGTGGTCGGCGAGAAGATAACGAGGCTCTTTGAATACGCAACGGTAAGACATCTTCCGGTACTCGGAATAACGGTGTCCGGAGGCGCAAGAATGCAGGAGGGAATGATATCCCTTATGCAGATGTCCAAGGTGTCCGCCGCGGTAAAACGTCACTCCAATGATGGCAATTTATATATTGTGCTTCTTACGAATCCCACAACGGGAGGAGTGGATGCGAGCTTTGCAATGCTTGGTGATATCACGCTCGCAGAGCCCGGAGCAAGGATAGGATTTGCGGGACCGAGAGTCATCGAAAAAAGTCTGGGCAAAGCTCTTCCGAAGGATTTCCAGAGAGCGGAGAGAGTTCTTGAATGCGGATTTATCGATGCCATAGTTCCGAGATGCGAACAGAAGAAATACATTGCAAAACTGCTCAAGATGCATGGGATGTGAACTCATTCCGATAATTTATGAACAAGAACACTGTAAGGACAAATGAAGATTATTCTACGGTGCTCGGCGCAAGAAGCGAGAAAAGACTCACGGCGATCGATCACATCAGCGCACTCATTGATGATTTCACAGAGCTGCACGGAGACAGGCTGTACGGTGATGACAAGGCAGTCATCGCGGGAATAGGTTATCTGGGTGATATGCCTGTTACGGTCATTGGTATCGAAAAGGGAAAAAACACCGAGGAGAGGATATTCAGGAATTTCGGCAGCGCACATCCCGAAGGATACCGTAAGGCATTAAGACTCATGAAGCAGGCTGAGAAATTCTCCAGACCGGTACTCTGCTTTGTCGATACTGCAGGTGCTTTCTGCGGGGTAGATGCGGAGGAGCGCGGACAGGGAAAGGCGATAGCCGATAACCTCGCGGAGATGTCGGACCTGAAAACTCCGGTCATATCCGTTGTCATCGGAGAAGGCGGAAGCGGAGGCGCATTGGCACTTTGTCATTCCGACAGGATATGGATGACAGAGGATGCATATTTCAGCGTGGTCTCTCCGGAGAGCTGTGCGAATATTCTCTGGAAGGATACGGCAAGAGCGGATGAAGCGGCGAAGGCACTGTGCCTGACGGCCGACAAGCTTCTGGAACTCGGTCTTATCGACCGCATCTGCAGAAAAGGAAAACTGAAGGAAATGTCGGATAACCTAAAGGATGAATTCAAAAAGCTGATGCAGATGAAAACCGATGATCTTATCGAAGCAAGATACCAAAGATTCAGAAAGGTCGGTTACCGGTAAAGACGGAATATATATGTCTGAAATTTTCGAAAGATACTACAAAGAGATAAAGGAAGGCTCCGGAAGGATCGTAAATTTACAATACTCCTTCGGTGAAAATTTTAATTTCGCATATGATGTTGTTGATCAATATGCAAGTATCTCACCTGAAAAGACGGCACTTATCCACAGAAGCTCAGATGGAATAAGGAAAGTATTCACATTCGGTGATATGAAAAAGCTCAGCGATAAAGCGGCATGTGCTTTCCGCACGCTCGGACTCAAAAAGGGCGATGCCGTGATGCTTCTCATGAAGAGAAGGTATCAGTTCTGGATATCCATACTTGCACTTCATAAGCTCGGAGCCGTTGCTGTGCCCACGTCACATATGGTATCCGCAGAGGACATCAGGGAAAGATGCGAAGCCGCTAAGATCAGGGCGGTCATCTGTGTCAATTCCGAAAACATATGTGAAAAGGTAAAAGAAGCGATCGCAGGAAGAGACATACTTCAGATAGTTACCGGTGCCGGATTCGAAGAAGCATATGATCTCGATGAACTGATAGATAAAGCTTCGGAAGATTTCGAAAGGGTTAAGACCAAAGCAACCGATGATATGCTCTATTATTTCACTTCGGGTACCAGCGGATCTCCCAAGGCGGTAATACATGATCACTCCTATCCGATAGCGCATATATACACCGCCAAAAACTGGCACGGGTCATCGGAAGGAGATGTTCACCTTACCGTTGCGGATTCCGGCTGGGCCAAGTCCGCATGGGGAAAGCTTTACGGACAGTGGTTTGTCGGTGCCTCGATCATGGTCTATGACTATGACAATTTCTATGCATCGGATATGCTCAGGCTGATACAGGAAGAAAGGGTAAATACATTCTGTGCTCCTCCTACCATATATAAGTATTTCCTTTTGGAGGATCTCGGATCATATGATCTAAGCAGCCTGAAAGCGGTCACTACTGCGGGAGAGCCGATGCCGCCTTCTGTTTCGGAAAAGTTTACGCAGATGACCGGACTTGTCATAAGGGAAGGCTTCGGACAGACTGAGACCGCACTTCAGATATGCACTCCTGTCGGCACACATCCCGTGCAGGGCTCAATAGGAATAGCTTCTCCTTTGTATCATATAGAGCTTGTAGATGAAGACGGCCAAAAAGTAAAAGCCGGTGAAGAAGGTGAGATAGTCCTGATTCCCGAAAGCGGAAGGATCCCTCTCGGAGTTTTCAAAGGCTATCTGTGCGATGAGAAGCTTTACGCGGGTGTCTGGGAAGGCGGTGTATACCATACCAGGGACAAAGCATACAAGGATAAAGAAGGTAACTTTTTCTTCCTCGGAAGAAATGATGATGTAATAAAATCAAGCGGTTACCGGATAGGCCCCTCCGAGGTGGAGGATATCCTAATGCAGCATCCGGCCGTATTTGCCTGTGCGGTCACGGGATATCCTTCACAAAAACGTGGAGAGATCGTAAAGGCAAGCATAGTCCTTAAGCAGGGCTATACCGGTGACAATGCCCTCAAGACCGAAATACAGGATTTCGTAAAAGAAAGAGCAGCAATATATAAATATCCGAGAATGATCGTGTTTACGGAAGCCCTCCCCCTGACTTCCAACGGCAAGATATCGAGAGCCGCGATACGCAGAGCCGATCATTCTGTGATATAATCAAACCCTGCAGAGCTGTTGTCCGCGGCAATGCAGGGTTGCTTTTTAATCCCGGAATATCAGAAAATTTTTTTAAAATATGTGTTGACTCTTCCCTTGGGGAACCCCTTAAGGTGGTCTTATCAAGGAAAGGAGGTTCCTGTATGGAAAAGAAAATGACATCCGGTGAGATCGCCAAAAAGGCAGGCGTATCACAGAAAGCAGTAAGACTCTATGATGAAA
>JAILOC010000180.1 GCA_024691045.1 Lachnospiraceae bacterium | reverse complement strand
TCTGTTCGATGTCAACAACCTGAAGAAGATCAACGATGAACTCGGACATTATTCCGGAGATGAGTACATCAAGAACGCATGTAAGCTCATTTGCACCACTTACAAGAACAGCCCCGTTTACAGGATCGGCGGAGATGAATTTGTTGCGATCCTTGAGGGAAAGGTTCTGGCCCAGAAGGACGATCTGATAGAAACGTTCATCACCGAGATGAACAAGCTCAGAAACAATATGGACATCGCTCCCGAAGAAAGAGTTTCCGTAGCGTACGGAATGGCTTATATGAACGACCCTTCAGAGAATGTCGATGACGTCGTCAAGGAAGCCGACGAGCGCATGTATGAGAACAAAAAGAAAATGAAGTCGGGACAGCTCTAAGAACTACGGAATAACCGTTTCCTGAACAGTTTCACCGGTCGGCAATAAGCCGGCCGGTATTTCATTTGTTGCGGTTCCGTCAGGATATACGTAAGTTACTGTACCGTCAGGAGCAATCAGAAGCTGGCTTCCGTCGATGTAAAGATTGGCCTGGCTTCCGTCGGGGTACATAGTGCTCGTACTTCCGTCGGGGTACTTGATTGTTATGCTGCCGTCCTCATTAGTTATCATGGGATTTCCGAACTCATCCACGGGTACTATGCTTGCAAGCTCCGCAAGGAATGAAGAATATCTTGAAAGCGAGCCTGAGACCGCGGAATATCCGAGTTCCTCGGTGAGCGTTCTCTGGTTCGTATAAAGACTTGTTCCCAGTCCCAGTCTTCCTCCCGGTATCATGGCACCTATCGCGGTAAGTGTTGTAGGGAGCATATCTAGAGTTGAATATGATCTGTACGCATCTCTTACCGGAGTAACAGGTGCGTTGATGATACAGGTATAAACCCTTCTTACATAAGAAGGATCGATATTCCTGCAATACATTCCATCCATGGTCGGATGATCTCCCATGAGGATGATCGTTGTATTTTCGTAGAAATCCTGCTGCTTTATCCAGTCGACAAACTCACTTACCTGTTTATCCGAGCAGGCATATACATTCGAATAGCTGTTTTCGAATTCATCTCCGCAGAGCTCACATGTATATCCGCCGACCATGTGTGTATCTACCGTAAGCATGGTCAGATTGAACGGCCGGTCACCCTCGCCGAGCTCGGTAAGTGTTTCCCTGGCGTATTCAAAAAGCTTCTGATCCTCATATCCCCACCACACGTAATATCCGCCGGGGATATGTCCGCTCTGCTTTGCCCAGATAAGATCCCTGAATTCAAAATCGCCGTGATTTTGGAAATAGAGCTTTCTTCCGCCGAATACCGCGGATGATCCGATAAGGAATATCTGTCTGTACTCCTGTTCCTCAAGGATGTCACCGAGAGTTGTTATGGATGGATAGAATGACTCCTGGGTGTTCATCTCATTTCTTTCGATGCCTCCGGTCTGAAGAGGAAGTCCCGAGGTAGAGGAGAAGATAGCACCCATTGTCCAGGTTCCGCCGTTATAGGCATATCCGCCGTCCAGCATCGAATCCGCTCCGTATGTTCCGGAGAAGTTCTCGTTTTCCTGTGACAGCAGTGTCAGATTCTTTATTACATTTTCATCAAATGCTCCGCCGACCCCTTTATCGGCAAAAGTAACCTCCATAGACTCCAGATATATGAAGATCAGATTTCTCTTTTTATCCGGAAAGACTATATCTATCGTCGAGGGATCAATATAATAGCTCTCCACAAAATCCCTTGAATCGTTCTTTTCCCAGGGGGTCATCTCACTTGCAAGAAAGCTTTGAAGATAGTCCCATTCTCCCGGCTCTGCATTTTCACTTCCGCCGGTCTGAACGGTCTGCACCGGAACAATAGTTACTATCTCAGGCGGAACATAGGCTCCTTCGGCGGATGCCCTGAATCCCGCAAATCCGAAATAATCATCCACCTTAAGCCACTTTACCGCAAATATCAGAACGCACCAGAATACAAGTCCGCACGCGCCGACCATGATCCTTCCCATAACGGGTCTGTATATATTTTTCTTTTTGAGGAAATAAATCAAGAAGACCAGTCCCGCCGTAAGCAGCAGGGAAGGAAGAAGCGCGAACAGGATGAACTTAACGACCATCTCGGAACCGGTGCCTTCAAGGGTTCCCACCTGGAAAAGGAAGTCGTTGATGGTAAGATTCCTTCCCCAGATAGCGTACATCCACAGAATACCCGCGGACAGCAGGATCAGGATGAACGCCAGCAGAATGCCAAGTATGGGTAATATGATTTTAATGGCCTTTTCTTTCATACGACAGGTGAAACCTTTAGTCCGCTATAACCTTTCTGAAAAATCCGAGCATGCTTTCATTGGCTTCAATACTCTCATACCACTCCCAGTGGCTTATATTGTAAACATGGAGAAGATGTATCCCCTCCTTGCTGCTCTTATAAAACAGCTCATAGGGAATGCCGTTCTTATCGAGCACTTCCCTCAGATATCCGGTATGTGCGGTAAGCACATCGCTTTCCGAACCTATTATATGCACGGGCGGAAGCTTGATGCCGGGGATAACCTCAGAAGCTGCCATATGACCGTTCCAGGGTGCGTCTTCGCCCTTCTCGCCGAGCATCATATCGACATACGCTTTAGCCGTACCCTGTCCTAGCTCGGCATCCTCGGCTGCGGCAATATAAAGCCTTCCCGTCTCCGCAACGGGGCTGCTCACCGACACGGCACTTATTCCGTAAGAAAGCTCTGCAACACCGTAAATTTTCCTGAGCTCTTCGCTGAGCGTAAGGCAGGTGGTAAGTATGGAAAGGTGACCGCCCGCGGAATCACCGCACACCAAAACCTTCGACAGATCAAATCCCCTGACGGGTCCGTATTTTCCGAGCCAGTGGAGTGAGGCAAATATATCGGACATCATCTCCTGCAGGTTTCCCTGCTGAAGAAGCCTGTAGTTCATAGCCATAACAGCAAACCCGCGGCTTGCCAGATATCCGAGGTATCTGTCCGAAATATCGGCAGAGCCGTACATCCATCCGCCGCCGTGGATATAGATGATTGAAGGAAGGCTTCCGGATCCTGCGCCGAAATCTTCGGGATAATACAGATTCAGCATATGTGCGGGGTCGTAATCTCCCATATACGCGATATGCTTCTCGCATCTGTATCCCTCAGGATCTGTTCCGTTAGGATAATCTGCGGCATTTGCCTTATCGATCGTATCCCAGTACTGCGTCAGATATTGTCTGTAATCCATATGCGTTACTCCATTTCTAACCTGTCTATTATACACTTTCCCGCGAAAATCCTAAAGTGTCGTGTTACATATGCCTGTCAGGAGATTAAAATACAGGCATATCATAATTAAATTCAAGCTTAACACATTGAATCGGAAAAATATGGTATAATAACTCTGTGTATCGCGTTTGGCAAGGAGCCCATATGAAGAAAAAAATCGCGGTCTTTACAACCGGCTGGTGCTGTGAAATATTGTCACAATTCCTGATGGGAATGGAGGAATCCCTCAGTTCTGACTGTGCGGACATCTTCCTTTTCCTGGGATATTCCATGTATTCGGACAGCGAAGACAACAGAAAAGGTGATCTTAATATCTTCAAGCTTCCCGACCTGCACGACTTCGATGCAGCCGTCATATTCGGAAGCGGTCTGTATTTCAAAGGGTATCCGGAATCGATCATCGAAAGAAGCAAAGAGGCCGGCATCCCGGTAATAGTACAGGGATCGAGATTCGACGATACCTATTACATCGGATCCGATAATTACTCCGCCACAATAGAGATGTGCAGACATCTGCGAACAGATCACGGTGCCAAAGATATCATCTTTCTGGCAGGTTCCGCCGATTCTCTGGATTCCGAACTCAGATTAAAAGCCGTCAGAGACTTTCTCCATGATAGTAATGAGGACGCTCTTCTTAAGGAAGTATTTTATACCAAATGGGAAAATGCCGCCGTTTCCAGATATATGAAGGAATTCTGCGAAACCGGAAGGTCTCTTCCCGATGTGTTCATCTGTGCCAATGACGGGCTTGCCATGGAAGCCTGCATGAGTCTTGACAGATACGGCATATCTGTTCCCGAGCAGGTTCTTGTGACCGGTTTCGATCATATAGAAGCCAGCCAGATCTTCTATCCCTCCATTGCCTCGGTGGATCAGTGCTTTGTTAAAATGGGCAGTGCATGCGGTGATATATGCCGCAAACTGTTCAGCGGTGAAAGCTGCGATTCCTCCACGATCATCGAGGGTGAATTCGTTCCGGGTGAAAGCTGCGGCTGTCTGGAAGAAGGCAACAGCGACGCCGCCAGAAGGCGTATGGGACGTACGGAATTCGCCAAGAGAGCGGATGCGACATATTTCAACATAAAGCTCAATTCCATGGATTCTGCCGTCCTCTCAAGTGTTTCCTTTGAAGAATTCACTTCGAACCTTCATGACCTGCTGCTCCGGGATCACTTCATTGAGGGAGATTCCTTCCACGTTCTGCTGGAGCCCAACTTCAGACTTTCTCTTAACGATACAGATATTTCCCTTTCCAGAGAAGGCTACAGTCCGCACGTGGACGTACTGTATTCCATGGAAAACGGCAAGGAATTCGAAGACAGCCAGTTCCCCTCACGTTCACTGGTCCCCGGATACGATCCCGAGGATTCCAATCATCTATACGTTTTCCTCGCACTTCATGAAGCATATGACGCCTTCGGATATATAGTGTTCAGAGACTGCATGAACAGGATCATCAATCACGATCTGCAATCCTATCAGAACAGGCTCAGTCTGGTCATAGACAAATTCCGCCATGCACTGAATCTCGATCTCATCAATAAAAGGCTCCTGGACATCATGAAGAAGGATCCTCTGACCAATGTCAGCAACAGGAGAGCCTACGAGGATAAAGAGACATTTCTGCAGTCCAAGATCAATTCGGGTGAGGATTACGAATTTGCGATAGCGATGTTCGATGTCAACAATCTGAAGCTGGTCAACGACGTAAACGGTCACGAAGCCGGAGACGCTTATCTTATAAGGGCGTGCAGGCTCATATGCAATATCTTTAAGCACAGCCCGGTATACAGAGTCGGAGGGGACGAATTCATTGCCGTCCTTACGGATAATGATTATGCAAAGAGAAACGAGCTTCTGAAGGAACTGTCGGCATCACTCAGTCCCTACACCAAGGAGATACCGCTTCCGGACGATTTTGTTTCCATAGCCTGCGGCATTGCCGAATATGACAAGAATTTTGACAGCTCCGTTCAGGATATAACAAACCGTGCGGATGACAAAATGTATCAGAACAAGAAAATGATAAAAGGGGTCATCTAACGAAAGGAGAGTTTATGGGATTATTGGATCAGATCAAAAGCAAGGCCGCTCAGGAGATCGGAAATGCCGTAGGTGATGCGGTCCGCAGTGCATCTGCTGCATCAGGCAAGCAGACGGAAAGCTTCACCTTTAAGGACATCCCCGGAAGTCTTGCAGAGCTTCAGGCCCTTCCGGAGTGTTCAATGGATTCGCCTTTCAAAACCGCAGCCCTTACCGTATGTGCGCTCTGCGCCTACGCAGTTAATACGGATGCAGGCATCGAAATGCTTAATTTCCTTAAGGGGCCCCAGCCTCTTAGCACAATGGAGCTCCAGTTCCTCAAGGACCGCTTTATGGATGGCAAGACCTACGTTCCCCTTTCATATTTCAAGGGTGCAACACCCGATAATAACTATACTCCTTCAGAACCCCTTACTATCGAAGTGTTCTCCAATCCC
>JAILOC010000157.1 GCA_024691045.1 Lachnospiraceae bacterium | reverse complement strand
ACCGCATTTACAACGGAATTGATAAGCGCTGTTGATGCCGTGTTCTCATACTTATTTGCAAGAGTTACGAGATCGACCGAATCGGTACCCATATAAACTCCGCAGTTGTCTCTTGCGGTCGTGATCCCCGCATACTGTTTGCTTTCAAGATCACTCTTAAGAAGTCCGATGTACTCGTTGTATGCATCGTAAACTCCTTCAATATGACTGAGGGAGATAACGGACATTGAAGCGACCATGCCTCTTGACTGGCAGAAATCCATGTAATCGGATACTACCATTTCCCTGTATTCTCCTTCGGAAACGGGTGAGTCGGCAAGAAGGTTGATCCAGTTGGTATATGAAAGCCCGGTGCCGTTTACATAGCTTTCGGCTCCGATCAGATAATCGGCGCCGTCCTTGAGTGCCAGGCCGACTTCAAGTGAGCACATATTGCAGGCATCAAAGATAATGCTGTCAAAATGAACACCGCTCTCATCAATGGCATTCCCTATCTGATAATCAGCAAGGGTATCGTTGGGATACAGCTCGTCAAATCCGTATCCGATGGGGATTCCACCGCCGTGATCCCAGAGAATAAGGATATAATCGTCTGCGGGATATTCATCAGCGGCAAATTCGATAAAGTCAGTAAGTGTTTCCGGCTCAACCATCGATACCTTGCCGAGGTCATCGAGCTCCTTGAACTTTCCATTCTCATAAATGAATCTCTGAACGGTATTGTCCTTACAGAAAGTATTATCCCAGTCCGTGCATCCGCCGGTCTGGATAACCAGATTGGTGTCATCGGTAAGCTTTACCTTGCTTATCTCAACAAGATCTGCGGTAGCAAGTCCGGCTTCACTCTCAAGATCGGAACCGATCATATAGAGCATGATAGTCTGTTTTGCCTGAGTCTCTTCGGGCTCGGGATCGTCTGTCGGTTTAGGATCGGGGGTGTCGACTACGGGTTCTTCGGGCTCTCTGCCGGACAGATACTTATATACGCCGAATCCGCCTCCGCCGAGAAGTGCAAGGATCAGGACTACGACGACAGCGATGAGTCCACCCTTCTTCTTTTTCCGGGCGGGAGCCTCATTCACAGGCTGCATAACCGGCATGGGAGCGGGAGTCGTATCATAAACAGGCTGAAAATACGGAGTAGCGGGCGCCTGGGGCTGCACAGGAGCTGCGTTCTGAACAGGTGCTTCAGGCTGTACAGGGGCCTGTACCTGAGGCTGTACGGGAACAGCGTTCTGAACAGGTGCTGCAGGTTGAGGCTGTACGGGTGCCTGAGTTTGGGGCACTGACTGCACGGGAGCTTCCGTCGCCATGGGTGTTCCGCAGTTTATACAGAATTTGGTTCCTTCGGGCATCTGTGACCCACATTTCATACAGAACATGTATTATCCTCCGTAAGTCGATTAACAGTTGCAGAAATCTTTTATAGGTGTAAGATCGAGAGTCTTCTCATCGGCAATGATAGAAAAAAGTGCTTTCGCAATGATGAGTGCTCCTCCCTTTGTATCACTCTCAATGTTGAGTGGCATGATGGGCTCATGCAGAGACTTTCTGAGAAGGAGCCATCCGTTTCCGTGAGATGCGTCGCAGTTGACCCTTACTCCCTCGAAGTTTTCTTTTTCAAGGCTCCAGCCTTCCACGGATGAAGCGGCATCTTCGAGAGCCTTCAGTATACGATCTCCGTTTGCCTGAAGATCGGGCACATCACCTACATGGAATCTGAGCTCTACACTCTCAGCAGGCTCTTCAAGACCGTTAATGAGTGATGCGATATTGTTTCCTTTACCCATTTCGATGAGGAGCTTAACCATCAGGTATGCGCCGTCGTCAAGGAAATAGTTCTCTTTGAATGCACCGTGCCCGCTGGTCTCGATGGCAAGCTGTGAATCCGTGCCGGACTCGTTAAGTCTTATGGCCTCATCTATAACATTGCGGTATCCTCTCTTGAATCTCTTGTGCACACCGCCCTTTGACTTGATGAATCTTGCAAGTCCGTCGCTTGTAACTGAGTCGGTAACGATCGTTGTTCCGGGATTTGAATTAAGCGCGATCGATGCAAGTGCCGCGATCAGATCGTTTCTTGTGAGAGTCTTACCGTCAGGAAGAACTGCACCCGCTCTGTCGACATCGGTATCGAAGATGATTCCGAGATCAGCCTTGGAATTAACCGTGGCAACCTTTATCGCCTCTGCGGCATCCTTGTTCTCGGGATTGGGAATATGGTTGGGGAAATGTCCGTCGGGCTCGAGGAACTGGCTTCCGGTTGTATCCGCTCCGAGTTTTTCGAGAACATCCCTTACAAAGAATCCTCCCGCACCGTTACCTGCATCAACAACTATGTGAAGACCGGAAAGAGGCATATCTCCCTTTCCGCATCCGTCTGTGATCTTGCTTCTCAGATATCCTGTATAGGTATCCATGAATGAAGCCTTCCCGGGAGCGGCATACTCCTTGCTTTCCCTTCCGTCTGCGGCAATTCCGTCAGCGATCGCAGCTATCTCTTTTATCTCATTTTTCTCAAGTCCGCCTCTTGCGATAAAGAACTTCATTCCGTTCCTGTACCAGGGAAGGTGGCTTGCGGTGATCATGATGCTTCCGTCGTAAGGGTCGTCGCCGAGTACGGTTGACATGAACATCGCGGGTGTTGATGCAAGTCCGAGATCAAATGCTTTTCCGTTCTCGGAAATGATCCCCTTTGCGGATGATGCAAGAAGAGATTCTCCGGTAAGTCTCGAGTCGCGTCCTATTGCGATCCTGATATCGGTCTTTCCTGTCTTTGCAGCTATCCATTTAACGAATGCCGCGGCAAGATCACATGCGGCCTTGTCTGTGAGGTTGACCTTCTCTCCCGTTTCATTTTCAAGTGCGATACCTCTTATATCGCTTCCGTTCTGAAGTTCCAAGTAACTCATTTTTCTCTCCTCTTTAGATCATATGTGATTGAAGCGTGAAAACATATCCAAATATCACTACAATAAATTTTTAAGATATCCTGCTATAGCCTCCGAAGCGGCTTTATGATTCTCATATCCCGGATGACCTCTTGATCCGAACGCTTCACCCTTTGCCTCTTCAAGCTTAAGGAAAGCGGCATTTTTATCTCCGGTCTCATCGATGTATGAAGACACGGCTTTTTCAATCGTATCCGCAAGTCCCCATCCGAGCATTCCGAACACCCACAGAAGATGTGCTTCGGGATTTCTCTCTCTTAAATGCTTCAGGAAATCCTTGATCCCTTTTTCAATCCGCGCAAGAGATTTGGGATCGTAGCTGCCGTCAGCGAGCTTTTTGTTCTTATATACCTTTCCGTCGGCAGGATCTGTATAAGGCAAGCTGTCGAACGCTCCGCCGTCATTGGTTCCCAGATTAATGACAACAGCATCGGTCTTCCAGCTGGCGTTATCGTAATCCTCAATATTCATCCTGGCGTTAAGGCTGTCGTAGATTGCGGGAACAACCTTGTGCGGATCATTATCATATCCGCTCACTATGCCCCATCCGCTCTGGGATATGAGCCTGAAATCGGCATTCAGGGCATCGGCTGTCATTACCGCATAATTTCTTACAGAGCTGAAATATGCAGGGATCCAGTCAAGCTCCTCGTGAGCTCCGAGGATTCCTTCACCGCTTGTTATGCTGTCACCTACGAATTCAATCTTGTACTTCTTATCTTCGGGCTTACAGATCCTTCCTTCATAGAAAATCTCCGTGATCTTTAGCGAATTTTCGTGTGTATCGACTTCAGCCTGGAAATCCTTGATGATCCTTACCCTGTGTTTTACATCAGGATCCATCCCCTTAAACAGTGTGAGTTTATTAGTACCTTCCTGCACAGGAATGCGCGCAAGCCATTTTCCGTCCATGCAGACACTGATCCAGGGCATGGTCCCCGATGAACCACCCTTGAAGGCAAGTCCGAGTTCCGATGCATTCATATCGAACTCAAGACCGCTTGCAGTCCAGATAAGATCCAGAAACCCGTCGCGCTTGGTTCCTCTTCCGAGGACATGGACATTTTCAAAAGATGAATCTTTGTGCATAAGTTATTCTCCCCTATTTCCCAATATCACAGTTTGCCGGCTTTACTGCCGCCGAGCACGGCACCGCTCAGGATATTTGTGTCAAAAGAATACGTAACCGCAGCCTCTTCGCGAACACGCTTAAGCGCAAGTTCAACCATTCTGTCGAGCTGCTCTCTGTATTTCATTCCCAGTGCTTCCCAGAGATAGAATGCGAGTGAACCGGGTATGGTGTTTATCTCGTTATAGTAGAACTTTCCGGTCTCTTCATCGATCATGAAATCAATTCTGGCAACACCGTTACATCCAAGCTTTTGGAAGGATTTAACCGCCATGGCACGGATCTCTTCCCTCATCTCGTCAGAAACCTCCGCAGGGATCTTTCTCGAAACTCCCGCCATACCCTGTGACGCACCGGTCTTCTTGCCTCCGCCCGAGCAGTACTTATCCTCATAGCTGAGGATATCCTTACTGTGGAGGGGCTCTTCGATCTCGGAAGCCTCGGCAACATTTTCGTCACCGAGTACAGCACAGTTGATCTCACGAAGCTTTATTATGGCATGCTCTGCGATTATCTTTCTGGCATATGAATATGCTTCATCGATTGCTTTGGAAAGCTGCGATCTGTCCTTGGCAACCGTGATGCCTACACTTGATCCTGCATTAAAAGGCTTGATGATCACGGGATAGCCGATCTTTTCCTCGATATCGTTCATCAGAGCATCCATCTTCTCATAATCAGCCATTGTGTAGATGTAGCTGTCCAGAACGGGAATTCCGTTATCTTTGAGCACCGCCTTCTGTACATACTTATCCATTCCGACTGCGGAGGCGGTAACATCGCATCCCACAAAAGGAAGTCCCAGAGTCTTGAAATATCCCTGAAGAGCACCGTCTTCGACATTTGTTCCGTGAACAACAGGGAATGCAAGGTCTACGGGGATGTCCGTCTTTTTACCGAAGATGCCTGCCTTGTGGCTGACCATATGTACTCCGTCGCCTTCATTTATCATGATGACGCGTGTGGACCTTCCAAGGAGTGCGGGGATATCACGGTAGCTTTCGATCTTTCCTATATCCTCTCCCACGTACATCTCGTTATTCTTGGTCAGATAAACGGGAGTGATCTCATACTTCTCCTTGTCTATCGCCATATAAGCCTGAATTCCGGATATGACGGATACTTCATGCTCAACGCTTCTTCCGCCGTACATAAGAGCAATTCTAGTTTTCATTTATCATAGCCTCCATATACTTCTCATCCGGATCTTAATAATCTGTTTCATCCGAAGTATCGGTTGTTTCTTCTTCGACAACAGTTTTTACCGAATCGGCATTTTGTAATTTTGCAATAGCCTCATCAAACTTAAAATCCGGAGATGCAGAATCATATTCCTGCAGATCACCATTATATCTGTTTCTTACTTCCTTGCACCCGTTCAGGATCAAGAAGTTCGCATGGATATTCAGAAAATCGCATAAAGCCATTATGCCCCAGGCATAAAAAGGTGCGCTGTTAAGTGACGTAAACATTCCCAGGATCATTAACCCATCAAAAACAAGAAAGATGATCGATAAAACAAATGTCCCATGTGACAGTTTTTCGGAAATACTGTTTCTGACCTTTGTTGAAACAATTGTCAGAATGTGGGGGATAAACACTATGGAATAAACCACAATCAAAGGTCCCCACGAATCTCTGATCGTCAGGGCAAATATTGTTAAGAACAATATTCTTGTCACCAGCGAAATGACTGCCAATATCAGAGCGTTATTCTTAAAATCATTTCTCATTCACCGGCTCCGTAAAAAACAAACAATAATAAGCTTATTTATTTTTATCGAACAGCTCCGGCTTAAGTATCCAGAGCACAAATACTGCTATGATCAGATCCGCAATGAGATCTGACGTCACTGCCAGCATGGAGGCGATAAAATCCTTCGATCCGTGTGCGAGAGCCCTGATGTAACTCATCTCCAACCTGATATCGGACAAAATATATGCCGCAGCAACGATCCATCTCAATATGGCAAAAACAAGCTTTAATGCTTTTCCCGAACCTATGACGAGCATAAGCCATGCCATAAAGAGAAGAAGTGGCAATCCGCATAGTCTGACGGTATTAAATACCGATTCACGGTAGATCACAACGGAAGCCAGTACAGTGCAGAGATTAAAAACATAATATACAAATGTTATTATGATGGGAACGCGAAGAGACTTTGCACCCGCAGAAATGGTGAGTATCCACATTATCCATAAAACCGGAAACAGTATATACGTCAGAAAATTCAGGATCTGCAGGGCCGTATAGAATACTGCGTATCCGGACGGATATAATTGTGCGGCAAAATCATAAAAACCGAAAATACCCTTATCCATAAACACGAATTTATAGTATCTCCAGGATAGGATGATCGAAATAACCACAAAGAACAGAGCAATGATCAGCAGTACTTTTGCAAATGTGTTCTTCTCAGATAATTTTCCCATACATATCTCTCCTTATCGATCAATAGTTATCCGGCAGGTCATTCTCAAGAAGGATGTATTTTTTCTTTTCGCACTTGAGTGCGTTCGCAAGATTCATGGCATCCTGCAATGTATCAACGGCTTTAAGCCTGCTCTTATCAAATCCCTTTGAAAGAACCCCTTCGTAGATGGGCTTTGTTCTCTTTACGCCCACAAGGAATATGTAATCGCAGCAGTCAGCCGCATAGGTACCGAACTTGAAATTGTACTCTTCTTCCTTTTCACCGAGCTCGACCATCCCCGGAGTGATGAGGATCTTGGTTCCGTCGAATAACGCGAGCATCTCAACTGCAGCTTTCGAACCTATCGGATTCGAATTAAAGGTATCGTCGATGACGGTAACACTTCCTCTGTCAAGGAGCTGGAGTCTGTGCTCTGCGGGCTGAAGTCTTCTTACCGGGATCTTAAGATCGGCGAGAGGAATTCCGTAAGCATGTGCCACTGCAATCGCGCCGAGTACATTTATGACATTATGTCCGCCGATGAGCCTTGTGGTGAATTCTTCCTTTTCACCGTCAGGTGCGATAACGGTGAATGTGGTGCCCATATCGGATACGCTTACATTCTCTGTTCTGTAACCGTTAGCATTACCCGCGCCGTACATGACGGTATTCTTATAATTTCCGGCATTTCCGGTTATGTATTCATTATCACCGTTCAGGAAAAGGAGTCCGCCTTCAGGAAGCGCATCGCCGAGCTCAAACTTGGTCTTAACGATGTTGTCCATGTTAAAGAAAGTCTCGAGATGCTGGGGACCTATGGAGGTGATGAGTCCGTCCTGCGGGTGAACGATATCGCAGATCTCTTTTATCTCTCCCACTTTACGTGCACCCATCTCACAGACAAATATCTCGTGGGTGCTCTTCATCTTCTCCCTTATGGTCTTAACGACTCCCATCGGAGTGTTGTAGCTTTCGGGTGTGACAAGTACATTGTATTTCACGGAAAGAAGCGTGTTCAGGTAGAACTTGAGCGAAGTCTTGCCGTAGCTTCCGGTGATGCCGATTATCCTGATGTGGGGATTATCTTTAAGTATCCTTTTCGCATCGTTTATGTAATACTGCCTTACGCACTTTTCGGCAGGACGGTTCAGTATGTTCGCAAGCATCAGTATGTAAGGCGTAAGGAATATGCCAAGGAGCGCTGTGGCCATTCCGCCTGCATAGTGAAGACAGTTCTCTGCGACTTCCCCGATTGCAACGATGATGACAAACAGAAGGCTTGATGTGAAAACAAGTCTCTTTGCCCTGGTTGTCATTACCAGTTTCTTTTTCGTAAATACCGACTTAAGGAAAAGATATATCCTGATATCGAGTATGAGGAACAAAATGCTTATGATCGCAGTTACGGGAGCGGAATAAATGCCCATCATCACAGCACAGAGCAGTAAAAAGATGAGCTGTCTCTGCTTTCCGCGGTTGTTCCTGAGCCAGTGGGCATGCTCTTCATTGTCATAGCCGTTCAGCTGGAGCATATGAAGATTAAATCTTAGGGTCACGAAAAAAGCCCATGCCGCGAGCACGATAAAGAGAAGCGATAATGCTACGCTTCCCCAGAACTCTATGCTGCTGAAAAAATCTTCACCCTGCATTTATTCAATCCCGAAATTGGCTTTCATTATTCCGGTGAACATGGGAACATTTTCCGCAAAGGAAAAATGACCTGTGCCCGGTATCACCGCAAGTCCTGCGGAGGGCATCAGCTTTTCCATGGTCTTGGCATCACTTAAGGGAGTGGCATCGTCCTTGTCACCCCAGATAAGTAGTGTGTCATATTTATTCTTTTCAAAAAGATGTGTGAGATCTTCGTTGACAGCTTTTACAAGACAGCCCTTCATGACGGGACTGGCATTTCGGTAATCCTCGGAACCCTGGGTTGACTTCCAGAGCTCGATGAGTTCCGAGAACAGCAGATAAACGGGTTTAAAATACAGGACCTTTTTAAGGATCTTGTATCTGAATACTCTTACCTTCTGAGCGAAGCTCCGCTTAGGCATAACTCCGGCAGAGTCTATAAGTACGATCTGTTCTATCTCAAAGGGGATATTCTCTCTTGCGACAAGCTTGATGACCATGCGTCCGCCGTAGGAATGGCCTATAAGAACGCACTTTTTGATCTCAAGTGCTTCCATGAGCTTAATAAAAAAGTCGGTGAACTGATCGACGGTCCAGCTCTCGGGAGGCTCCTGGCCGCTGCCGAAACCGGGAAGATCGAACTGAAGAACACGGTATTTGGATGCGATCGTATTCGCCACAACATCATAAAGAGGATAGGTCGTTCCCCATCCCTGTAAAATGACTGCCGTGGTCTCACCGGAACCGGTGAATTTATATGGTATTTTCAGCCCGTCAACGGTTATGTCCATAACAGGAGTATTTTACCATATTTCCTTAATTTATGCTATTTTTTCGGGAATTTCCGGAGGGATGTGTGAACAGGGGGACGGTTCCCCCTGTTCACTTTTTTCACCATTTTGAAACCGGGCAATGAGTGGATGCGGAAGCGGCCCTGATTTCCACGTAGCAGCCGCATTTTGCACACGTCCCGGCAAGAAGACTGCCACAGGACGTACAGACGTTTAAACGCTCTTCATAAAGCTCATCGGAAGCCTTCTCCTCATCCGGGAGCATAGACCTGGTTTTCTTCACATATTCATAAATATCGGCCTTTTCCGCCATGTCACGGATCAGGCAGAGCTTACATTTTTCCATAGGTCAGCGCCCGCCGGCGTTCTTCTTTTCCTCGTACATATCCTCATCGGCATCCCCGATAAGCTGCTTAAGTGTAAGGTTTCCGGATGTGGATGCTATTCCGATGCTCACCGTAAGGTCAAATGGAACCTCAGTCTCCTTATTGATCAGAGCGAGTTTCTCCTTGATACCCGCTTTAAGCTTCTCGCACTCTTCCCGGCTTGAAGTTTCGAACATGACAGAGAATTCGTCACCGCCGTACCTGGAGATAGTGGTTCTTTTCGCAAGGTCCCTGCATCCGAGTCTGAGAGCATCGGCGATATTCTTAAGCGCCCTGTCCCCCTCAACATGACCGTAGGTATCGTTGATCGCCTTGAACTTATTGGCATCGATCATCATCAGGTACATAGTGGTCTCGTCCGAACGGTTCCTGACCCAGGATTGATAAAAATGCTTCATCTGTTTTCTGTTATTAAGTCCCGTAAGCGGATCCAGAGAGATGAGCTGGTCGATCCAGTTCAGATACAAAAGTGCCGTTGTAATGGCAAGAACCGCACAAGCGATCGGGAACCTGGGATATATGAACTGTAAGATCCCGGCTCCTCCCGGAGCTATAGGGAAAAGAAGTATGACCTTAAGGGTTTTCTTTTCATTCTCATCCCTGCTCCTTATAAGTCTGACAAGTGCGTGAATAAAAGCAAGAACCACATATACGTAAGCAAGGATATATGTGAGGATAAAATAAGAACCCCTGTGATATGCACCGTTTCCGTCCACATAGAACAGGAATCCGATAAAGAGATTTAAAACAAGAAGCACCGAAAGGATCCATACAAAAACAGAGGAAACCTTGCCCAGGAGCTTAGTCTTAACAAAGATTGAATCCGACATGTACTCAAAATACATGAACCAGTAATAGCACATCAATACCGTCGCAAAATAGTACACGGTCCTACACACGATCCTGGCTGCTGGCGTGTATGCACCGAGACTTACGGTCCCCTCATTGATGAGTACAAATACCGTATCCGACAGGACGAATAACATCTCGGATGCGATAGCCATGGAGAAATTCCTCTGGGCCACCATTTTGGACAGGCCCATATTCTTGCTCAGTACTATCGCCATGAGCAAAAAAGAAAAGAAATTAATCTCCGTATAAAGGATGGAATATTCTGCCATTTCAGGCTCCTTCGCTTGGAGTGAACATGGGGACGGTTCCTACGTTCACCCGTTTTTTGATCTGTCCAACAAATTATAACGCGAATTTATCTGAGAAAACAGGGGGACGGTTCTGCTGTTTTCTCTGTTGCTTATGCTTCGACAGCTGCGATCGATGTTACGCTGCTTGCGGGAAGCTTTACTTTGATTCCGGTGCCGCCGTCTGTTACCTCGGCAGGTATCTCCGTGATCTTAACGGTCTCCGGTGCATCGAAGGTGTTGTGGGCGGTGATGCTGCCTGCAACGGTCTTTGCAGCCGCACTGCTGACCTTAACTCCTCCGACGATGATATCGATCTCCGCTTCCTTATCGGGATCGGTGTTGACAACAGTGATACATAACTTGCCGTCTTTTTCGCTTGAAGAAACGGAAAGTGAAGGGATCTCGTAATCGCCATCCTTAAGGTCTTCCGTTTCGGCATAGCTTTCGACATGGCGTGCATCCATGTGATCCTTGAAGAGGTCATATACATGATAGGTGGGAGTAAGGATCATCTTGGGTCCGTCTGTGAGGATCATCGCCTGGAGAACATTGATCATCTGTGCGATATTGGCCATCACAACGGTATCGCATCTGTCACCAAACATGTTCAGATTAAGGCCTGCGATGACCGCATCACGGATGGTATTCTGCTGGTAAAGGAAACCGGGATTTGTTCCGAGCTCAACCTCGAACCAGTTGCCCCACTCATCAACGATGAGCTTAAGCTGGTGGTCATCCTTGGAAGCCCTCTTAAGAACAGCAATATTCTCATCCATGATCTCGCCGAGCTTAAGAGTCTTTTTGACAGTTTCGAAATAATCGGTCCTTGAAAATTCTGTAGCACTGTTCTTGTTAAACCAGCCGGTTCCGGGAACGGTGTAATAGTGTAGAGAAAGTGCATCGACGAACTGTCCTGCCTTCTCTGCAACGACCTTGGCCCAGTTGATATCATCCCCGTTTGCACCGCATGCGATCTTGTAAACGGGATGATCGTTATCGTAATTTCTTACGAAGGTGGAATATCTCTTGCACTCATCGGCATAAAACTCGGGAGTCATGTTACCGCCGCATCCCCAGTTTTCGTTACCGATACCCCAGTATTTAACATTCCAGGGCTCGTCCTGACCGTTCTGTCTGCGAAGCTCTGCCATGGGTGATACACCGCCCATATTGCAGTACTCTACCCAGTCGCTCATCTCCTGAACGGTTCCGGAGCCTACGTTTCCGCAGATATAGGGATCCGCACCAACCTGTTTGCAGAGCTCGAGGAATTCATGGGTTCCGAAGGAATTGTCTTCGGTAACGCCACCCCAGTTGGTATTGACGATCTTCTTTCTTTTTTCGGCGGGGCCGATTCCGTCCATCCAGTGATAGGTGTCCGCAAAGCATCCGCCGGGCCATCTGATGACGGGAACCTTGATGTTCTTAAGCGCGTTAACGACATCGCATCTCATGCCGTTTACATTGGGGATGCCATCCTCTTCCTTGACGAAAACGCCTTCATAAATGCATCTTCCGAGATGCTCGGCGAACTGTCCGTAGATATTCTTATTGATGGTGCCCTTGCTCTTTTTGGTGTTGACTACAATGTGTGCCATATAAAATCTCCTGAATTATTTATCTTCCCAAACGATCCCGTCTGAAAGCTCATCCTTAGCGAACGGTCCGGGTATAACCTTAAGTCCTCTCTTATTTCCGAAGTAGTCGGTATTGAAGGTTATCGGAGTTCCGTCCGGATTCTCGTAATACTCTTCGGGCTCGAATGCCTTTCCGAGGGTTTCAGTATCTATCATGTGTACCTTGAAATCCTTTACAAGGTCGAAGACATTGGTCTTGAGCGTATACTTGCCCTTCTTTTCCTCAAGCTTTACGAATGCCTTGGTCTTCTTGTCAACGAGGTGATCCTTCTCATGCTTGAAAGCCCCGGCACCGTTAAAGTAAGCGTTTCCATGGATCCAGACAGGGAGATGACCGAAGTGTCCGGCAGCAAGCTTGCCCATATCGGGTCGGCGCTTACCGATGTCAAAAAGCTCGATCCAGTCCTCGTAGAGAGGATACTCATCCCAGACATGCGTTCCGACTTCAAGATTGGTAGGCTGACGCTTTGGATCCCATCCCTTGAGGTAATCCTTGGGGATCTTGGTGTTCTGGATGAAGATGTTATTGTAGAATCTGTCATCACCGTGAAGGATCGTCATAAAACCGAGGACCTCGGTGCGGTGTGCAATATGGTAAGGAGTATAGCGGGGTTCGCGCTGTCCGTTTACGATGGAATCGACTCCGCCTCCGACCATGACGAACGATCCGCATACAAGGTTATGCACCATCGCAACGCCCTGTGTAGCTATACGGAGCGAGCAGGGTGAAAGGAGGATGTTATTGTCGATGAGCGTGGGACCGTGTCCTACTTCTACGAACAGATCCTGGTCGAAACGGTCGGGACCAGCCTTTATGAATTCAGGGAAGCAGTTATCATGAAGGAAGTTCTGAGTGATACGGGTTCCCTGCGCCTGCCAGTCGCACCATATTCCCATCCAGCAGTGATGGATATGATTTCTTCTGAAGATGACATCGATCGCAGCATGGAACTTGATTCCCGCAATCTCCGCTCCTCCGAGCTGCTGCATATTGTTGATGTGATGGATGTGGTTATCCTCGATTATTGAAAATACGCATCCCATTCTTCCCACGATACCGGTCTGTTCGCAGTTATGTATGTGGCATCTTCTGACTATATGTCCGCCGACGGTCTCCTTGGTCCAGCCGTCATACTGGGCACGGCATACAGCATCCCTCTCCATCTGGGTAGGACTTTTTACATGCTTATGGAAGAAGTAATTGTCATTATTTTCCTGGGAATAGTTACCGAAGGAAATACCGCAGCACTTCGATCCGTAAACATCACAGTCTTCGATGATCCATCCCTTTGACCAGTGTGCTCCGATCATTCCGTCCTGAAATGCTGCGGGAGGTGCCCAGGTGGTTGCCGCCTTACATACGGTGAATCCCGAAAGGGTGATATAGCTTCTGTACTTTTCCGTAGGCATGAAGCAGTTCCTGCGTACGGTTATCTCCACTTTCTCTTTTTTCGGATCCTTGTCCTTGAAGTTGGCGTAGATTACGGTCTCATCAGTCTTTTCATCCTGCTCGCAGTACCACTTGTAAACCGAGAACTCAGGTTCCCAGCTTCTGTCGTATACCTTGCCGTCAAGACATTCCTGAAGTGTTCCGGTCTCATACATCATACGGTCGTTAAGGAATACGTTACCTGTATGCATATGATTGTCGGCAAAGTACCAGTCGCCTTCAACCTCCTGAATATAAGGGTTGTAAGCGCCGAATACGGTATTGTCGATCCTTGTGACATATGTGGATCCCTTGTACTTTTTCCAGTCGCAAGCAACCTCCGCACCGGTGATCACTGCCTTTAAGGGCTTCTCCGATGTGTAGGTGATCCTTGCATCTTCTCGTCCTGCATTTTTGGGATTTACATACTCCCTGTAGATTCCGGGAGCAACGATGATCTCATCTCCGGCTACGGCGATGTTTGCCGCATCCTGGATGGCTTTGAAAGGAGACTCTTTGCTGCCGTTTCCCCCACGGGCAGCATTAACGTTGACATAGATCTTCATAGGCGTACCTCCTGTTTTGAAAAAAGATCAGTATTTTTTCCTTGAAGCCAGTTCCTCATATATCCTGCAGTAATTTTCGTACCTGATGCGCGGGATTTCCCCGTTCTCCACGCCGGTCTTGATACCGCAGTCATTTTCATAAACATGTGAGCATCCCGCAAATTTGCAGTTTTTCTCAAACTGCGCAAATTCGGGATAGAAGGTCCAGAGGTTTTCTTCGGTAACATCCCTGTTCTCAAAGCTGGTAAAGCCCGGAGTGTCACAGATATATGTGTCCCCTGCGATCATGAACAGCTCGGAATGCCTCGTCGTGTTCTTACCCCTGCTTATCTTTTTGCTTATCTCTCCGGTTTCGGATATCTCTTTACCGAAGAGTCTGTTTATCGTAGATGATTTGCCCGCTCCGCTGGGTCCCGCAAGTGCCGTGGTCTTGCCACTCAGGGTATTTTTAAGTTCTTCAAAGCCCTCTCCCGTCCTGGCACTTATGAGTCTCGCATCGTATCCCGCTTTTCTGTAGACCGATACAAACTCCGATCCGAGCGAATCTGTGTCGATATCTTCTTTGTTGAAAGCTATGACACATGGCAGTTTTTCTTTTTCCAGATTAATGAGGAATCTATCTAACAGATTAAGAGATGGATCCGGATCTTTCACTGCAAATATGATGAGTATCATATCAACATTTGCTACTTCCGGTCTGAAAAGAGAATTCTTCCTCGGAAGTATATCCGAAACATTACCGATATTCTTATCGGGATCGATCACATCTATCACGCAATCATCCCCTACAAGCGGCTTGAGGCCTTCCTTTCGGAAAGCCCCTTTTGCTCTGCATTCATATACAAGCGAACCCGAGGTTACGTAATAGAAGCCTCCGATGCCTTTGATTATCTTGCCCTTAACGAAATCCATCAAGTATCTTCCTGTGTGAAAACGATCTCTCTTGTGAAGGATTTCTCTACTGATCCACCGGGGGTGATAACACTTCCGTTTTCATCCTTAACCGGTTCCGTTGGAACAGTATATGTCAACGTCAGGATTCCGGAAGGACATCCTATTCCGTAGAAATTCGACGTATAAGGGAATTCCCTTGTTGTCTGTTCGAGAAGCACCTTTCCGTCCGAGCCTACCAGTCTGAGCTTGACCTCTGTACCGCTTATATAATCGGGCGCCTCGACCGATGAAGGTGCGGATACATTGAGATTACACTTATATGTGTGAACTTCGGGCCCGGAGCTTACTTCAAAATCGATCACGGCTCCTTCGCTGACATATGTACCTTCCGCAAGTGACTGCGAGCAGACCATGCCTGCGGGAATATCGGCAGAAGGAACATAAGTGATCCTGCCTATACTGAGTTCATTCTCTATACAGGTAACGGTAGCATCTGTTTCATCAAGACCTATGATGCGGGGAACCCTGACCTTGACGTCGGTAGCTCCGACACTGACCGTAACGGTGACAGATACACCCTTTGCAGCCATTACACCTGCTTCGGGATTGGTGGAGATGACATAGCCCTGAGGTATCTCGTCCGAGCTTGCTTCTTCCATATTTACGGTAAAGCCGCTGAGTTCGAGAGTGAGCTTAGCTTCATTAATGGCCTTGCCGACAACGTCGGGCATTTCTACGGAATCGGTTCCGGAGCTTACGAGCAGATTTACATTGGTTCCCGAGATTATAGTCGTTCCGGCTTCGACATCACAGCTGATGACGATACCGGATGCGATGGTCTCGGACTCCTGGAAATCAACAAGGGGATTGATGCCGAGAGCAACAAGTGCGTTCTTGGCACTTTCTATATCGGAACCCACAACTGAGGGCATTACGACTTCCTTGACTTCTACGGTTCCCTGTCCCTGATCGTTGATGACCAAATTGCTTCCGCCGTTACCGGAATCACCCGGAGAATCCATCCTGTTTCCGATGATCTTGATCGCAAGGAATATGATGATCATCACGATGACGATACCGGCAAGTATCGACAGTGCAGTGGTGATCTTCTCCATCCTGGAAGGTCCGTCATAATCACCGGAGTGGTGTCCCATACCGACTTCATCGTCTTCTTCGTCGCCGTAGTAATCACTTTCGGCAAGTCTCATCTGAGCGGTATTCGAAGTCTCTTCGGGATAATAATCGTTATAATCGGCGGTGCTGTTCTTGATCTCCTCCATCTCCTCATCGGTCACGGTCCTGGTGCCTTCGGATTCAACACCGGAACGGACTACGAAATCGGCATCGGGAGTAAGCAGGCACTGCTTGAGGTCCTCAACAAGCTCCTGCATATTCTGATATCTGCGGTCGGGTGACTTCTCGCAGCATTTAAGAACTATGTCTTCAAGGGAATAAGGGATCTCCGGAACGAAATCCCTGGGTGAAGGCATGGGCTCCTGGATATGCTTGATTGCAATGGCAACGGTGGTCTCACCGTTGAAAGGAACCCTTCCCGTGAGCATTTCGAACATGGTAACACCGAGTGAATAGATATCACTCTTTTCATCGGAGTAACCGCCTCTTGCCTGCTCGGGCGAGGTATAGTGAACAGATCCCATAACGTTGGAGGTTATGGTATTGCTGGTAGCAGCCTTTGCGATACCGAAATCGGTGACCTTAACCTTGCCCGCAAGGGAAATGATGATATTCTGGGGCTTGATATCCCTGTGAATAATGTGCTTTTCATGTGCGGCCTCGATACCCATTCCGACCTGGATGGCGATACTGACGGCCTCTTCAAAAGAAAGACGTGCTTTCTTTTCAATATACTTCTTGAGAGTGATACCCTCTACAAGTTCCATTACAATGTAGTAGATGTCGGCTTCTTCGCCTACATCATAGACATTGACCACATTGGGATGCATGAGTCCTGCCGCAGCCTGTGCCTCGACACGGAATTTGGAGACGAAATTCTCATTCTCCGAAAACTCCTGCTTGAGCACCTTGACGGCGACATTCCTGGAAAGCTTGTTATCGACGGCCTTATATACATCGGCCATTCCGCCGGTACCGATCTTCTCGAGTATCTCGTAGCGGTCTGCGATTGTCATTCCGATCTTGACCATGAATTAATTATCCTCATATCTGATGAGTACTACGGAAATATTATCGAGTCCGCCGTTCTCATTTGCTTCGTTAATAAGTTTTTCCGCAGCCGATGCCACATCGGGCGAACCGCTGACTATCTGCCTGATCCTCTCATCCGTGACCATATTGGTGAGACCGTCGGTACAGAGCATTACGGTATCGCCGCTTTCCAGTATATGGGAGAAGATATCGGGTTCAACTTCGGGCTTGATTCCGACCGCCCTCGTGATCACGTTCTTCTCAGGATGGGATCTTGCTTTCTCTCTTGTAAGCCCGCCCCTGCGTATCATTTCCTCAACAAGCGAATGATCGACGGTGATCTGCTTTATCTCCCTGGGAGTGATGACATACATCCTGCTGTCTCCCACATTGACCGCCTGGACAACATTCTCTATAAAGGTGCAGGCAACAACGGTCGTTCCCATTCCTTCCGTCAGTGTCTCTTCCACCGACAGCTCGTAAACGGCCTTGTTGGCTTTCAGAACCGCATTCTTAAGAGAGATCGAAGGATTGTTTTCGTTGGAGGCCTTGATGCTGTCGATCATAGTATTGACCGCAGTACGCGAAGCCATCTCTCCCGCCGCATGTCCGCCCATACCGTCCGCGACGATAAATACATTAAGAAGATCGCCCATCGGAAGGTCTGAAGTGAATACACAGTCCTGATTATTTTTTCTCATGAGTCCCGTATCGGAACACGAAAATACTTTAAGCACCTTTTTGTCCCTTAAAAGGCTTATGGGGCTTATGCCCATAGCGGGTAGATTTTACCATTTTTCAGGGTGTAAAGCAAATAAAACAGAGGGGGCTTATGCCACCCTCCCGAGAGCTGTTTATTTTTCCATAATACGCTTACGGAGCTGCCCGCAGGCACCGTCGATATCACGTCCCATCTCACGTCTGACGGTCGAGTTGACGCCTCGTTTTTCCAGGGCCTGCTTAAACGCATTCGTATCCTTGCCCGAGGTGGGTCTGAATCCCGTCTCGGTTACAGGATTTACCGGGATGAGGTTTACGTGGGCTCCCACTTTACGGGCCAGTCCGGCAATCTCATCGGCATCCTCCGTTCTGTCGTTCACACCGGCTATCAGGCTGTATTCAAATGTCAGTCTTCTGCCGGTTTCCATAAAGTAATACGAGCAGGCATCGATCAGCTCCGCCAGGGAATACTTATTGGCGATCGGCATAAGAGCCTTTCTCTTCTCATCGGTTCCGGCATGCAATGAAATAGCGAGTGTTATCGATAAATGAAGATCCGCAAGTTTTTTTATCTCCGGGACAAGTCCGCAGGTTGATACGGTAATATTTCTCTGAGAGATGTTCAGCCCGTTCTCATCGGTAACTAATGTTATGAAACGGATGAGATTATTGAAATTATCGAGCGGTTCTCCCATTCCCATTACAACAACATTTGATACTCTTTCATCGATATCGTTTGTTATCTTATAAATCTGGTCAAGCATTTCGGAAGGTTCTAGACTTCTTATGCAGCCTCCTATGGTTGAGGCGCAGAACTTGCATCCCATCCTGCAGCCGACCTGTGATGATATGCAGACAGAGTTACCGTGATGGTATTTCATCAGAACGCTCTCGACGGTGTTTCCGTCCGAAAGCTCAAAAAGATATTTTCTCGTTCCGTCGTCCTTCGATACCTGGACCTCGAGTTTTTTAAGATCGGTAAGTTCATATTCCGAGGAAAGCTTTTCACGGAGTGCAGCAGACAGATCGGTCATCTCATCGAAAGAACTTACAAGCTTTACATGGAGCCACTTATATATCTGTCCTGCACGGAACGGCTTTTCACCGAGAGAAGCCATCTCCTCTTTTAATTGTTCAAGTGTAAGCGATTTTATATCTTTCATAATATTTCTGAGCGAACCCGGGCCCGCCGGAAAAACAGAGGAACCGTCCCCCTGTTTCATGGTTTTCTTCGGAGTACGCAGTAGAAGAAACCATCCTGCTCGGCTTCATCGGGAAGGAGCTGCACAGGATCTCCCACAATTTCATAATCATAGTTATCAGTTATATATAACACTTGTTCTTCATTTTCGGCACGCCTTACGGTACAGGTCGAATAAAGAAGTGTTCCGCCCTTTTTGACATATTGTACGCAGGCATCGATGATCTTCCTCTGAAGCCCGATCAGGGAATCCAGTCCCTCTTTTGTGAGATTGTATTTGATGTCACGCTTTTTGCCGATGACCCCGAGTCCGCTGCAGGGAACATCCAGGATGACCACATCATATCCCTCATCGGATTCCGGATGGTGAACCGAAGCATCCCTTACCAGAACTTCGACATTATCACATTTTAATCTGTCGATATTTTCTTTTATAATGTCGGTTTTGCTTTCAGAAATGTCACATGAAGTAACACAGCCGCTATTTTTTGCAAGTTCTGATGCAAGAATGGTTTTTCCGCCGGGTGCAGCACAGCAATCCAGTACTTTATCGCCCTCTTTAATGCCTGCGGCAAGAACCGCTTTACAGGAGCTGACATCCTGGACATTGAAAAGACCTTCATCATATCCGGGAAGGCTTCTTATGTCTCCGGTGTGAAAAGCCTGATAAATAAAGGAAATCTCCGGATTCTGTTTTAAAATAACATCAGTTTCTTTGATTTTGTTAACAGCCTCTTCCCTCTCCTTATCGCTGAGTCCCGATCTGAATCTGAGAGACACTCCCCTGATACCGTTCATGGCACTAAGGATCTTCTCCGCTCTTTCTCCGTATTCATCCGTAAAGATTTTGGCTATTTCCGGAGGCAGGGAATACTTAATTGCAAGAAATGTCTCATTTGAAAACTCACCGGGCTTAGGAAGAAATATTTCATATCTATTGTTATCTTTGGTTTCGGAAGCCTCGACTTCTCTGAGTATCCCCCTGAGGACTCCGTTCACAAAGCCGCCGAGACCTTTGAAGCCTCGTTTGCCGGCAAGATTTACGGACTCTTTTACTACCGCATAACCCGGAGCGTCCGTAAAGAGGATCTGGTACACTCCCATCCTCAGGATATTCCTGATGACAGGCTTCATCTTCGCTGTCTTTACCGAGGACTTTCTGTCCAATATAAAATCCAGCGTTATACGGCGCTCTGTGGTTCCTTCGAAAAGGAGCTTGATGAACGCCTTATCACGCCGGTCAAGATAATCGTATTTATTCTGAACGATAGTTATTAAATTGCCGTATCCGCCGTTTGAGCCTTCAGCTTCCATCAAAGCATCAAGGGCGATCGATCTGACATTTTCCATTTCGGTCATCCAAGTACAGTTCCGGTGCTCAGTTTATTTCCGAGAAGAAACGCCGAAGTGTCCATTCTCTTTTTACCTTCCGCCTGAAGTGAGGTCACACGGATCGAACCCGCGGAGCATGCGACGGTAAATGATGTCCTGTCCACATCAATGATCTCACCGGGCTTTCCGCTTTTTTCACAGACAGATGCCTCCCAGATCTTGAGAGTCTTACCTTCAAGACGGGTAAACGCGCCGGGCCAGGGATTGAATGCACGGATCTGTGAATCTATCTGTTCCGCTGTCTTCTTAAAATCAATTAATCCGTCTTCCTTCTTTATCAAAGGAGCGTAACAGCTGAGGGAATCATCTTGAATAACAGGCGTTACCTTACCTTCTTCTATAAGGGGAAGTACCTCAAGAAGTGCTTTTCCTCCCAGATCCATGAGCTTGTCGTGGAGAGTTTCGAAGGTTTCAACGGGTGAAAGCTCATATTTCTTCTGATAGAGGATGTCTCCGGTATCGAGTCCCTCATTCATCTGCATTATCGTGATTCCGGTCTCTTTTTCACCATCGAGGATGACTCTCTGGATGGGTGATGCCCCGCGGTACTTCGGAAGAAGCGATGCGTGGACATTGATGCATCCGTATCTCGGCTGCTCCAGAATCTCTTTGGATAGGATCTGTCCGAATGCCGCAACCACATAAATATCGGCGGGATATTCCAAAAGCTTTGCCGTCTCCTCGGGTCTTTTGATCCTCTCAGGCTGCAAAACGGGAATACCGGCAGATACCGCAACCTCCTTGACGGGCGAGAAAACGGGAGCTCCGCTCCTTCCCTTCGGTCTGTCGGGCTGAGTGATAACAGCTGATATTTCATATCCGGCATCTATAAGGCTTTTAAGACTTCCGGCTGCAAAATCCGGAGTTCCCATAAACAGGATCTTCATATGGCATTACTCCTCTTCGGGAATTTCTTCGTCATCGTCATCGGAAAGGGACTCGGTATCCATAAGCTCGCCCTCCAGCCTTTCGGTGTAAAGATGTCCGTCAAGATGCTCAAGCTCATGGCAGATGGCTCTTGCAAGAAGTCCTTCGCCTTCGATCTCGATGGGATTCATATCCCTGTCGAGGGCAACGGCCTTGACATGAGCGGGTCTGGTCACGATGCCGGTCTTCCCCGGAAGGCTGAGGCAGCCTTCGTATCCGGTCTGCTCTCCGTCCTGCTCGGTGATCCTGGGATTGATAAGAACCAGCGGATCCTCTCCAGTTGTATCTATCACAACGATCCTTTTAAGCACTCCGACCTGGGGTGCCGCAAGACCTACTCCGTTTGCATCGTACATGGTCTCGAACATGTCGTCTATGAGCTGTTTATTGCGCTCCGTCATCTCTCTGACCTCGATGCAGACCTTATTAAGAACGGGATCTCCGAATTCTCTGATATTTCTCAGTGCCATTTCTTTCTCCTCTTATATCTGATTCATGGGATCAAGATCGAACTGGACGAACATCTGACCCATGTCTTTATCCTTGAAAAACTCTTCCGATATGCTCCTGACCGCAGAAAGCCTGCTTTGATCGGCATCTTTGACATACAGGACATATCTGTAATAGTCCTTGACCTTCATTATATTGGCAGGTGCCGGACCAAGTATCCTTACAGGACCTTTAGACTTTATCACATCTGACAGCTCATCAGCAAGAAGAGCCGTCTTCTTTTGATCGAGTCCGAAAAGCTGTATGCAAAGCATATGAGTGACCGGAGGATATCCGGCTGCCTCCCGGTATGCGATCTCTTCTTCGTAAAAAGCTTCATAATCCTGGGCCGCGGCACATCTTACCGCATAATGATCCGGCTGATAGGTCTGGATTATGCTGATGCCGGGCTTATCGCCTCTTCCGGCTCTTCCGCATGCCTGTGCAAGGAGCTGGAAGGTCCTTTCGGATGCCCTGTAATCCGGAACTCCCAGAGAAAGATCCGCCGCAAGTATACCCACGACCGTAACATTCGGGAAATCATGCCCCTTTACGATCATCTGCGTTCCTATGAGTATCTGTGCTTCACCTCCGGCAAAAGAAGACAGTATCTTATCGTATGAACCCTTTGCCGCAGTTGTATCCTTGTCCATCCGGAGCACCTTTACTCCGGGATACATCTTGACGATCCTGTCCTCAACCTGCTCCGTGCCTGCCTTGATCGCTGCAAGATAGGAAGAGCCGCAGGAAGGGCATTTGGCTGGTTTCTCCGTGATCTCTCCGCAGTAGTGGCAGACAAGTTTAGAGCCCGTATGGAGCGACATCGGAACCTCACAGTGCGGGCACATTATGACCTTACCGCATTCCCTGCAGGATACCTGGCCGGAAAATCCCCTGCGGTTCAAAAAGAGCATTATCTGCTCTCCCCGTTCAAGTGCTTCATCCATGTGTGCCTTCAGGGTTCTTGAAAACATCGACCTGTTTCCGCCGGATAATTCCTTCCTGAGGTCGATTATCTCAGTCCGGGGAAGTCCGATGCCCGTAGCTCTCTCATTCATCCTGAAAAGAGTGATCCCGCCGTTTAAGGCAGCGGTATAGCTTTCTATCGAAGGGGTTGCGGAACCCATAACAAAGGTTGCTCCGGATATTTCACAGATCTTTTTTGCAACCTCTCTTGCGTGATACCTGGGAGTACTTTCCGATTTATAGCTTGATTCGTGCTCTTCGTCCATTATTATGAGCCCGATATTCGGAAATGGCGTAAACAGTGCGGATCTTGGGCCGATGATTATATCGATATCCCCGTTTTTGGCCCTTTCGCACTGGTCAAATCTCTCTCCTGCCGACATTGAAGAGTTCAGGACACTTACTCTGTCACCGAATTTTGCATAAAATCTTGCAAGAGTCTGATATGTAAGGGCAATTTCGGGTATCAGGAAGATAACCTGCTTCCCCATGGTAACGCATTTTTCTGCAAGTCTGGTATAAACCTCGGTTTTTCCGCTTCCGGTAACACCGTGGATCAGGAACCGGCCTGTCGCGCCATCTTCTATATCACGGCCTACAGCTTCGACTATTACGGATTGTTCTCCATTCAATGAAACGTTCTTTTCTACCATCTCGGAAACCGATGGCTTTCTGTATTCCGAAGAAATCTCATAATAAGCGGCACCGCTCTTTATAAGGTTATTTACCGTGGCCGAGCTCACACGGAGCTTACCTGCGATCCATGAAGAAGGGATCCTTTCATTTTCTATCAATGCACGAAGAAGGTTTTCCTTGGCTCTCTGGTTCTTCCTGGAAGCTTCAGACGCAAGCGCCAGGAGTTCTTCCTTATCCATCTTCCTGACAAGCGTTTTGATCTCTACGGGCTTCGCCTTGGCCTTGGCAGGAATGACTGCCTTAAGGGCCTGCGAAAGCGTTCCGCCGTATGTATCCTTTATAAATGCAGCGATCTCAAAGCTCCTGTCCTGGGCCTCCATACTTCCTTCAACAAGACCGATGATATCCTTTATCTTATCCGGAGCATAGGACGTATCATCCTTTATTGCGGTAACATATCCCTTTTTTTCGGTATTTCCCGAGCCAAACGGAATCCTGACCCTGCTTCCCACGCAAATAATACCGGATAACCTTTCCGGTATCCGGTAACTAAACGGTTTATCAAGCTTTTCGATGCTGATGTCTATACAGACATCTGCGTACTTAACAGCTGTTTCCAACTCATTATCTCCGAGAGTTTATTATACCCTATCAGGCACTTTCTCTCAACGACTGAAACAGGGGGGGACGGTGAACAGAGGGACGGTTCCTCCGTTCACCTCCCCCCCCTGTTTCAGGTGCAACGAAAAAGAGCACCGGGGTGACCGATGCTCTTTTTCGTTTCTTATGAGGGGGGAGAATAACTAACTTTATTAGTTATCTTGATACATATGTTAAAGCAAAATTGTGTCAGAAATATGTCAAAATAACTAAAAAAAAATAAAATTAATTAAGAAACTATAAACAAACTTTCAGTTTCCCGAAAAACCGCGTATTTATCGCATTTATCGATAATATTTTAATCTTAAATCGACACTTTCGTTTCCGCGAAATTCGTTCAAACCGACCTCAAAACATATATCAAGATCAATTTGTGTCTTTCCGGCACACAATTCAGACACCGTATTTTGACCATATTTTCCCTCAATATATGAATCAAAAGCATCCATATCACCGAAATAGATCAGCCTGAATCTCTTTCCGCCGGAAATCGCTGTAAGATTTCCGTACTTTCCTTCCTTACCCATTCTTGATTCGCCCGCGATCCTGACTTTGGGACAGGCAAAAAGAGCTCCGGGATTGCCGACGCCGACCGGTTCAAGCTTCGCAATATCCTTAACAAGTCTGACCGATGCATATTCAAGCGGAATGACCGCATCGAATCTTACTTCCCTTACAAGATCCTCTTCACTCAGTCCTGACGATGCTTTCAGCCTTTCCTCAAGCTCTACGAGATTTTTTTCTTCCAGGGAAAAGCCCGCAGCCATCGCATGTCCGCCGAATTTTGTAAAGAGTTCTTTTACTTCGGAAAGCTTTTCGAACATGTTATAAGCGGGAATGGATCTGCCCGACCCTTTAAGTCCGTCCTCACCCTTTGTGATAACAAGCGAAGGACGGTTATACATTTCCTTGAGCTTGCCCGCAACAAGGCCGGCGATGCTTTCGTGCACATCAGGCAGATATATGACAAGGATCATATCCTTAAGCATATCGCCTTCCTCTATCAGCTTCATCGCTTTATCAAGCCCGGCAACCGTCATATTCTTACGGTGGTCGTTCAGCTCCTTAATATGCGCAGCTTCCCTGAGACATTCATCGTAATCGTCCGACAAAAGAAGTCTTACAGAATCACCCGCATATTCGAGACGTCCGGTGGAATTGATACAGGGTCCTATGACAAAAGAAAGAGAATAAGTCCCAATGCGGGATACATCGAGCGAATTGGCGCTCATAAGGGCCCTGAGACCCTGATTGCCGGTGGCCTTGATCCTCTTTATGCCTTCGCGTACAAGATATCTGTTTTCGTCCGTAAGTTCCATCACATCGCAAACTGTTCCGAGAGCCGCAAACTGGACAGAATCCTCAAGGGCAGCTTCTAACTCTTTACTGTCAATACGTTCCGACAGAGCTGTCATGAATTTATATGCAACCATCGCCCCGCATATTCCCTTGTAAGGATATTCGCTTCCCTTGCGATGCGGGTCGACTACGGCTTCACATTCGGGAAGGATCTCTTTTTTCTCATCATCCTCTTCCGAATATGGAACCTGGTGGTGATCCGTAACTATAACTTTCAGTCCCAGTTCATATGCAAGCTTTACCTGTGATGCCGCGGCAATGCCGTTATCACATGTAATGATGAGCTTTATTCCCTCATCCGCAGCTTTCCTTACAAGATCGTCATTGATGCCGTAACCGTCACGGAGTCTGTCCGGGATAGAATATGAAACATCCGCACCCGCAGCTGACAGACACCTGACCAAAATTACTGTGGACGTAACTCCGTCCACATCATAGTCGCCTATAATACGTATCTTTTCCTTCGCATTTACAGCTTCTGTAACGGCCATAACGGCACGTTCCATATCGGGCAGAAGAAAAGGATCGTGAAGAAGGTCAAGACCTCCGTTTAAGTAATCCTCGGCCTCTCTGATATTTTCTATTCCGCGGTTTCTGATTATGCGGGCACACAGGGGATCGATCCCCAGGGAATTGCCCCACTCAGTAAAATCACCGCTTTTTCTAATCTCGATCCACTTTTCCATTTTTTCAAATGATACTTTTCCGGTTTTACGGATCCTTCCCCGGATATGCAAACCCCGGAAAGAATCATGTGCTAAAAAATTACGGGGACGAATAACGCCCCCGTAAAAGAATCACTGCTTCTTATTATTTCTTACGCTTTGCGGGGAACTTCTGAGTAAGGATGACCCAGAAAGCACCGGCAAGGCATACGGATGAGTAGCATCCGCATCCGATTCCTACCATAAGAGGAAGGGCGAAGTCCTTGATGCTTGAAACACCCATGACATAGAGAAGTGCGACCATAACAAAGGTGGTCAGTGAAGTGAAGATACTTCTTGAAAGTGTCTGGGTGACGCTCTTGTTAACGATCGAAACAATATCCGACTTGCCTGTTGAAGCCATATTCTCACGCACACGGTCGAATATAACGATCGTAGCATTGATGGAGTAACCTACGATGGTAAGCATACAAGCTACGAAGGTGTTACTTACGGATACCCTGGCAGCCGCATAGAATGCAAGCACTACGAGAACGTCGTGAACAAGTGCGAGTACGGATGAGAAACCGAATCTGAAATCCTTGAATCTGATCCTGATGTAAACAAGCATGCAGAGGATCGCAACGATAACCGCGATAATGGTGTCTCTCTTCATCTCATCGGAAATGGTGGATGAAATGGTCTCTGTCTGGATGCTTGTGGAAGCAACTCCGAACTTGGTCATGAACATCTGCTCAAGAGCCTGTCTTACGGATGACTCAAGTGATGAAGTCTTGAAGATTACCTCGTTGGAGTTCTGAACGGTCTGAACCTGAACGGTGCTTCCCGTAATGGCTTCGATCTCGGGAACAACGGTGTCGGTAAGCTGCTGAAGAGTGTAACTCTCATTGAAGTCTACCGTTGTAGCGGTTCCGCCTACGAAATCAAGAGAGTAGTTGAGTGCACCCTTTCCTGCTCCCTTATTGATTCCCATGAATACGAAGCCTGCAATGATAACGATAACGGAAAGTGCGATGAAGATTGCTTTCTTGCTGAGAAAATCGATGGATTTCTTTTCTTTTCCCTTTCCGTAAAGGACAACGGACTTAAGGCCGAGAGCATAGAACGCTTTCATGAGCCACTTGGTCACAAAGAGTGCTGTAAACATCGAAACGACGATACCGAGTGCAAGGGTCTGTGCAAAGCCCTTAACATTGGAAGGTCCGAGGAGCATAAGGACGATCGCAGCGATAAGGGTTGTAACGTTACCGTCGATGATCGCGGAAAGTGCCTTGGAATACCCTGTATTGATAGCGTCCTCAACACTTGCTTCCTTGCCGAGTTCCTCTCTGATACGTGCGAAAACGACAACGTTAGCGTCAACCGCCATACCTATTGAAAGGATGATACCTGCAATACCGGGAAGGGTAAGTGTAAGTACATCGTTGAATCCGATAAGGAGAAGTACTATAAGTGCAACATAGAAGCAAAGAGCTATAGCCGATGCAAGACCGGGGATGAAATAGACAACGATCATGAAGATCGCAACTATGATAAGGCCGATCGCACCTGCCTTAAGGGAAGTCTTGATCGCATCAACACCGAGCTGGGCGCCGACTACCTTGGAATGGAGCTCTTCGAGTTCGAGTGAAAGTCCGCCGATACGGATGGTGGAAGCAAGGTTTGCGGCTTCGTCATAAGTAAAGGATCCGCTAATGGAAGCATCACCGTTATTGATGGGCTCGTTAACCCTGGGTACGCTTACGAATTTACCGTCGTAATAGATACCGATGGTCTCATATCCGCGGTCGCATGCTCTCTGGGTTCCCTGGGCAAACTTGACAGTGCCTTCGGGAGTAAGTGTAAGAGCTACGGCATATTCGTTATTATTCATCTTGTCCTGCTGGACAACTGCTCTCGCATCCGCAACATCGGTACCGGTAATGACGATCGAACCGTCTGCGATAAGTTCATCAATGGACTTGTTGAGAGCATATTCGTATGAGTATGAACCGTCCTCGGCAAATACGGGCTGCTGTGAGTAGTTGGGATTTCCCGCAGAATCGGTTGCACTGATGAAATAGAGAGCTCCGGGACGGCCGAGCTGGGCCAGAATGGTTTCCGCATCGGTTACACCGGGGATCTCGATCGCGATCCTGTTGGAGCCTTCCTGATAAACCTGAGCTTCGGTTGAATAATTAGCTACTCTCTGCTGAAGCTTATAAATGGTATCGGCCATATCGGTTTCGGAGGGATTCTCGTCTCCGACTACCTGATAAGTGATACTTACACCGCCCGCAAGATCGAGTCCGAGCTTGATATCGGATGCATTTCCTGCGCCGTTTCCGTCGTAGCCCCATATATCCATGTAGCCGATTCCCAGTGTAAGGGCAAGTACTACAATGATTATGAGGAGAGCCTTACTCTTTTTCATGACAAATACTTTCCTTTCGAATTATAAAGTGCAAAAAACCAAACAAAAAGATATTACTACCTAATTAAAGAAAAATCAATCTGCGGAAGCGTTTTCATCGGTATTTACGCTATCTTCGAAGCCCTCTCCGAAGTTCTCGGAAACCTTGAGCATGATCGCGCATTCCACACGCTTTCTCTCGAGCTCGCATCCGACCTCGTAGCTGTCGATGATATTTCCGTGGAAATTGTAGGAATTGGCCGCACATCCGCCGCTGCAGTAGAACCTGGCGAAGCAGTCACGGCAGGCAGGCTTCTGGTAGACATTGCAGGCCGAGAACTTTTCGGTGATCTCAGGCCTGGTAACGCCGTCGTCAACATTTCCCATAAGGAACTTCTCATTTCCCACGAACTGATGGCATGGATAGAGATCTCCCCAGGGAGTGACAGCCATATATTCACAGCCCGAACCGCAGCCGGAAAGCCTCTTATATACGCAGGGGCCGCCGGAAAGATCGATCATAAAGTGGAAGAAATTGAAGGGCTTGCCGTTCTTTCTCCTGATGATCATCTCGTGTGCGAGCTTGTCGTACTGGTCCTTGAGATAGGGAAGGTCTTCTTTTTTCAGGGCATAATCGTCAGAGGGCTGTGCCACAACGGGCTCAACGGAGATCTGCTCAAAGCCGAGATCCGCAAGATGGAGCACATCCTCGGAAAAGTCCATATTGTAGTGGGTATAGGTTCCGCGGACATAGTAGTTCATCTGGTTCCTGGACTCCGCCATCCTGATGAACTTGGGAACGATCACATCATAAGAGCCCTGTCCTCCCCTTCCGGGACGCATACGGTCATTGACCTCTTTACGGCCGTCAATGGAAAGGACGACGTTGTGCATCTCCTTATTGGCGAATTCCATTATCTCGTCATTCAGCAGGATGCCGTTTGTCGTAAGCGTGAAACGGAACTTCTTATTGTGTTCTTTTTCAAGACTTCTGCCATACTCCACGATGCCCTTTACGACATCAAAGTTAAGAGTGGGCTCACCGCCGAAGAAATCGACCTCGAGGTTTACATGGGAACCCGATTCCCTGATAAGGAAATCGATGGCCTTTTTACCGACTTCAAGGCTCATAAGGCCGCGGTCGCCATGGTACTCACCCTCGGATGCAAAACAGTATTTGCAGGCAAGATTACAGTCATGTGCGATGTGAAGACAGAGAGCCTTCACATAGTGCTTGCCCTCTTTGAACTTATCGATATAAGGCTCATAGACATCCTTGGAAAAGAGTTTGCCGGCCTTGGCAAGTTCCATGATCTCCTCTACGGCTTCATCGACTTCTTCCTCTGTGGCCGTCATATCGCCTGCGACATTTACGGCCGCCTTCATGGTATCATCATCCGTAACGCCACCTTCGTAGATAGCCTCAACGGTCTTTACAAGGTCATAGACAAGATCGTCGACAACGTGTACCGAGCCGCTGTTAACATCCAGGATTATGTTGTAGCCTTCGCTTTTAAACTGATGGATCATATAAACTCCTTAAAACATAAAAGGGAAACGTATCCGTATTCCACAAAATAAAGCAGTGTCATATTTCAGACACTGCTTTTTATCCGGCTTATGCCGGCTTCATTTCAAAAAACATTACTTCTTAAGCTGCTCGCAGGACTGGTTGCCTACGGTGCAGGAAGTCTTGCATGCAGACTGGCAGGAGGTCTGGCACTCGCCGCATCCGCCCTTAATTGCTGATTCCTTAAGATCTCTGGTCTGGAGAGTCTTGATATGCTTCATGATATCCTCCTTGGATAAAAAGTCTTATTTCGAAAAACCTAATGAATCATAGCATAAGAGGCCATATAAGGCAAGGGATTTATTTACCTCCGTCAAGCACTTTTATGCCATAAAAGCATTGCGATATCGACAGTTATTTATCAGTTGCCGCATCCTCGGTCTCATCTTCGTCTTCATCCGTCTTTTCCTCGGATTCTGACTTTTTGGCAATTTCCTCAAGAACCTCGGGAGGAAGGGTTATCTCGACCTCCTCGATACGGTTCTGGTCCATTCCGATAACCTTCAGGACCGTTCCGTCCTCGAGTGTGACCTCATCTCCGTCCTCAGGCATATGATCGAGGCGTTCGATTATGATACCGCCCATAGAGTCATATTCTTCACTTGAAAGCGATGTTCCGACGGCTTCGTTAAAGTCATCGATGCTGAGCGCACCCTCAACGAGGTATTTACCGTCTTCCTTCTTCTGTATGAGTTCTTTCTCATCCTCATCGAACTCATCCCTGATCTCACCGACAAGCTCCTCAAGAAGGTCCTCGAGGGTGATCATTCCTTCGACGGTACCGTACTCACTGAGCACAAAAACTATATTGAAGGTCTCCTTACGCATCTGGGCAAGAAGATCCTGGGTCTTTTTGAACTCGTGGGTAAAATATGCCTCACGCATTATATTGCGCACGCTGAAGCCCTTACGGTCAAGCCCGATGAATTCCTTCATGTTGATGACACCGATGATGTTCTCCTTCTCGCCTTCGTAAACGGGAAGTCTGGTGTACATATATTCCTTGAAAACGGCAAGAACCTCTTCGTATTTACTCTCGACATCAACGCTGACCATACGCACCTTGGGAATCATGATATCCTTGGCAACATGGTCGGTGAAATCGAAGAGATTGTAAATCATATCACGCTCTTCAGGCTCTATCTCGCCGTCCTCGTGGCTTACGTCGACATAGGTCTTGATCGCATCTTCGGTGATTGCATCCGTCCTGCCGTCCGCATCTATTCTCATTATGAAAAGAAGGATCTTCGCAACACCGTTAACAATGAAGATGAAGGGTGTAAAGATCACCATCAGCATCTCGATGATGCCGCTGTAAAGCATCGCCATCTTGTCTGCGGAGACCGTCGCCCAGGTCTTGGGAACGACCTCACCGATTATAAGTATGACAAAAGTAAGCAAGCCCGTCATAATGCCCACGGGAATACCGAAATACTCCGTCGCCAGCATTGTCGAGATAGCCGACGCGGTAAGATTAACTATATTATTGCCTATCAGCACTGTGCTGAGCAGTTTTGAACCTTTTTCGAGGATGCGAAGGACTCTGGCGGCTTTTTTATCGCCGTCGTCAGCAAGGCTTCTTATACGTGCTTTATTGCATGAAACAAAAGCCGTCTCCGCCGATGAGAAAAAACCTGATAAGAATATTAGAATTATAAGTGTAACAATTTCTATGGGGCCCGGACTGTCCATATAAAGTAAAAAAATTCCTCCTATTACCGGTCTCAGATTCTACGGACGGCTTGTACTTACAAAAATGCCGTTTTTTCCGTATTTAGTTATTGATATTACAGAAAGAGCCTGTTTTTGTCAAATCAGTGCTGTGAAACAGGGGGACGGCTTACGCTGTTTTACCTCTGTTTACCGACAAAGCGCTGTAGTATACTTGGCATATGGAAAAAGAAAAACTAAGGCAGTTCTATCAAAACAGCATATACGGAAAATGGAGAACCGGCGAGGATATCTCCTACGAGCTTCTGGGACCCGACCCGGATACGGATGAAAAGCCCGAAGGCTTCGCGGCCTTTCTTAAAGTGACGGGGGGTGAGCTCGTAAGGATCTGCGCTTCAAAGGACGGCAGGTCGTCTTCCTTTGTCATACATGCATATCTTCCGGATGAAAAGAATAAAACGTCCGAAGGCCCAGCTCCCTTCATTATATGCATGCATCCCATCCCGGCAGCGGACCTTGCACTGAAGAAAGGCTATGCACTTCTGGTTATGACCGCCTCGGAGATTGCTACGGATGACACTGCGCACAAGGGTGCATTCTATGATCTGTATCCGTACGGAGATGATAAGGATGAGCAGACCGGCGTTCTGATGGCATGGGCCTGGGGCGCATCCAAGATCCTTGATGCGGTTTGCGGCGGCCTGGGGAAAGATCTTTCGATAGATCCCGAATGTTCCATGGTCACCGGTGTTTCCAGATGGGGCAAAGCCACGGCAGTGTGCGGAGCCTTTGATGAACGATTTAAAATGACAATACCCGCCTGCTCGGGAGCAGGCGGGCTTGCATTGTTTGATGTGGTCTCCGAGGGAAAGACCTATGACTTTACGTCCGTCGGCGGACCTTCGGACTATACCTACGGCAAGAACGAACCCCTTGACTGCCTTCAGTCAGACGCGGAAAGAGGCTGGTTTAACGACAGGTTCCTTGAATACGGAAAGCCGGAGGACATTCCCGTGGGTCAGTTCATGCTTCCGGTGCTGGCTGTGTCCGATAAACGGTATTACTTTATCATAGCCTCTTACATGGGCGAGGACTGGGTCAATGCTCCCGCCATGTGGGAATGCTACAGGGAAGCCGATAAGCTGTTGAAAGCCGAAGGCCTGGATTCACATCTTCTTGTCCATTTTCATAAGGAAGGCCATGCCGTGATCGATGAAGATATGGAACTGATAACCGACCTGTTCGACCATATAGCCTTCGGAAAACTACTGCATGTACCGTTTGAATCGCTGAAGACTAC
>JAILOC010000153.1 GCA_024691045.1 Lachnospiraceae bacterium | reverse complement strand
AGATCTGCGATGGCAACTCTCTCCTGCTCCATGGAATCACGGAATCTTACGGTTACCATATTATCGGTCTCGGAATCGAAATCGTAGGTTATGCAGAAAGGAGTACCGATCTCATCCTGACGGCGGTATCTCTTTCCGATATTTCCTCTGTCATCAAACTCACAGTTGTACTTCTTGGAAAGCTGTGCGTAGATCTTCTCGGCGCCCTCGTTGAGCTTCTTGGAAAGAGGAAGGATACCGATCTTGACGGGAGCAAGTGCGGGATGGAAACGAAGCACCGTTCTGATGTCGGGAGCCTCTTCTGTTCCCAGATTTTCCTCATCATATGCTTCACACAGGAATGCGAGAACAACACGGTCCGCTCCGAGTGAAGGTTCAACAACATAAGGGATGTACTTCTCATTGAGCTCGTCATCAAAATACTCCATCGGCTCACCGGAAGTCTCCTGATGTCTTGTAAGGTCATAATCGGTTCTTGAAGCAATGCCCCAGAGCTCACCCCAGTCAGTGAACGGGAATGCATATTCAATATCGGTAGTATGATCACTGTAGAAAGAAAGCTCCTCGGGATCGTGATCGCGGAGACGTAAATTTTCCTTTTTGATTCCGAGAGAAAGCAGCCACTCATAGCAGGTCTTTCTCCAGTACTCGAACCACTCGGTCTGAGTTCCGGGCTTGCAGAAGAACTCAAGCTCCATCTGCTCAAACTCTCTGGTCCTGAAGGTGAAGTTTCCGGGTGTGATCTCATTACGGAATGATTTACCTATCTGGCAGATTCCGAAAGGCACCTTCTTACGGGATGAACGCTGTACATTCTTGAAATTAACGAAAATTCCCTGTGCGGTCTCGGGACGAAGATAAACAACGCTCTTGGCATCCTCGGTAACGCCCTGGAAAGTCTTGAACATAAGATTGAATTCTCTTATATCGGTAAAATTATGCTTTCCGCAGGTCGGGCAGGGAACAGAATTATCCCTGATGAATTCCATCATTTTCTCATGGCTCCATCCGTCAACGGATGATTCAAGGGTAATGCCGTTTTCCTGGGCAAAATCTTCTATGATCTTGTCGGCACGGAATCTCTCGTGACACTCCTTGCAATCCATAAGAGGATCGGAAAAGCTTCCGAGATGTCCGGATGCGATCCAGGTCTGAGGATTCATGAGTATCGCACAGTCCACCCCCACATTGTAAGGGTTCTCCTGAACAAATTTCTGCCACCATGCCCTCTTTACATTATTCTTGAGCTCAACACCGAGATTTCCGTAATCCCAGGTATTGGCAAGTCCGCCGTATATCTCGGATCCGGGATATATAAATCCTCTTCCTTTCGCAAGAGTAACGATCTTATCCATTGTCTTTTCCATAATTTTCTTCCTTTCAGGGAAAAATATTAACATACAGAGCAGATTTTATCACAGCGGAGCAGGGTCTTCAAGGCATAAAATGAGTTGCGGACCGCTTTCGGGACATAAAAAAGGGTACGGCTTTTCAGCCATACCCTTTTCATACTTAAAAGCTATCAATACTCGGGATAGAAGGTCATATCAAGTCCGCCCGCAAATATGGGATCGTCGGGAAGGTCATAAGATGAGATCGAAAGAGTGAACGATCCGGTATACTCGTCAACAGGTACGGAATAGGTATCATAATCCTTTTCAAAAGTAAGATACGTTCCGTCAAATGACCATGTCAGATAAAACATTTCCTCAGAATTTGCGAGCTCATCGCTGATCTCATCACTGAGCCCCTCGATAAGATCATCCTTCATATCAACGATCTGATCGTACATTGAATCGTCATAATAATCATAACCTTCCGCAGCCATCAGAATTCCGACAAATTCACGGAAATTATCATCATCAGAGAGTGCATCGGTAAACGCTTTTCCGAATCCGGAAGCATCAAAATGCATAACAACATCACCGGAGTTATCGGTATCGTTACTGAAATCCATGTAGAAATCAAGGCTTAACTGAAGATTTCCTAAAAACTCCGCAAGATCCTCGTATCCCTCTTCATTATCGAGCATGCTGTACCAGGTGTACTCATCCAGTACGAAGTGATAAACATAAGTGGATGTCTCGGGGAAGATGATTGCGGGAGTGATTATAACGGGCTCTTCAGGCTCGGTAACCTTAACGGTTATACGGACTTCCTCAGCGCCCTTCGCACTTACGATGACCTTGGTCTTGCCTTCGGAAATTCCGGTAATGGTAATTATCTCGTCATCGATGTCACACTCTGCGATATCCTCGTCCTCCACCTTGACCTTAACCTTGGAAAGATCGTCGAAATTCTCGATCTCAACCTCGACCTCTTCTCCGGCTTCGATGTTAACCTTCTTATCGGAAAGCTCAATGGAGATCTCCTCCTCATCGGGCTCGTCGGGTTCAACCGCAGGCTCAGGTCCTCCGCATGCCGCAAGCATGAGCGACAGGCACAGGGCAAATAATCCAAATTTCTTTTTCATAACTCCCTCCTATAAAAAGTGTTACTTTATAAAATCAGCTTTAGCATTATATCATATCTGCTAAAGAAAATCTTTCCGGCATCTTCTTCACAGCGCGGCGAGCACATCAAGTGATTTAAACCTGCGGTCCATGAAGCGCTTCTCATACTCCGTGGTGAGCCTGAAGAGCTCATCCTCTGCAGGTTCGGTAAGTTTAAATGTATAAAGATGCCTTAATTCGGCATTTTCTATACGGTCTACAGCAGCAATGACCGCATCGTTAAAAGCTCTTCCCTGCGGAAGTCCCGGAAATTCTCCGTTAAGCACTATCGCTCTCAGGACAAATATGCATCTAACGAGCCTGTGCGAAAAATTTGGGTTATGAAGCGCAAGGAGCGAAGCATACAAAAGTCCCAGCATTGCTGTTGCGTCATCGCCTTCAACGCAGTAATAATCGGCTATCTCGGCAAAGTAGGACGCATACGCCGCAAGCTCTATATCCGTCCTGAACTCCTCGAAATAATTAGATATATCGGCGTCGTTAAGGTAATACGCGCTCGATCCGTGGCTCAGCTTGAACTCTCCGAACGCAAAGCTTTCGGAAGACGCCGCAAAACGAGAGGAAGGTTTTCTCGCACCTCTTACAAATACATTGAGCTTTCCTTCCGTACCCGCAAGCAGTGTTATGAGTCTGTCGTTTTCACCGGCAGGCCTCGACCTTAAGACCATCCCGGTACAGGTGAAGAAATCTTTCATAGCTGCGACTTGTCAAATCCGAAATTCTTTAACAGTATATCCGAGTCTCTCCAGTCCTTCTTAACCTTGACCCAGAGCTTCAGGAATACCTTGCTCTCGCAGAGCTCCTCTATCTCGGGACGTGCCTTGGAACCTATTTCCTTTAACTTACTGCCGCCCTTTCCGATGATCATTCCTTTGTGGGAATCCCTCTCACAATAGATTGTGGCATCTATGTGGTACATTCCGTTGTCGTATTTCATCTGATCTATCGCAACTGCCAGTCCGTGAGGGACCTCTTCTCCGAGACACATAAGAGCCTTTTCCCTGATGATCTCGGCAGCTATCTGTTTTACGGGCTGGTCGGTTATCGTGTCTTCATCATAGAAGGGTTCGCCTTCGGGAAGATACTTAAAGACTGTATCAACAAGGTCGTCAACATTCTTTCCTTTTAATGCGGATATCGGAACCACCTCGGTAAATTCCATATGCTTGCTGTACGAAGCAATGAATCCGAGGAGCTTATCCTTTGATATGGTATCGGTCTTGTTTATGACAAGAATGATGGGGCAATCCAATGTGTTCAGCTTGGTACAGATCAGTTCTTCTGTTTCCGTAAAAATATTGGAAGGCTCGACCATCCACAGGATCACATCGGCATCGGCAAATGTGCTCCACGCGCTCGACATCATATAATCGCCGAGCTTTGACCTGGATTTATGGATCCCGGGTGTGTCCAAAAATACGATCTGACCTCTTTCATCCGTAAATACCGCCCTTGCTTTCTTGCGGGTGGTCTGTGGCTTGGGAGAGGTGATCGCTATCTTCTGGCCGACTATTGAATTTACAAGCGTGGATTTGCCTACATTGGCTTTTCCGATGACGCCGACAAAACCGGATTTCTTTTCAGACATTTGATTTCTTTTGGGTGAACGCAGGGTGTGTCCCCGCGTTCACCCGCATTAGTTATTTGTTCTCTTTATTCTCAGTGGGAGCTTCTGCCTGCGTCTTATTCTGACCGGTAATGGGCTCTGCGTTTGTAAGAGTGTTCATCGTATTCTGATATGCTTCGTACTGAGCCTTCTGCTTCTTTGCACGCTTTGCCGCCTTCTTGGCCGCTCTCTTATCGGATGCAAGGTAAAGGATCCATCTTACTATCGCAAAGATGATAATCGCGAAGATTGCAAGGTAGATGACATTTGATACGAACCATACTGCGAAATTCTGGAATCCTCTCTTGATGTCTTCGATGGAATCGCCGAAGCCTTCCTTCATTCTGTCCCAGACAGAGGGCTCTTCATAAACAACCGGAGTATACTCTACCACTTCATTGATATTGAGATATACGGTTGAGTAATTCACCTTGTTGTCATAGGTACGGAGCTGACTCTCCATGCTCTCAAGCTGGTACCTGATACCCGCAAGTCTGTCCTCGATATAGATGATATCCTCTATGGTCTCAGCCTCTCTGAGGAACTCCTCAAGGCGCTCCTGTTCATCCATAAGAGTTTTCTTGTGAGCTTCGAGATCGACATAGGTAAGAGTGATATCTTCAACATTCTGACTCCTGTTTGTGATATTGCCGGCAGTTCCGATCTCCTCAAGGAATGCATCGAGCTTGTCGGCAGGGATCCTTACCGTAAGATTTGCATGTCTTTCGACAACCTGTCCGTAATAGCGGCTTCCGTTATAGGTATTGATGGACTCGAGATATCCTCCGGCATCCCTGACATAAGCCTCGATATCGTTGTAAAGCTTATCGAATTCCTTGGTCTCAACATCAATATTTGCAGTGGTGATGAGCTTTCTGCTGAGATCTGCGGTTCTCGGAGTGGTCGCACCGGAATCACCGACACGCTCAGAAACATATTCAGTCCCGTTTGACACCATATCCATCTCAGCTACTGCATAATCGTCATAATAGCCGTAGTCATATTCTTCAGCTTTGAAATTATAATCGGCTGCCGCTGCCGGCTCGGCATAGTAATTACCGCCATTTCCCGAATATGACGAATCATAAGATGAGGTTCCGCATCCGGCAAGGAAAGCCATCGAGCATACACCTGCAGCTATAAGTTTTCTGAACATCGAATTCTTTTTCATAACAATTCCTCCTGTAAGCATGATTACAGCAGACTCTCAACGGTTCCGAAAAGATCACCGTTCTCCCTGATAAGCGTCTCGTTTCCGACCACAAAAAGCTTGTTATCGGCCATGAACTCCCTTATATAATCCGCCATCCTCCTGATATCGGCCGGAGTGCAGTCCAGCACCTGATCACGCTGTTTCTGTACCTCTTCGATAGTCACACCCGTCATATATGCCGCGAAGCTTCTTGCACCTCTTGCGGAGGGGGTAAGCGGTATATCGAGCTCGCTCACGGTTCCTATGATAAGCTTGGTCATCTCCCGTTCGTCTGCATCGAAGGCTGCAACATCCTCTGCTGCCCCTTCATATACTTCGACGGTTTTTGTAAGGTTCGGGTCACGGTATGAAACAAAAAATGCAGATCCGTTCATTCCGTAATTATTCATGACTCCGTAGGCTCCGCCCTTGACCCTGACGTTGACCCACAGATAATTGTATCCCAGATATACCTTGAGTACTTTCAAAACGCCGTCATATTCAAGACCGTGCCTGTTGAAAAGACCGGCCCTGCAGACAAATACGACCTGTCCCGAGGTGGTAAGACCCTCATTCTTTTTGATAAGCTCGATATTCTTTCTTGCGGGACGGTGTTTTTCCGTATAAAGCTCAGATTTGAACGAAAGTATCTTCTCCTTGAGCTTATCGGCCTCTTCCACGCTTCCCGTATAATCCACTATCAGGTTCTCGGGCCTGAAGATAAGCCCTGTGATATATGTCAGGCATTCCTGCATATTTCCTTTCGATGAATCATAATCCGCAAGCAGGCTGCAGATGAAACGGTAATACGAAACGCCGGACATCAGTTCGTTATATGCGGCTTCCTTGGACACGGATGCAAGTGCCCTGGCGGATGCCACGGAATGACCCGCGGAAAGCAGGGATGACTGCATTCCGTTCTTGATCTCGACAAGAATGTCCCTGATCCTCTTAAGATCCTTGAATCCGGAAGTGAGCAGTATCTCCCTGAACAGATCGAAGGCTTCCTCCGATCTTTCGAAGAAGAACTTACCCCTCATCTCGAAGGTTGCGGTAAATTCATCCGTTTTTCCGAATAACGGATAATGCTCCGTCGATACAGAAAAGCCGCCCATGCACAGATCGATCAGCGGACTGAGTTCTTCGTATTTGTGGGTGTCCGTATCGACCATGGAAAGCACATCCCTGAGCAGTCCAATATACGGAACATATTCGGTGCCTACCTCATCCAGCTTGAAAGCAAGTCTCAGGTAACCGATGCGTCTCGTATCGACATCGTGGAAGACGAAGGGGATTCCCTCCACATCGGAAATATCATTGCTGTAGGGTTCTGCCGCCCTCTTAAGATCGCTCCTTTGAAGCATTGGAAGTGATCTTATTGCCGCTTCGGAATCGGGAGTGTCCCTGAATCTGTCAAGCTTATCCTTGATCGTATCGATAGCCTTCTTCTCTTCCGGGGTAAGCTGCGACTGAAGAAGATCTAGCTTTTTGCGGAGCTCATTTTCTTTGGCCTCGAGAACACCTTCGGTGGGGCGCACGCAGACATAGCTCTTATGCTTATTTCCGATCAGGTATTTCCTGACAAGCTTTTCATAATAGCCGGTCTCGATGTTTTCCCTGAGGAAGTCAAAATCATCGTTCGCTACTATGTAATCGAAGGGCTTCGTATCATCATAGAGCCATGAATCATACATATTCAGGCAGTACATAAGTCCCTTGGGATATCTTCCGTAATCGGCTTCCCTGTATCGGAATTCCGCGGAATCGATCGCGGCCCTGAGCGCATTTTTGTCAAAGCCCTTCTTTGCAACGCTTTCGATTGTCTCCGTGATGAGCTGTCCGAACCTGGTCTCCATGCTCATTGCGGCATCCTTGCCGACGATGCTGTAATAGGGCTGAAGGATCGAAGTTTCGAATCGGCTCGACACATCTCCCACGACACCCTGATCGATAAGGATCTTGCGAAGAGGCGCTCCGGGATATGAAACAAGCGCATAATCGATCACATCAAAAGCCCGTCTGGTCTTGCTGTCGAGATCCGGATCCATTGCAAAATTAACCGAGAAGAATGTGTTCTCATCGGCATTTTCACCCTGTGAAAGAGGACACTGCCTGCCTATATGAACAGGCTGCTTAAAGGGAGCCTGAATCATTATCGAAGAATCAATATCAAGTGCGGAAAACCTTGACAGGTATTTCCTGTCAATGAAATCGAGATTCTCCGCCATGTCACAGTCGCCGTAGAGAAGAATATATGAATTCGAAGGATGGTAATATCTCCTGTGGAAATCCAGGAACTGATCGTATGTGAGTGCCGGAATGCAGTCGGGATCTCCGCCCGATTCAACGCCGTATGCGGTATCGGGGAAAAGAGAGAACATGGACTCGGACGAGATGATATCCTCCGCGGAGGATCTCGCACCCTTCATTTCATTGTAGACGACACCGTTTATGATGAGCTTTCCGTTCTCATCGTATTCGTAATGCCAGCCCTCCTGACGGAATATGCTCTCGTTTTTATATACATTGGGATAAAAAACGGCATCAAGATAAACGTGCATCAGATTTCTGAAGTCCGCATCATTGGTGCTCGCGATCGGATACACCGTCTTATCCGGATATGTCATTGCGTTTAAGAATGTATTGAGAGAGCCCTTGACCAGCTCGACGAAGGGATCCTTTAAAGGGAACTCCCTCGAGCCGCAGAGAGTCGAATGCTCAAGAATATGAGCAACACCCGTCGAATCAGTCGGAGGCGTCCTGAACGCTATCGAGAATACCTTGTTGTTATCGTCATTCTCGATCAGGCACACTCTCGCGCCGGTCTTCTTATGGACCATACGGTAGCCGACGGATGCGATATCCGGCAGATCGTATTTTTCAAGTATCTCATAGCTTTTAAGCTTTTCAAGTTCCATAGCTGTTCCTTTTCACGTGCTGTGTCATACGGTCAAAAGAGCCAGTTTGCTTCCTTTCAGTTCCTGTATGACGACAGACTTTTTCTGCTTGTCTTCTTCGCTTAACGAAACCAGTTCCTTTATGCTTATGTACTTAGTGACATAGCTTTCTTTTTCTTTTCCGAGAAGTGACTTCTTCGTCTCAAGCATGCTGACACGCACCTGTGCGTTCATCTGCCTTAACACCTGGAATACAAAATTGCCCGCATCAAGATAATAGAGCACGGTCTCGAGAGTGTCCGAGGCAGTAAACTTCGGAAGGATGCTCTCTGCCGTAACCTTGCGGAATTTAAACAGGATATCCTCGCATTCGGTTATCTCCTGCAGGGTGTACTTGCTGCCGATGTAGAAATATCCGGCATCCTGGAGAAAATATTTATAATCTTCGTATGTCTGTCTGGTCACTGCTGTCTTTCATCCTCAATGCATTCGATCTTGTAACCGCTTATCTCCATTGCTTCCCTGACAGCCTTCTCGGAGATACCCGCATACTCTGCGACTTCCCTGACGGTAACCTTTCTTTCAAGCTCCTCCGCAAGCTCCATCGCCTTGTCATAGACTTTGTTGGTCTTTTTCAGGATCTTGTCCTCAAGGTCGCCCTCTGAAGATGCTTCGCTGATCAGCTCCTCCATCGCATCCATGACAAGCTTCATAAGAAAGCCTTCGCAGTCATCCGGCTTTTCCTGGGAATCCAGGATGGATACGCCTCTTACGAGCGCTTCATTTCCCTCACCGATAAGATCCTCAAGAAGAACACCCTGTCCGGTGTAGATGCGTGCGATGCCGACGATATCCTTGAGATAACAGTTTATGAGCTTTTCCTTCGAACGCTCTTCTCCTGCCATCGCCGAAATGGTAAATGCAGTCTTCTCACCCTCCGAATAAACCGGAAGTTCATCGAGCCCCTCCAGATATGCATTAAGATAATCGGTATCGGTCTCATCGAGAGCAAATTCCGAAATGACCGCTTCATTCTCGGACGGAGTCACGCCGTCCAGCTCGATATCACCTGCCGGGATCGAATTGTCAGATACGGTAATGTCGAAACGTATGCCCCTGCCCTTAAGGTAATCAAAGACCATTCCGGTCTTCTCCTCATCAAGCTCAAGGGGAGCGAGCATCTCAAGTATTTCATTTCTGTCAATATATCCGCCCTGAACGGCTGCCTTGCGGCGAAGCTCCTCGAGCGTTTTTCCGAAAAGTACTTCTTTATCCATTTTATCCCCTTACGTGGGTATGTGTGAAAAGGTGGACCGAACAGTATTCATAGCTGCCTGCGCATTTAGAGCAGTATCTGAATTCCATATCGGGATCGGAAATCTCCGTCTTTCCGCAGATCGCACATTTATGCCTTGTCTGTGGCCTCGCATTCATCTTGATATCCGAAGTGGACGAGGTGACTCCGCCGGTATTTCTGGTCCTGCCGGAATTTACAAAGCCTCTTTTATAATCCCTGTTGAACTTGTTCTTTCTGTGTATCTGATAAGGGTTAAGGGACTTGCCCCTGATATTGGTAAGATAGAAAATGAGACAATTTATCAGTGCCGCAACAACGGCCGCCTTCTCGGGAAGATATCCGACCAGGAAGATATATAGCAGATACACGGTATCGATAATTCCGAGCCACTTCATCTTGATTGGGATAATGAAATACAGTCTGACTATGTCATTGGGATAGGTCATGGCAAAGACTATGTAGATGGAAATATTGATGTAATATGTGCTGAATGCGAACCAGTCCACTGCCCTGTTAGCGTTTTCAATTGCCACAAAGGCTTCAAAATCATTGGAAAAGAAAACGATCGCAAGGTAGATGAACGCGCATACTATCGCCAGCGCTATGCCCGTGAATATGAAGATATTGTATTTTACGGTCCCCCAGACCCTTTCAAGGATATTTCCTATGGAATAACAGCAGAAAAGCATCAGAAGGACAAAGAAAAGACCCAGAGGATCGCTTCCGAGCATATTGGGAGGGATGATGACCCAGGTAAAGAGCCTCCAGACCTGTCCGTGAAGTATCTTGTAGGGATCCAGTGACAGCCAGTAAAGGAAAGAGCTGTTCACCATGGATATCATATATCCGATAACATATCCGGCGATAAGCCAGAGGGTCAGGTTGGGTATGGCGAACTTGCGAAATTTATTATTTAAACTGCTCAAGACAGATATCTCCTTAAAAACTATAAATCCTGTAAAAGTTTACCATTTTTCGCATTTTTAAACAAGGCGGGCGTCCCCCGCTTAATAAAACTTTAATGCGGTAAAAAAAGTTGCTTTTACCCCCTTTTGCCACTATAATTGACAAGGTTAGCTAAAATTCTTACTTAATAAATGCAAAACAGGGACCGAATACATCCCGTTATGAGATTTTGAGGTTGAAATGACAGAGATCCAAAGCGAAATAAATACAGGCAGTGCAAGACTCGGCATAGACATCGGGTCCACTACCGTCAAGGTTGCATTCATAGATGAAGCAAATAACATTCTCTTTTCAGACTATAAAAGGCACTTCGCACGAATCAGGGAAACCTTAAGTGACCTGCTTAATGATGCGTACAAAAAGCTCGGAAACATAGACATCTATCCGATGATCACCGGTTCCGGCGGTCTTACTCTCGCAAAGCACCTCGGGGTTCCTTTCACCCAGGAGGTCATAGCCGTATCCACTTCCCTGCGCACCCTATGCCCGGGCACCGATGTTGCTATTGAGCTCGGCGGTGAGGATGCCAAGATAATCTACTTCGAAAACGGCAATGCCGAACAGAGAATGAACGGTATCTGTGCGGGCGGAACGGGATCATTCATCGACCAGATGGCTTCCCTGTTGCAGACTGATGCCGCAGGTCTCAATAAATATGCGGAGAGCTATAAATCCCTCTACACGATCGCCGCTCGATGCGGAGTATTTGCCAAGACGGATATACAGCCCCTCATCAACGAAGGAGCCACCAAGGAAGACCTTGCCGCTTCAATCTTCCAGGCAGTAGTTAACCAGACCATCTCGGGTCTTGCATGCGGCAAGCCCATCAGAGGACATGTTGCATTCCTCGGCGGTCCCCTGCACTTTCTCCCCGAACTAAGGAAAGCATTCATCCGTACCCTGAAGCTCGATGATGAGCACATTATGAACACGGATAATTCACATCTGTTTGCAGCGATCGGTTCCGCACTCTGCACCGAAGGTGAAAACGGTCTTTCACTCAAGGAGATGACTGACAAGCTCTCATCTCCCATCAAGATGGAATTCGAAGTTGCGAGAATGGATCCTCTTTTTGCAAATGAAGGGGAATATTCGGAATTCACTTCCCGTCACGAGAAGACCAAGGTCGAAAAGGGTGACCTCTCCGAAGCGAGCGGCAACCTCTTCATGGGTATCGACGCAGGATCGACCACGACCAAGATCGCACTCGTCGATGAAAACGGAAAGCTCGTATATTCATTCTATTCGAGCAACGACGGAAGTCCCTTAAGGACAGCCATCAGATCCGTAACCGAGATCAAAGAAAAACTTCCCGAAGGCGCAAGGATTGCAAGAGGATGCTCCACCGGATACGGAGAAGCACTCCTTAAATCCGCATTCCTTCTTGACGACGGTGAGGTCGAAACGGTCGCTCACTATACAGCAGCCGCATTCTTCGACCCCAAGGTCGACTGCATTCTCGACATCGGCGGTCAGGATATGAAATGCATCAAGATCAAGGACGGCACCGTCGATTCCGTACTCCTTAACGAAGCATGCTCATCGGGCTGCGGATCCTTCATTGAGACATTCGCAAAATCACTCGACTTCACCGTTGAGAATTTCGCTAAGGAAGCTCTGTTTGCGCCCCATCCGATCGACCTCGGAACAAGATGTACCGTATTCATGAATTCCAAGGTCAAGCAGGCACAGAAGGAAGGTGCAAGCGTTGCGGACATCTCCGCGGGACTCGCATATTCCGTCATCAAGAATGCTCTTTTCAAGGTTATCAAGGTTGCCGATGCTTCCGAACTCGGAAAGAACATTGTCGTACAGGGCGGAACCTTCTATAACGATGCGGTACTTCGTGCGTTCGAAACCATCGCTCAGTGCAGGGCCGTAAGACCTGACATCGCCGGTATCATGGGTGCATTCGGTGCGGCTCTGATCGCAAGGGACAGATACGAAGAGGGCTACGAATCAACCATGCTCTCTCTCGATGAGATAATAAACCTCGAGTTTACCACCTCAATGACCAAGTGCAAGGGATGCACAAACGCGTGCCGCCTTACCATCAACCGCTTCACCGGCGGAAGACAGTTCATATCCGGAAACAGATGTGAAAGAGGTATCGGCGGAGTCAAGAACAAGACAGGAGTTCCCAACCTCTACGATTACAAGATAAAGAGACTCTTCTCCTATGTTCCCCTCGAGCTCAACGAAGCTCCCCGCGGAACAGTCGGACTTCCCAGAGTTCTGAATATGTATGAGGACTACCCTTTCTGGTTTACCTTCTTTACCAAACTCGGATACAGGGTCGTTCTGTCACCGCCTTCAACAAGGGCGATATACGAGCTCGGAATCGAATCCATCCCTTCCGAATCGGAATGCTACCCTGCGAAGATCTCACACGGTCATATCGAATGGCTCATCGCGCAGAATGTAGGCTTCATTTTCTATCCCGCTCTGTTCTATGAGAGGAAGGAATTCCAGGATGCGGGAAACCACTACAACTGCCCGATCGTAACCTCCTATTCCGAGAACATCAAAAATAACGTCGAAGCCATAACCGATGGCAAGGTCGTATTCAGAAATCCTTTTATGAACTTCTCATCGAAGGAGACAATCGGCTACGCCCTGAGAAAGGAATTCAAGGATATTCCCGCAGGCGAGATAAATGCCGCGGTAAGCGAAGCATGGGAAGAGCTTGCAAAAGCCAGAAAAGACGTACAGATCGAAGGCGAGAAGGCACTTAAGTATCTCGAGGAAACCGGCAAGCACGGAATAGTACTTGCGGGACGTCCCTATCATACCGATCCCGAGATCAACCACGGCATACCCGATCTGATCACATCATATGATATCGCTGTTCTTTCCGAGGATTCCATCTCACACCTCGGCAAGGTCGACAGGCCCCTTATCGTAATGGACCAGTGGATGTACCACTCAAGGCTCTATGCTGCCGCATCATATGTCCGTACCGTCGATAATCTCGATCTCATCCAGCTCTTCTCATTCGGATGCGGTCTCGATGCGGTCACAACCGACCAGGTTAACGACATACTCTCCGGCTCCGACAAGATCTATACCTGTCTCAAGATCGACGAGGTCAATAACCTCGGAGCGGCAAGGATCCGTATCAGATCACTCATCTCCGCCATCAAGGTAAGGGAAAAGCAGGGCAAGACCCATGTGACCAGACCCACCAATATAGAGAAGGTCAAGTTCACCGAGGAGATGAGAAAGAACTACACCATCATCTGTCCGCAGATGTCACCCATCCATTTCGATGTGCTTGAACCCGCATTCAGATCCGCAGGCTACGATCTCGTGGTTCTCGATGACAGCGATAAAAATGCAATAGATGCCGGACTCAAATACGTCAACAACGATGCATGCTATCCTTCGCTCCTTGTTGTCGGACAGCTTATGCAGGCTATCGAATCCGGAAAATATGATGTCAATAAGACTGCTCTCATCATCACCCAGACGGGCGGCGGATGCAGGGCCACCAACTATATAGGCTTCATAAGGCGTGCGCTGAAGAAAGCCGGACTCGAACAGATCCCGGTTATCTCGCTCAACCTCGGCGGCATCGAAGTAAATCCGGGATTCAAGATCAATCTCGATATGATCTACAGGCTTGCGCTCGGAGCCACCTTCGGTGACATCTTCATGAGATGCGTATACCGCATGCGCCCTTACGAACTGGAAAAGGGATCGGTTGATGCGGTTCACGAAAAGTGGGTAAAGGAATGCCGGGAATTCCTTTCAACCAAAAAGAAACCGAACTTCATCAGATTCCGCAGCATGTGCAAAAAGATGATCGAGGAATTCGATGCGATCCCGGCAGATGAAAACCTTGTAAAGCCAAGGGTCGGAATCGTCGGTGAGATCCTCGTAAAATATTCGCCTTCAGGTAACAACCATCTGGTTGAGCTTCTCGAAAGTGAAGGTGCGGAGGCCGTATCACCGGACCTTATGGATTTCATGCTCTACTGCTTCTACAACCAGGTTTACAAGGCAGACGAGCTCGGAATGAGCAAGAAAGCCAAGAGATACTGCAATCTGGGCATCTGGGCGATCGAGCATCCGCTCCGCGGTGTATGTACCAGGGCATTTAAAAAGAGCAGGCACTTCACTCCACAGACACCGATCAGGGAGATTGCAGAGCTTGCCAAGCCCATCGTATCCATCGGAAACCAGACCGGTGAAGGATGGTTCCTTACGGGCGAGATGATAGAGCTCATACATGACGGAGTACCCAACATCGTATGCTGCCAGCCCTTCGCATGCCTGCCCAACCACGTTGTAGGCAAGGGAGTCATCAAGGCGATAAGGCATGCTCATCCCGGTGCAAATATAGTTGCCATCGATTACGATCCCGGTGCATCGGAGGTTAACCAGCTCAACCGTATCAAGCTCATGCTCGAAGCGGCAAAGCGCAAGATCCGTGAAACTGACTGCACTGCACCCGAAAGATAAAACGAACCCCGCAGGAATACCTGCGGGGTAGTTATTTAGTCTATCCTAATATCGGTGATCGCTACCTGGTCACCGGTAATGCACATATAAACCTTGCCGGCATCTTCGGGAAGTGTGGTAGTGTTTTCAATGAATATTCCCAGGGTCTCACAGGACATCGTAATGTACTTGCTTCTCCTGTTAAAGTATACGGTGTATTCGAGTCCTCTCCTGTTTGCTTCCTTCCACTTATCCCATCCGGGGAATTCGGGAGATTTCTTCATAACGAACCGGTTAACGATCTTCTCATCTTCCTTGTTGCACTCACCGTTCAGCTTGATGAAAGCATATTCGCGATAGTCTTCGCCAAAGAGCTTTCCGTCCTTCGAAGAATATATTGCTATGTAAGGACAATGCCATACGAGATTCGAACCCGGAAGGGACATGGAATGGAACATGACCTGCTTCTTTTCTTCAATCTCAACACCGACAGTCGATGCGGAAAGCGGACGGTCAACCTGGACATTCGGAATATCGGATTCAATCCTTCCGATATAGCTTTTGACTTCCTCTATTCTTTCGATCTCGTCTTCTCCCGTATGTTCGTCAAGGACCTCTTCATTTATATCGCTGAGTTCACAGTTTTCACCCGTAAGCGATATATAGAATGCCTTGGAGCTGTCGGGAAGAACGACAGTGTATTCGAACGATCCCTTTGAGCTTTCAAGCACAAGCTTTATGTGATCTTCATATTTGCCCGCACTTATGACAAATTCGTTCTCGGAAAGTTTCTCTGTTCCGGACTTGTTTTCTCCCGTCTTTTTGATTGCTCTTGCATCGGTAATGATGAAATGATCGTCAAACCAAATCTCACCGTATTCGATATAATGATACTCCTCGATAGCCCTGGCATTATCGTGCACGCGCTTATCGTAGGAATCAAAGAGGATGAGCGAGGGAGCCGAATATCCATCCGCACCTTCCCTGACATCAGCTCTGAATGTGACCCTGATCTTATTAAGATTTACGCGTATACCGGAGGAACGTTCCTCACGATACTTTCCGCAGCTGAGTGATTTTTCAAGAACTAGATCGGCCGTTCCGTGATCGTGTATTCCGGTTCCTTTTTCCGAGTCGATGATATCGACCATATCCCTCGCAAAAGCAGGATCATAGATTATTCCCGCATTCTTGACGAACTCTTCCCTGACGATCTGTTCGGGGATGGGATTATGCTCCCTTGTGGTACTCGTAAGATCGACATAGCTTTCGGCTACGGCAATGATCCTTGCAACCTCGGGGATGGAATCTTCCTTAAGTCCTTCCGGATAACCGCTTCCGTCATATCTTTCCCTGCTGTATTTTGCGGCAAGCGAAAGCATGGGATTTTCTGAAACGCTCTTCAGCACCTCGCTTCCGCCAAGATACCTGTCACGCACAATTATTTCTTCATCTTCCGAAAGTCTTCCTGCCTTGGAAATAAGTGATTCCGGAACGGATAATTCGCCGATATTGTGGAAAAGGGCAGCATAATAAATATTGTTGCATTCCTTTTCACTCTTTTCCTCTAGCTCTGCAATCTTTCTCGCATAGCCGGCAACAAGTGCCGACCTGCCTTCCGTGTAACGGTCCCTCGAATCAACCGCGCCCATCAGCGCAAGGGAAGTCTGCTCAAGGAGTTTTTTGGATGTTCTGTTTTCTTTGATGAGCTCTGCCATCTCATCCGTGAATGTACGCTCAACCTTTTCGTTGATATCGATATAGGTGCATACGTAAAGCACGAAGGATGCCACTGTAATGGACATGTTAGCAATCGATATGTCCGCTATGAACATCTGGAGTATTCCGCAGATGATCGGAAGGAAGATGTACTGTACGAGCGATCTGTAAATATGCTTGCTGAACTTTGATTTAAATTCCCTGACTACGGTGTACTGGACGATCGAGCTTATGACGGGAACGGCATAACAGAATATGAATCCGGGACCTCTGTGGTAGTAATTGTTCTCATCAAAATAATAGTAAAAACCGCTGAAATGATACACGGCAACCAGGATCATTCCGATAACCGTCGCATAGTTCACGGCGACCACCCTCATGGGAAGTGTCTTGGACTCACCCTCATTTTCTATAAGATCGGCTATGTAGAGGTTCAGGTTCAAAACGACCATCGGCGTCAGGAAGAAAACAAGGAAATTACTGATCCTGATCATATAGTAAGCAATTTCCGACGGATCACCGGCATAGATATATGCCGAACGGTCGAAGCTAAGAAGGAACAGCGCCGTTACTTCCATCAGGATGAGAAGCCATTTTCTTTTGCGCGAAAGCGCTCTTGAAAAGAACAGAAGCACGGCAGTCATACCGCATATTCCGCTCAGCCACATCATGATATTCAATTGATGAGCAACTAAATATCCGTACATTTCGTTTCCTTATTTGTGAAGCACAAAATATTCGTTCAATTTCTCAAGCAGCTCTGCCTTCTGGATGTTCTTGAGGAAATATCCTTCGGGACGGAGCGATACAACCTTCATTACGCTTTCCTTATCGCCTTTTCCGGTAAGGAACATAACGGGGATCGATTTGGTCTCTTCATCGTTACGGAGCATCTCAAGCACCTGGGGGCCGCTTGTTATGGGCATCTCATGGTCGAGAAGTATCAGGTCGACCTTGTTTTTCCCCAGCCACTTGATAGCCTGGAGACCGGAATTGGCCATATAGACCTTGTATGTTCCCCTGAGCCATTCTCTTACAAGACCGAGGTATCCGGGATCGTCGTCAACTATCAGGATGCTCTTTCGAAATTCACCGGAATCAAGCTTGTTAAGATAATCGCTAACGGACTTTACGAACATCTCGTTGTCGACCGGGCGGTAGAATGTTGAGCAGATAAGATCCCCGGGCATATTGTTGGATACATACGAAACATCCGAGTGGTCACCTATCACCGTCATCCGTATATCCTTCTCCTCAAGCAGGTCCTTGAGATAATGCAGGACATCCTTGGGAGGCTGATATCCGTCCTCCATGAAAAGAACAACAAGAGAAGTGTTGTCATCGACAGCCGGATTGATGCTGTTAATGTCGAACGGAACGAAGGAGCATTCCACCTTTGCATCCCTCAGTTTCTTGAGCAGAACCCTGACGATGAAGGATTCTTTTTCACCTGTAAGGATCATATTGGACCTGTTCATATAAGTTCCTCCATCTTATCCCAGTCAAATACTTTGAGAAGCTGTGAAAGCTGTTCTATCCTGGCCTTGTCTTCATCCGGCAGCTTGTACTTTTTGAGGTCGCCTATTATCATCTCGACGGAATCGTAATCCATCTGCGGGATCACTTCCCTGAGAGCTTCATATGCACCCTTAAGTTCATCCTCCGGTATGGGCTCCTTGCCCTCATCGTCTTCTTCCTTTTTAAGTCTTGCAAGCTTATCCTTAAATTCGGTGTAATCCGCGATAAGCATATCAATATTGTCCTTGATGTAACCGGTGTCCTGCTTGTTTCCCGCTTCTTCGAGACTGTAGCACAGATCCGAAAGCCTTGTAGCACCGATTATCCTTGCGGATGTTTTAAGGGCATGAACCTTGATCGTAAAGAGCCTGATGTTGCGGTTGTCATAGGAATCCCTTATTACCTTGAGATTGCCGTCGATGGTATCGAAGAACATATTAAGTGAGAAAATGTACTGCGATATTCCTCCGGAGTTTTTGATTCCTTCCTCAGCATCAATGCCCTCGGTATCATAGATCCAGAGCATATCTTCAGGCATCTCGGAAAGCTCTTCGATATATTCGTTCTTATCGACCTTCATGAGCATTTCCTCGGGTATGTGGCGCATGATGGTCTTTTCCAGTGTTTCACAGTCTATGGGCTTGGCGAGATAACCGTTGAAGCCCTTGGACTTGTAGAAATCTTCACCTGCCGTTGCATTTGCGGTAAGGGCATATACGGGAAGATCCGGGTGATTCTCCCTTATCTTCTCAAGAGTTTCTATGCCGTCCATTCCGGGCATCATATGGTCAAGCAGGACAACATTGAAATTGGTAGTCTTGATCTTCTCAAGACATTCTTCTCCGCTTTCCGCGGTCGTTACAAATACCTTGGTAGGCTTTAAAAGTCCGCGTATGACACTGAGGTTCATCGGATTATCGTCGACTACCAGAACATCGGCATCAGGCGCAACGAACTGTGCGACATAAGGTCCCTTTACACCGGTTTCTTCACGCTCGGTGAAAATTCCTATCGGCTTATCATCAACGATCTTCTGCGTGACGGTGAATATAAACTCGGAGCCCTGTCCGTATGTACTCTCAACAGTCAAGTCTCCGCCGAGGAGCTGTGCGAAACGCCTTGAAATATCAAGGCCGAGTCCGGTTCCCTGAATGCCCGAATTCTTTTCCTCATCAAGTCTTTCATAGGCGGTGAAGAGTTTCTCCATATCCTCCTGCCTGATGCCTATTCCGGTATCCTTGACGGAAAACTTCAGATCTACCGCATCGTCCGTCCTCGATTCTATTGAAACATTAAGTGCAAAGCCTCCGTTTTCGGTATACTTGACCGCATTTGTAAGAAGGTTGAGAACGATCTGCTTGATCTTGCCGGCATCACCGTACAGACGTGTTGGAAGGATCTCATCGATACATACGTCAAAGGAAAGCTCCTTTTCGATACTCCTTACACGTATCATGGAGACTATTGAACGCAGAAGCTCCTGCACATCATATTCGAGCTCGACGGGATGCATCTTACCCGATTCGATCTTGGACATATCCAGCAGGTCGTTGATCAGACCGAGCAGTGATTCGGATGCATTCCTGATGTCGAGTGCATAGTTTACGACGTTCAGGAAATAGTTCTTGGGTACACCTGCCGCATCCTCCCTGAGTATCATCTCATCCATTCCCATGATGGTATTGATGGGGGTTCTTATCTCGTGGCTCATATTGGCAAGGAAACGGCTCTTGGCGGAATTAGCCCTCTCGGCTTCATCCTTGGCATTCCTTATCTCATCGTACTGTCTGCTTATGAGGGTGATCTTAACCACTCTCCAGACCACGAATCCCGTGAGGACCGCGAACAGCGCAAGCAGAAGCAGTCTTACAATGAGCAGCTCAAATATATGGGGCTTTTTGACTATCTCAAAGGTCTGATCCATGCGCACGCGCCTGGTCCTGCTGTCGAGGATCTGGACATGGAGCGTGTAATTTCCGTATTTTAACCTGGTGTATTCGAGTGGAGACAGTAAATTCCTAGGGCCGGTTATACCGTCATCTCCCGCACCTTCGAGATAAATATGCACGAGCGGATTGGTCATGGAATAATCCATTACCGATGTTGTGATGACGATACGTCCGTCCGATGCGGGGATAGTATACGTGCCATCCTCATCGGGGATTATCTTCTCATCATCGCAGTAGATCGAAGCAAGAGCGACCTTGACATCGACATCACCGCGATAGAAATTGTTGATGTTAACACAGCTTACACCGTCCCTTCCGGAAATATACAGATTGCCGTATCCGTCAAGTGCGGAGTACGAATTACTGGTAGGAGTAGATGTAAGTCCGTTTGCATTCGTGTAAAGATCGTATTCCCTGATATCGTCATTGAGCATATCATCGATCTTCACGCAATAAACACCGTACGATGAAAGGATCCATGCATCACCCTTATCATCGAAGTACATGTCATAGTTATTGTTGTAAGGAAAGGATGTGATCTCGTGAACGCGTCCGTCCCTTATGAATTCTATCGAGTTGGAAGTGATGATCCAGTAGACATCCCTCTCCTCATCATGGATGATCCTCAGGATGACATCACTTGTAAGACCGTCATCACGTCCGAGTCTTACTACATGGTCCTGCGCTATCTCATATATGCCGTCACCGTCGGTTCCGACATATACCAGTCCGAAATTACCTTCCGCTACGGTAAGGAATACCGTGTTCCTGACATCCTCCGATGCACCGACTGCTCTTGTAACCTCGAAATCCCTGATGTATGCCAGACCGCCGTTGGATCCTACGAGCATGCTTCCGTCCGAAGCTTCGACAACGCATCTGATCTCATTACTGGGAAGACCGTCCGCAGTTGTTATATTCCTTATCTCTCCGCTCCTTGTCTGTACAACCACGCCAAGATCATGGTTATAGACCGCGATCCAGAGATTCCCTCTCGAATCGGAAGTGATGCATCTGATCCTGGCATCACCTATGAATTCGGTCAGTTCGTTATTAACGATATGCCAGTTTCTGTCGAGAATGAAAAGCCCGTTACCGGTGCCCACATATAAAAATCCCTTATAAAAACCGGTCGCATTTACGACATAGCCTTCAAGGCCGGCATTCTTGGTGATGTTGACGAAGTTATTGGTAACAACCTTCATGACGCCAAGCGTCGAAGAAGCATACCACAGATTCCCCTGGTAATCACAGGTCATCATCTCGATCGCACTGTCCATGGGAATATCGTCCAGAGTCCTGAACACACCCTTTTCATCGAAATATCCGCTCAGGTTCTGTGATGTTACCCAGAGCTTTCCGCAGGAATGATCTATCCACTGAATTGTTGACAGCGGTGCGGCATCCATTCCCGTCATCCTGTCTGCGGGATCTCCGAATCCGCCGTGGTATACGATACCGCCGGAGGTACCGATATATATCATTCCTTCCGCGGAAGGATCCGAAAGTATAGCCGTGATCTTATCCATACCCTTATCGCTTCCGCTAAAGGCATCGGTAACCTTACAGCCGGTAACGGAAAACAGAAGTCCGCTCTTGGTAATGCCGTATATGGTACCGTTAAGATCCGCCGACATATTGAGAACGGTCTCTTCATTTAAGGTATCGTCATCAATAGTGTGCAGAGTAAGTGCATTATCAACATACGCAATACCCGCAGTCGTTCCTATGATGATATTTCCGTCTGCATCCTCTTCGAAGCATCTGATCGAAGACGAAGCAAGTCCTTCCTTGTAAGTGAAATGAATGCTTTCTTCACCGTCTATTACAACGACTCCGTTATCATTCGTCGCAACCCAGATTCGTCCCTTTGAATCCTCAAATAGTCCTCTTCCGCTCGTAAGACCGCCGGATGTATCCATACGGATGAAATTCGAACCGTCATATTTGATTATCCCGCTGTATCCGCCTATCCAGATATATCCGTCCGATGAGCAGAGGATGTAATTGGCATCGGATGTTGGAAGACCGTTTGACGCATCGTAGATCTGCGAAGAATATCCCGCACCGTTTATCTGGCCCGATGCCGAATATCCGCCGCCCGATAGATTCGAAAGGTGAACGGGTTCGGCGCTTACGTTAACGGGAAATACGCATATTGAAGCGGCGATGATGAGTGCCGCAGCAAATGCGGAATACTTTGTCATATTAGATTTTATAAGCCTGTGCTTAAACATCCGGATTATATTTCCTCAGTACTTTCTTCACTTCGGGAAGTGAATCGATGAACACCTCGACACACCTGGGATCGAACTGAACTCCCGCACCGTCCTCAAGTATCTTGAGCGCATCCTTAAGCGGGAAAGGAGGCTTATAGATACGCTTTGATGTGAGTGCATCAAAAACATCGGCAACAGCCATGATTCGTGCGGAAAGAGGGATGACCTCACCATGAAGCCCCTCCGGATAACCCTTGCCGTCCCATCTTTCGTGATGATATGCGGCCATATTGCGTGCTTCCTTGAGATAGCTTCCGCCCTGAACCGTACTGATCGCATTCTCCATTATCTCTTTGCCCGCGGTAGTGTGAGTCTTCATGATCTCATACTCTTCGTCCGTCAGCTTGCCGGGCTTATTGAGGATCTTATCGGAAATATTGATCTTACCAACGTCGTGAAGAGGTGCGCTTCTGACGACATCGGACATGAATTTGGGGGTCATCTTCTCCGGATAGTATCCCTTTGCCTTCAGCCCTTCGGAAATAATGCGCACGTATTCCGCTGTCTTCTGGACATGCTCTCCGGTATCCGAGTCACGGCTTTCTACCATGTTCGCCATCGTTATGATAAGACCGTCCTGCATCTTGGCCGTTGATTCGGAAAGTCTTCTTACATCCCTCAGTGTTTCAGCCTGATCGACCGTCATCGAACAGAGAGTCTGGTACAGTCTCTCAACTTCATCATCCGTTTTGATGTTCAGCCTGCGCAGCTTTTTGACATTGGCATCAAGCTGTTCCTGGCTGTCATCGTCATTAACGAATCCGTCAAGACACTGGGTAATGCTTCTGACAGGATAAGCTGTGCAGTATCTTGTGAATTTGATGGCGCTTGCAAGGAAAAGAATGACAAAGCCGAGAACGATAAATCCTATCTTGTACGCATATTCACCGATACCTTCGATCAGATAATCGAGGGATACATCGGCTCCGACATAGCACACCGTTCTTCCCTCACTGTTGTACACGGGAACATAAACGGTGATGACTCTTTTCCATATGGAATTCGATTCGATGGGACCGATTTCCTTGCCGGTTCTGAATTCATCAAGGTACGGTTCAAAGGTCTCCTCGAAGGGAACAACCTCACCGGGCAAGTATCCTTCCTCGCCGTCTTCGGTCGTAAGATCGAAAATAAACACACAGTCCCTGGCATCTATCGTATGTGCGTACAGATATTTGATACCTCCCACGGAATCCCTGATCCTGTACATGGTATCTTCTATCTCCGTATATCCGGGCGCATCCTTACCGAGTCGTAAATACTCCTGGATCATATCACCGTCAATAATGGACGCAGTAAATCTTGCCGCATTCCATGCGCATTCGGTTCTTTCCGCCTTCTCACTGTCATATATGAGTTTGTAGCCGACTACGCCTATGATCGCAACCATCCAGAAGCATACGATGATAAGAGTAAAATAGATCCTGGACTCAATCGAATGACTGACTTTCTTTTTCCACTTTTTGATATCCTTCCTTTCGGCTTCGGAAAGAGGCCTCTGCCTCCAGTCGACCGCTTTGAGGGAATCAATGAACTTCTGCGGGACAACATACAAAAGCCCGAGAACAAAAAGCGAAGATATGCCCTTATCAAGGACATTAAGGAATACATTGGTTATAAGGAATGCGTTGAACATCGACATTTCCGAAGCCCCGGATATGCCGGAAGCCATTTCGGAAATAAGATTGTGCTGGGGACCGTGGAACAAGAGCCACTGTACGACAGAGCTTACGATTCCCGCAAAAAGAGAAAGCGAAAGAATATAAAGTATGAGCTTGCTCAGCTTTTTAAGCGAATATCTGCCTGTGTAATAGGAAGTAAATACGGCAATGAGCGCATTAATGAATGTGAAATACATTGCATAAGGATTGAAGGCCATGCATATGACATTTGTGAGTATAGCAACGAATATGCCGGGAACAAGGCCGCAGAGAACAGTGACCGAGATCGTGCCCGCAGTATCAAGGAACAGAGGCAGTCCAAGCCCGTTCATAAGATAAGAAAGAAGAACGTTCACCAAGACTCCGGCAAATACCAGAGCCACACGTCTTATTCTCCCCACTTCATATATAGTCCTTTTTTTAATGTGCTTGTCCAAGTCAGTGCACCTTCCGTCCCCTCAAACGAAAAATCTCATCCTGAAATTATACCATATTTTATCTCAGCTATCTTCCAATCATCCAAAGTATCTATATCCTGAACTTCCATATCATCAAGGATGAGCGGAACCGTCCTCTCCGGTACGAGCGAATGCTTTTCCTTCATCACATCGCTCCTGAGCATATAGAACTGGCCCGCATCATGATAGAAAGGCTCGAGATCCTGGCTTCTTGCAAACTGGTACTCTTTCCACTTGTACTCGATAAATCCGTTATTTTCTATAAAGCACCGCTGAGGCGGGAAAGAAAACCTTACAACGGGTATGACGGCATCGGCATTATTTTTCTCCAAAAGCTCATATGCTGCCTTAAGCTTCTCCGCAGTCACAAAAGGAGCTGTCGGATAAATGCAGCACATCAGATCCGGATGCTTTCCGAGCTTCTCATAGCTTTCGAGAACTTCGCACATTACATCGACGGTCGTGCTGTGATCGTCGGCGTTTTCCATACTCCTCTTAAAAGGGAGCGAAGCGCCGTACTTAACCGCGATCTCTGCGATCTCATCATCTTCGGTGGAGATCATTACTTCATCGAAAACTCCACTCTTTAGAGCTGCTTCGACAGAATATGCCAGGATCGGCTTTCCGCAGAATTCCTTTATATTCTTCCTCGGTATTCTCTTGCTTCCGCCGCGTGCGGTTATGACTGCTACTTTCATTTCATTTCTTTCCTGCATTCAGCAATGAATTTCCTAAAATCACTGACGGTCATGGAATAATCGATCTTCCTGCCGCCAAGGATCTCTTCAAGATCTGCGGTCCGGTGGTAAGAGCCTTTTCCTTCCTGTACCTTAAATGGAATCTTTCCCGCCTTTACGTCCACCCAGTTTTCACAAAGGAGGTTTACGATCTCCTCATTAAGCTTTTCATAGGTGGTACAGAGCGTTTCCTTATCCTCATCAAAGAAAAGCTCTTTTTGAAGAAGTATCCTTCCCGTATCGAGACCCTTTTCGAGTCTGTGGATCGTAACGCCCTTGGGAGTGTCGTCTATAAAGCTCCAGATATTCGGTGACGATCCCCTGTTCCAGGGCAGGAACGATGTGTGAAGATTGATGATCCTGTTTCCCATAAGACCTATCACGTCTTCCTTTATGATCGAGCGGTAGTTGTACACAACCGCAAAATCCGGCTTCAGTTCCTCTATAAATCCGGCACCGACCCTGTCATGATAAAGTATAACTTCCTCTTCCATTTCGGTGAGTCTTTTTTTCAGGGCATTTACGTTGTCGTTGTTACTCAGTAAAAGTATTTTCATTTTCCGATATCTTCTTCCGTAAGAGGTTCTCCGCGTTTTATATCCCTTACGGAATCGGTTCCCAGAAGCGAAGCAAAATGCTTGGGAGCAATTCCGTACCCGGGACGGATCACGCGGATGTTTTCTTCCGTAAATTTTTCTCCTGCTTTTATATCACTTATAGCAAAAATACTCCTTCTGAAAACAGTCGAAGATTTCTCGCCGTCAGTAAGTTCATAGTCGGGACCTGCGATAGCTTTCCGGGCATTTCTGACATCGGTGACCATCCCGGAAAATTCTTCGATTGTCATACTGAAATCGGAATCCGCACTGTTTATTCCCGCCAGCTTTACGTGCTTTTCAATCACGCATGCGCCGAGTGCAACTCCCGCAACAGCTGCACAGCTTCCTGGACTGTGATCGGAAAGACCGACATATGTTCCGTACCGTTCCTTCATATCCGGAATATTTGCAAGGTGCATATCCGCCCAGTTTGCCGGATATTCACTGCAGCATTTCAGGAGAACGACCCGGTCGTTACCGGCTTTCCTGCATGCATCCAGTGCATCCTGTATTTCCTCGGGACTTCCCATTCCGCACGAGATGATCATGGGCTTACCCTTGGATGCGGCATATTCTATGAGAGGGATATCGACCATCTCAAAGCTTGCGATCTTGTATGCTTCACAGCCCAGATCGTCAAGGAAATCTACAGCCTCTTTATCGAAGGGGGTTGAAAGGAAGTCAAGTCCCCATCTTTCGCATTCCTCTTTGATCCTCTTCTGCCACTCATAGGGAGTGTATGCGGATTTATAAAGATCATGAAGCTTATATCCGTCCCAGAGTCCGCCCTTTATCCTGAAATAATCGTTGTCGCAGTCGATGGTAAGTGAATCGGCGGTATAGGTCTGGATCTTAAGACAGTCCGCACCGGTGCCTGCGACCTGACGCACTATTTCGAGAGCGTTACCGAGGTTTCCGCCGTGATTAGCACTCATCTCGGCAATGATATAAACCTCTCCGTTTTTGATCTTGTCGAATAATCGGAACATTCTGACCTCACTATATGAATTCTTTTCTTACATACGATCTGAGCGCAGTTTCAAT
>JAILOC010000147.1 GCA_024691045.1 Lachnospiraceae bacterium | reverse complement strand
TATAGCAACGTCCAGTATATCGACACAATCAATACTGCATGTCTCTCCTTGAAAAGACTCTGCAATATAAATGCTGTTTCTTCCCACTCCGCTTCCAAGGTCCAGAACTCGTAATTCTTTGTATCCTGAAAAAGAAGACATTAGGTCCTGTAGTGTCTTTATAGGTTTCTTTAGCCAAGTATCCGAATCATACAATTTCTCGTGAGTATATACATCAATATGGGAATTAGCTTCATTTTGTCTTATTCGACGAAGACGTTCCACCATGTTTTCAATCATGTTTTGCTCCAAATAACAATTACCCAAATAATAAGAGTCCCCAAGTCGGCATGTTCGACAAATCGTGAGGATCGGGGTGATGGTCACCCCGAGCAAACGATGGCCATCGGGGTGATGGTCACCCCGACAATAAGAGCCCCTAAGTCACCAGGTTCGACAAATCGTGAGGATCGGGGTGATGGTCACCCCGATTAAAAGAACCTCTATTGCTCGGAGTAGCGTCTCCTTCGCAAAGAGGTTCTAATTTAATCGGGGTGACAGGATTCGAACCTGCGACCCCCTGGTCCCAAACCAGGTACTCTAGCCAAGCTGAGCCACACCCCGAAAAACAGTTAGATTATACTATCAAATGCCGTTCAAAACAAGCAAATGACTGTATTTACACCGAGTGTTATAATGTTTCCCGATAAATGATTCTACGGAGAATAACATGAAAAAATTACTTTCTGTCATACCCGCGATCGCTCTGGCAATTCTCATAACAGGATGCGGGTATAAACCGGGAATGGTCAAAAACGAAGTATATACCAACAAAACATTCGGAATAACCATCACACCTCCGGAAGGTATGATCTTCAAGGAAGACCCCACAGAGTGCGCGGACTACATGGTTGCCTATAGTTATTGCATACTTCAGGGAGAACAGGATTCTTTTGAAGCAGAATATGCTATAGAAAGCATTCCCGGCGGTCTTATAGTTGTTTCCGAAGACAATCCCGGAGATTTCACAGCCGATAAATTCGTCGAAAACGTTCAGGCACAGCAGAGCGAAAAACTCTTCTTTACATACAATACAATCATAGACAAAGATGTCACCATTAACGGTGTCAGCTTCAGACAATTAACTTTCGACAGTGCCGGAAACCATCAGACGTTTCTGATCAAAGTATATCCCGACAGAATCCTGTTCATATACATTTCAACCTCCAAAGCCGGTGTTGACTCGGGGCTTGAAGAAGAGCTTATCAACTCAGTCTCATCCATACAGTAATATGCAAAAATAGTCAGAGAAAACATTCTCTGACTATTTCACATTTAATCAAGGTCTATGGAATCTGAGATGTAGTACAGATAATCATGATCAATGCAGTAATTCGCTACTGCGCTGCTCAGAGTTCTGTTTTCGGGGATATCATCAACATATTCGAGAAGGAAGATATATGCTCCCTTATCACCGTATCTTTCGATGTAATCAAGAAAATATTCCTTGTCTTCCTCTGACGCGCGGGTCAGGGCACCGGTGTCCCAGTCGATGTATGAAAAGACACTTTCCTGATTGATGCCGGTTATGACATCGGTCCAGGATCCCATTGACGCACAATAAGCATCAAGGAAAGCATCCCCGCCATTGATAATGACATCGCATCCCATGCCCTTCAGTCCCTTCATTATCACTGCCAGGCCGTTCAGGATATCCTCCGTGGGATAGTTATAATACACGTCACAGTTATCTACAAAAAATCCGTTTATGCCCTTTGCAAGTAATTCGGGAGCCAGCTCGTTCAGTATGAAGTTCTGCCATCTTTCATCGGATACATCGATCCACTCTTCACCGTCCCAGTTCTCATAATCACCGAGGGTAAGATCCGCATAATCATTGTAATAATCCCTGAAATCTTCGAGTGAACCGATATTGATATAGCTATAGACATACTTCTGATATCCGTAAGTGAAATCAACTATCTCATCCCTGCTGTGATACTGTGCATCGATGACAATATAGTTGTAATCGTCCAGTTCGCTCAGATTCCCGTCATAGTCAAGGAACACGCCGTATTTGACAGCATACTGATCCTTTTTTTCGGGATAGTCGGAAAGCGGGTACGGATCGAAGTTTTCTTCACGCTGCCAGACCTTCTTGTACTGCTCACAATATTCAAAGAATTCCTCGGGAAGGTTTTCGGAGATCACCATGCTCATATGGCTGAAATCACTGTTGTGAGGGCAGAACCCGCCGCAGGCTTTGTAGACATCACCGTTTTCGTCATATATGATCAGATAGCTGAAGCCGCCGTCCATGGTTGTCTCCGGATCCGCTTCCTCGGGATCGAGAAAGAAAAGCTTACGGAGATCAATCTCTTCTTCAATATTCGCATACTGTTCTTCGGTAAGATCAAAAAAGCGGACATCGGTATATTCCTCACCGTTTGAAAGCGTGTGATCGAATCCCACCTCAATCCTGCCGTCATATCTGACCTTGACGATCACTGTCGGGGCACCTTCAAGGAAATCGCCGGTAAAATAATCCATTCCGACAAGATATTCATCGCTTATAAGCGACTCATCAAAATAATATAAAGGTGTCACCGGAGTGACAGGATCCGTATTTCCGGCAGATGACGTAGCGACGGAAGTCACCGGGGTAACTGCCGCCTGATCATCTGCAGGCAACTGATCGTTAGTCTTTCCGCATCCGGCCAAAGCACATGCCGTAAGCACTGTCATTATCCATAAAACGATCTTCTTTTTCATATATCCGCTCCAAAAAATAAAACAAAAACCGTCCCTACAGCTGTATAGACGGTTTTCACAGTATTTTAGTCACATCATGCCATCATTAAGATAGCCGATGGTGAAATGGTCCTGTCCCCTGTCATCGACCTCCCATATGCAGAAACTGGGCTTCCTGCCCTCCTGCCTGGGATACGAGAGTGAACCGGGATTGACTATGTAACAGTCATGTCCGTAGCTTACCTCGGGCCTGTGCGTATGTCCGAAAAAGGCGATATCGCAGTCCCTTGCGACCGCTTCATCCCGGAGCATTTCTATCGATACGGATACCCTGTAATGATGGCCGTGCGTGATGAATACCCTGTGTCCGAACAGCCTTTCTTCAAGATCCCTTGGAAGCGCACAGAAATAATCGTTATTTCCCGCTACCAGGTAAAGAGGACATTTTACGCTCCGTCTTATATCGTCCTCTCCGCCTTCGACATCGCCGCAGTGGATCACGAATTCAGCGTCGGGATGCATTTTCATAACCTTGTGAAAATTATCGTTATTGCCGTGAGTGTCGCTCACGATTATCGCTTTTTTCACTTTTCGAGCTCCGTTCTCATTTTTCTGAGTGCCTTGCCCCTGTGGGAGATCTTGTTCTTCTCAAGCTCCGGGATCTCACCCGTGCAGCACCCTATCTCGGGACAGTAGAAAATGGGATCGTATCCGAATCCGAACTCACCCTTTTCCTCATATCCGATACGGCCCTCGACCGTTTCCCTTACGCATTTTTCGGTTCCGTCGGGGAAGACAGCAGCTATTGCGCAGACGAATCTTGCCGTTCTCTTTTCATCGGGAACGCCCTCAAGTCTTTCGATGATATTATTGTTCTTGATGGTATAGGGAGTATCCTCACCCATGTATCTTGCGGAGTATATTCCGGGTTCTCCGTTCAGTGCATCGACCACAAGTCCCGAATCATCGGCAAGGACTATATCGTCCGGAAGCAGCTCGTGTACCGCTCTCGCCTTGATCAGGGCGTTCTCTTCAAACGTTGTTCCGTCCTCGACTATATCGGGATCTATTCCGGCTTCCTTCATGGAAAGGATCTCATATCCGCTTCCCTCCATGATCTCGCGTATCTCACGCATCTTGCCCTTGTTGCCGGTTGCAAAAACTAATCTCTCCATGACTCTTCTCCCATATTTCCGGCCGCTTCGAGCACTGCCTGATAAAGCCCCTTTGCCAGCTTCTCCCTGTAGGAATCATCTGTCATAAGCTCATTTTCGCGGCTGTTATCACTGTTTCCGAGGGTAATGTATACCGCCGGAACATTTATATCATACAAAATGCTTCCCTCAGGCGCTTCCCCGATACCGCACGCCTTGTCGGATACCGCTATCGCCACGGCCTTAAGGCAGGTTTCGCAGAGCGCTGTGCTGCCGTATCCGGGAATATAATACACCGGATCGTAATAAGTCTTTATACCGTGATGATCGGGACCGTCATGTGATACGCCCATCCCGATATATATATCAGCACCGGTTTCATCTGTAAGATCGGCTGCGGATATGCATTTTCCCTCGGCCGCACAGGCATCCGTAACATACACCTTAATACCGTCTGCCGCCAGCATTCCTTCGCATCTTCCGGCAACATCGGGAAGTACGCCTGCTGCCGAATAGCTGTCTTCGGGATCCATCACAACAACGAAATCATAAAGCTCGGAGGGTGAAACCGCCTCCATCGTGACCGTATCTTCGTCTATCGAAAGCACGTATTCGTACACATATGACATATCGAAAACAAGAAGTGCACCGGTCCTGTCGTATATGACCGAGCACCGGTTTACAAGTCCGGGATCACCCGTGATCCTGCCCGCATCCACGGCAACTCCCGCTTCGGACAGTGACCCGTAATAACCTTCTGAACCGGTATTTATATGCACTAAGAATCTTCTTTCGTTATACAGGTTCTCGGTCACTATATCCGATGCCCTGACACCTGCGGGAACGCTGAATGTAACGGTATTCTCCGCACCGCCTTCCGCCACGGAAAGGTATATCGCTTCGGATAAGCTTACAAGCTCATCGCCACTCACATTGGCGCTTGTGATCACGATCGTTTTGACCATACAGTAATAAAGGCATACCGCAAAGCATGCTGCAAAAAGAAGACTCCAGAGCAGTCCCGTATAAAGCCTGCCCGAAAGCCTCGTTTCCCCCTCAAGCTGGGGATCTGTGAATTTGACGTAAGGAACCTTCCCGGCCGGTCCGGACATTTAATCCTTCTTCCTCGAGGGAGGCTTGGGTCCCCTGAATTCATAAAAGTAAGTCTTCATCATACCGTTATATATCTTGCGGTTCTTATCGGCCTTCCTGCCGATGTCGCTCTCCGCCTTTTCATATGAGCTGATTATGTACATGCTCCAGCTGTCGAGCGCTTTGTATCTGTCACCGAGTACGCGGTAGAGCTCTCCGACTTCGGACTTATCCATGAGTCTTTCGCCGTAGGGCGGATTTGTGATTATAAATCCGTACTTTTTCGGATGTGAAAGAGCCGCAACATCCCTTGTCTGGAAATGGATCAGATGCTCCACACCCGCATCCGAGGCGTTCTTTCTCGCAATCTTTATGACCTCGGGATCGGCATCGTAGCCCTGGATATCGGTCTCTTTTACATCCCTGACAAGATTCCTTGCCTCTTCGTAGGCATCGTTCCATACCTTCTTCGAAACGATATGCTCCCAGTCACACGCGGTAAAGAACCTGTTCATTCCGGGTGCCATGTTTGCTGCCATAAGAGCCGCTTCTATCGGGAAGGTTCCGCTTCCGCAGAATGGATCGACCAGGATGCGATCCTCTCTCCACGGGGTGAGCATGATAAGTCCCGCGGCAAGATTCTCCGCGATGGGAGCTTTGGCGGTAAGCTTCCTGTAGCCTCTTTTGTGAAGCGATTCGCCGGTTGTATCGAGTCCTATCGTAACCTCATCCTTGTAGATAAATACCCTGAACGGAAATGAGTCCCCGTCCTCCGGGAAATGCTCTATATGATATACACCCTTGAGAGATTCCACCATGGCCTTCTTGACTATGGACTGGATGTCGGAAGGTGAAAAGAGCGCAGATTTTACGCTCGAAGCCTTGGTCACCCAGAATTTTCCGTTCTCGGGGATGAATTCCTCCCACCTTACGGCCTTGACACCCTCAAAAAGCTCATCGAAGGTCTTCGCGGTAAAAGAGGCCGCCTTTATCAGCAGCCTTTCCGCCGTACGCGAGCATATATTGACCCTGGCGACCGCTTCGTCATCGCCCTCAAAAGTAACCCTGCCGTCGGAAACGGAGGTTACGTCATAGCCAAGGTCAGTTATCTCTTTTTTCAGCACAGACTCCATGCCGAAATGACATGGAGCCATGATCTCAAATATCCTGTTAATGGTCTAGTCCTTTCCCCAGCCTAAAAGCATTTCTGTCTTGGTGGGATTATTTACTATCTTGCAGAATTCATCCTCGGGCATCGGCCTGTAGAAGTAATAGCCCTGGATCATATCACAGCCCGCATCGAAAAGGAAAGCAAGCTGCTGTTCGTTTTCAACGCCTTCGGCAATGACATCTGCGCCGAATGCATGGGCCATGTTGATGGTCGATCTGATGATGGTCTCGGCCTTATCGCTCTGGCCTATCTTGCGGATGAATCCTATATCAAGCTTAATGGTGTCGAATTCATAGCTTTCAAGGGTGGAAAGAGAGCTCATTCCGCTGCCGTAATCATCAAGCAGTATCCTGACCTTCTTTTCCTTCATTATCTTCAGGAAATCCAGGGCGTTGCTCTCAAGGTTTGCATAGGCGGACTCGGTTATCTCGATCTTCGCGGCTCCTTCAGGAAAATCGTCCTTATCGAGGATCTCCTTGATCCTGTCTAAGAGCGTGGGATCGTAGAAATCAACCCTTGAAAGGTTAATGGACACCGGAACAAGGGGATAGCCTTCCTTAGAATTCTTCATGAGCATTCCGAAGACGCTCTCCGCCATATACATATCGACTCTTGAAACCTTGCCCGACTGCTCGAGCGCAGGTATGAAAAGTCCGGGAGAAACCAGACCCATATCATGGTGATTCCATCTGACCAGAGACTCGGCGGACACCACCTTATGGGTAAAGGTATCGACAACCGGCTGATAGAATGATACGAGCTCCCTGTTCTTGACCGCTTCGCCGAGATCCGAAATCAGGATCATCCGGTTTACATAATCGGTTCTCATCCTGTCCGTATAATCCGTATAAAGGATGGCATCCGAATTGGCAATGTTAGACTCAGCAAGCTTGGCCCTGTCTATCATCAGACCCACGGAAAGCCCGGTATCGACTATGTGATAAATACCACATGTTACGTTAAAATCATACTGCTTATAAATACTCCTGTAGGTCATCTGGGTGATCTTCTTCATCCTGGCGGCCTTAAGGCATTCATTTCGTATAATGGCAACAAAATGATCGCTCTCAAGGCGTCCGAGCACAAGAGGCTCCAGAACGTCCTTGATCTGGTCCCTTACCATGAAGATGACCTTATCTCCTATCTCTTCGCCAAAGAGGTCATTTACGGTCTTAAATCCGCGGATATTTGTATATAAAAGGGAATAACCCTTGGACAGGTCAAGCTTGCTGATGCATTTTTCGGCATCTCTCAAAAATCCGGCCCTGGAAAGAATATCCGTCATCCAGTCCCTGTCGATCATCTCGGTTATATCCTGGATAATGCATATTCTTGCATTTTCCTCGCCTTCAAGCGGTCTTATACGGACATCCATAGCCCTTCTGAACCCGCCTCTTTCGGAATGAACGGTCCTGGAGTAACAGCCCATGGATTCTATCTCGGCTTCGATCACTTCTCTCGAAGACTGTCTTATGAGCTGGTCTCTCTCCCTTTCTATAAGGATCTTGGACGCAAAATCTTGTATGAAGGCTTTAAAGTCCGCCGCCTTGTCGACACTGACGTCATATTTAGGGAGAAAATCACCGGTGAATTTGCTGATAATCTTGCCCGTACTGGTGTTTATTTCAAAAACACAAATGTAACCGCCTGTCATAACGGCATTCCAGTCACTTTCGCTGACATGGCTGTCAATCATGCGCAAAATGCCATTTTCCAATACTTCTCCCTTACCAAAGAACTTTGTGACATCGCCGTCAATTAAAAAGTAGCTTCCGTCGTCGATCAGATAAAATTCCCTGCCCTTGCTGTCCGGAACCACAATATCTTCCATCACATCAAATCCGCCTATCTTCTTGGATTTGATATATTCGCTGTGTGTCAGGATTATCCTGTCCGTAAGTCCAAGGCCCTCTGCAAAGCGGTTGAATCCGGGCTCTACGGCCTCTCCGCCGAGTTCGGGGATAAGATACGCAACATCGCAGGAATTGATGGTTCCGGTGCTCAGAGCGATTATCACGCCCGGATATCCTGTCAGAAGCCTCTTAAGGCCGATCTCTTTGAAAAATGCATTCTGTGTATTAGCCGTTCCGCCGGCCAGAACAACGACATCGGAATTTCTGACCAGCTCAAAGGCATCGGAGGAGTTCCTGTGATCGAGCACCACGGTCTTCTCTATTCCGAATCCTGCCTCGTTAAATGCCTGCGAATACCTGTCCGCGGACATATCATTGTTATCATGGTTATCCGGATCTGCGGACACGACCAAAAGACCGGAGTTTTCCCTCCAGTATTTCTGAAGATTGCCGATAAAATCATAGTCCCCGCTTATATGAACAGGTCCCGGCTCAGCTATCGCCCTGTATTCCACAAATGAACTTGTGAGAAAAACAACCATAAATATCCCCGCTGAACGGATACACTTATACAGATTGATTTTATCATAGAAACATATTGAATACTATTATCTCGAAAATGGTTTCTAAAGATTTAAGAATTGAAAAGCTGCATAAGAGAAAGAGAACCAAACACAACGTAAACATCGCCGGGTGAGCATGCAGAAACACCGGACGAAACGGTTGATGAACCGTCTGCCGGAGAGAATAATGGAAGCGCATCATAAAGGCTGCCTGCTTTGGATACAGTGACTCTGTCCGCAAGTCCGAGTTCATCACTCACTTTTACAGCCGCCTTGACGAGTTCTTCCGAGGGTAATCCCCTCTTTGGATCGGGCAGGTCTATCGCAGTGAAGGATACGGCACAGGGCAGCATTATGCGAAGAATCTCCGTATAATCCTTATCTTTAAAAACACCCATTATTAAATGAATCTTTTTATCTGCAGGAATGCTTTTATCCGTTCTCAGAGACTCTGCCAGAGCAGCAGCCGCGGCAGGGTTATGTGCTCCGTCCCTTATTATGACGGGATCGTCATTTATCCTCTCATACCTCCCGGGCCACGAAGCTTTCGAGATGCCTTTTATAAAAATATCACTTGCTATTGCTATATCCGGAAAGAGTTCGCAGAGCTTTCCTTTCACCGTTTCAAGGGTGTGGAGAGCCGCATTGAGGTTATCCTTCTGATACGATCCGGGAAGCGGATTTACGAATCCTCCGGGGATGATATCCTCCTCCGCACGGACGCATATACCTCCTCTTGCACCCGCCTCTCTTTCAAGAATCCCGGCAGGGTCATAATCCTTTCCTTTGCAGGAAATATGAGGCATCCGCGATATGATAACAGGTGTATTTTCTTTAATGATGCCGGCTTTATTAACGGCGATCATCTCCGGATCGTCACCAAGGAAAGCCATATGATCCATGCTGACAGAAGTGATCACACAGGCAAGCGGGGAATCGAATACATTGGTAGCATCTTCAAGCCCGCCCATACCGCATTCGACTATAATAACATCTGCATTTTTATCAGCAAAGAACTTCAGGGCCGCAGCTGTCTCGGCTTCAAATCCGGTAGGCTTGAATTCCATTCCCTCCGCAGCAGCTTTTACAGCGCTCACAGCTTCGGCATAGTCGGATTCGGTGATATCCTCTCCTCCGAGCCTTATCCTTTCCAGATATCTGAATACGGAGGGAGAAGCGTATCTTCCCACCTTAAGGCCGCACTCATTAAGCGCATACTCAAGATAGGTACAAACAGAGCCTTTTCCGTTGGTACCGGCAATATGGATGACATTAAGGCTTTTCTCGGGATTTCCCAGGCGTCCCAGAAGCTCTTTTATGACCTCAGTGCCCGGTTTTATACCCGTCGAACCCGTATTTTCTATGTAATTTAACGCTTCTTGAAAATCCATCCTACACATTGTATCATATCAAATATGTTGTAATTACATGTTTTTGGGAGAATATAATGCTTATTTCCACTAAAGGCAGATATGCGCTGAGCGTAATGGTAGATCTTGCCGAGCACGAAAAAGAGGGCTACATCGCACTTGGTGATATCGCCGCAAGACAGGGGATGTCAAAAAAATACCTTGAAGCCATAATAAAGGATCTGGTAAAAGAAGAATTCGTAAAAGGAGTCAGAGGCAAAGGCGGCGGCTATAAGCTGAATGTCAATCCGTCAAAATGCACGGCCTGGGACATAATAAAGGCTACCGAGGAGAATTTCACCCCCGTATCCTGCGTTACGGACGACCACGCCAGCTGCCCCAACCAGACGGTCTGCAGGACACTTCCGATGTGGATCGAGCTCAACAGGACCCTCAAGACCTTTTTCGAAAAATATACCATTGCCGATATGATGGCCGAGGAATTACAGGTATAAAGGGGTAAGAACAGACAATGGGACTTATAGAACTGCTTCTTTTATCTGTGGGCCTGGCGATGGACGCATTCGCCGTATCGATATGCAAGGGTTTGTCCGCAGGTAAGGTCCGCATTAAGAATGCCTCGTGCTGCGGCTTATGGTTCGGTCTTTTCCAGGGGATCATGCCGTTTATAGGATATCTTCTCGGATCGGCATTCGCAGGAATAATAGACAGATATTCAGGCTAGGTGGCATTCATCATCCTTGCGATCATAGGTTTCAACATGGTCAGGGAAGGATTCTCCGGAGCAGAGGATGAATCGGCGGACTTCGGAATCAAGGCAATGTTTCCTCTTGCCATAGCCACCAGCATAGATGCACTGGCCGTCGGTGTGACATTCGTGGCCATCCCGGTAAATGTCCTTTTGGCTTCGGTACTTATTAACACCGTATTCGCTGTATGCGTGATAGCGGTAGTAACCTTTGCCATATCCGCCGCGGGAACATATGCAGGTGGAGTTTTCGGAACAAGATACAGAAAACCTGCGATAATCTCAGGCGGTATCATCCTGATCATCATCGGGATCAAGTCACTTATCCAAAGTTTAATATAATAAACATCACCCCCGGATGCCTGAAGGCTTCCGGGGGTGTTTGTTATGTACGATCACTTATTATTTCTTGCTGTCTGTCTTTTTCTTATTATCGATCATATAGAACGCACAGGCAAATACCGCAAGAGCGATTATTGCTATCCAGCCGGCTACGTGATTGCCCTGACCGGCCTCAGCGGGTACGGTTGCATCGGTGCCTTCTCCTTCACCTTCCGCTTCCTCGATAACGGTTCCGTCCTCGGCTACCTGATGAAGTCCGTCTGATACCTGCATATCATCTGCCATGGCAATGGTGAGATCGTCGATATAGAACTCACCTGCTCCGTCGGTCTCAAAATACAGTGAAGCACTTTCAAGACCTTCGGGAAGCTTTAATACGGCATCGACAAGGTACCATTCGGGAGCTTCCACGGCTGCTTCTTCGCCCTCTGCAGGCTCTGCAGCTTCAGCTTCGGCATCTTCTGCCACCGGAGTTCCGGTAGCAATCTCGATGACACCCGCATCCTCATATCCGTCGATTCCGGTCCTAAACAAGGGATCGACCTCTGACTTTACGTAATATGAAAGTCTGATGGTGTGTCCGATGAATCTGGAAAGATCATAGCGTACGGTCGCATCGGCCTCTTCCCTTCTTACCTGGAGGGAGAATCCGGGTGCCGCACCCTCGGTGTGGTTGACCTTGATCTTGAGCATGATCGTAGCCTGGTGTCCCGAACCGCGGCTGATGAATCCGAGATCCTCGGGAGTCTTTATGGATGAATCATATTCATCGGGCTCAAAGTTGATCACGATATCCTCAGCCTTGCCCTTGCCTGCGGTATCCTCGAGAGTGAATTCCTCACCCTTTCCTGCCATTACAACAGCCTCATATGCAGGCTTGGGAGAGAGATTTCCGTTGAAGAGAAGGGGCTCGGTGTCTTTTCTCCATGATGTGGGATCGGTAAGTCCCCAGATCGTAACGGAATTGATGTTTACACCTGCATCCTGCTCATCGCAGAGAAGCTTGAAATAATCATAATAGTACTTAGCCTGCTTGAAATCACCTGCCTCGCCGGGGATAGACTTTCCTACGTCCAGCTCGGTTACGTGAAGGTTGTTGATCGCTGCTGCGTACTTTTCGATCGCATCCTTGTACTGATAGAGTGAATCCGCATCGGTCATATGGGCCTGAAGTCCGAATCCGTCGATGAGTCCGTCACCATAGATGGTTCCGTCACCGTCGGGATTGATGACATCACTTTTTACCATGTTGTGACCCTCGTTATAAGGAGTCTGGGTCATATGCTCGATGATGTAATCTGTTTTCCTGGAAAACCACTCGTTGTAATCATTGTAGAAAAGCTCGGGCATGATGGATGAAAGATCGCCATCGGGATCGAGTCCGTAATCAGCTGCGTACTCTTTTGCATACTTTACCTCTGCCTCTCTTGCATAAAGGAAGCTGTAGTAAAGGAATTCACCGCCGATGATCGTGTACCAGTAGCTCTGTCTGTAGCCTTCCGGCTTACCCTCGTCGATTGCCTCGTTGACAACATCCCATGCGTAGATGGTCTCGGCATATCCGTTCGCATAGGTATACTCGATAACGCTGTAAATATATGTCTTGAGTCTCTGAAGGAGTACGTCCCTGCTTACAAGGCAGTCCTCGTCAAGTGTTGCGTTGTAGTCGGTTGTGACCTTACCGCCTGACATAGCCTTGAAATCCTTGGCAAAGATGGAGGGATTAACCTGTGAATGCCATACAAGGCAGTGTCCTCTTACGGGAATATTATTGGCCTTTGCCCAGTCGAGGAGTTCCTCTGCTGCGGCATCTACGGTAAAGAGACCCTCTGCCTCCGCATCGAAATTGTATGCGGGCTTGAACTCATTACCGAAGGTCATCGAATTGAACTGGTTGCAGATGAATTTCTCTTTATCGGGATTACCGATCTCTGCGCCGGAATCGTTCCAATGGGAAATAGCCTGTACTGCGATACCCATCTTAAAACGGTCGCCGAAAATGTCCTTAAGGCTTTCGATCGACATATAATCGTATGTTGCTGCCTTGGTCCTGCTACCGGGAACCCCGGGAAGGACTTCGGGAACAGCAGCCACGAGGGTGATCACCGAAAGCGCGATCCCCATCGCCTTGGTGAACAGTTTCTTTAAAGACTGTGCTTTCATATCCTTTTTCCTTTTCCTCCTGATGAAGCCTGTATTCTCAGATCCCTGAGAGATGTATTTATCTTATTTCTGACGATATCCCTGTATTCGGGTTTTGCCAGGAAATAAACATAAGAATCGATCACGTAGCTTTCGGGCATTCCGCGCCCCGCAATCTTGAACTGGTTGAATCCCCTCTCGATATAGGAACCTATCTGAGTATCACTAATGAATGCGGGTCTCTTCATACATTCATTGAAGTCCCTCGGTGCCGTGGATACGAGGCACGGATAGGACTGCGATGTATCAAACTCGAGCTGGAACCTGGACTGCATCGTATAATGCTCTATGCGCTTGGGACAGTTCGGGAAGCATACTTCATTTACGAGTATTTCGCATCTTCCCGCATTTCCGGATTCAACTATCGTATTCAGAACATCCTCATCGTGATTAAGGTCATAATCGAGAACCACGAGGAAGAAGTCCTTGGAAAGCTCCTCTGTAAGCCTATCCTTATCTACGATCCTCTTTGTGGTCGATGAGATCATCTTGAAGTTGGGGTAATTTTCCCTGAGGTACTTTTCCAGCGGTGCAGAATTGACCAGCACCTGGTTCATGCCGTTATCCGCAAGTCTCATGATAAGATTGCAGAAAGTGTCATAGCATTCCTTCTCCCCGATAAGGGAATTGGTCCATGTAAAGCGTACGGGGATTCCCCTGGAATTGTAAATATTCAGTACGGATTCGATCTGGGCCTTGGATGAAAATCCGACAGCAGCCCTTCCTCCGTTCCATATTGCACCGGGGAAGGTTCCGTATGCGGATCCTATCGTATATCCGTCATTGAAATACTCCGGATGGGATTTCATCATGTTCAGGAGCACCTGATTTAAGAGCCTGAACACACAGAATCCCGGGATATGCCAATATATCTTCTTATCACTGTTTTCCAAGATATCACTCCTTACCGGGCAATACGAATCTCTGTGGCTTGGGTTTCATGTATGTTATGAGCTTGTTACCGACAAGCGCATCTATTATCTTGATCCTGAAAAGTCCCTGATACTCGGGCTTGATCAGGAAATTCGAATAGGTCTCAACAAGTGAAAAGTAATTATCGGTTCTTCCCTCTATCTTGAAATTATGGAAGCCCAGCTCCTCACTGTACTTACCGAAGATTGCCTCGGGAGAAACAAAGGTGGGATAATCCTTGATCTTGTAGTAGTTGCTCTCCTTGTAATACTCACAGCTCCAGGGCTTCTGCGGGATCTGGTGCTCGGGAGGCATATTACGGTTCTTGAGCTTGATACGCTGATTCTCAGCGATATTCTTGTAATGATCCGATCTTCTCGGGCAATTCGGTGTACAGATCGCATTTATGAGTATCTCGCATCTGTCGTGATGGTTTATCCTCTCGAGAGCATCGAATTTATTGTTGAAATCATAATCAAGGACAACGAGTGAGTAGGGTTTTTCAAGTTCTTCATTTACCCTGTCAATATCTGTCAGTCTCTTGCATGTAGAAGAGACCATTTTCATATTCGGATATTTATCACGGATATATTTCTCAAGGATGGGGGAAAAGATAATAACGGCATTTCTGTCATCCTTTGCTATCTCATCCAGACAGAAATTACAGTAAGGATCCTCGCACTCATACTCGGTAAGAGTCATATTGGTGAATGTAAGTCTTACAGAAACATTATGCGAGTTGAGAGTCTTAATGACATTGGTCACATACTCCGCGTTGCACTGATCGTCACCCGAGCCTCTTCCGCCGTTCCATAGAGACATGGGAAATTCTCCGTAAACGCTTTCTATCTTAACTCCCTCCCTGAACCATTCGGGATCGGATTCAAGGAGATTGATGACCATCATATTCAGAGGAAAATTCTTCCTCAGTCCGGGAAGATGAAATTTTGCTTCGCCCATAATAATCCCTCGTAATGTAATAATCCTTATCGGTTATATGATACGCAAACCGTATCGGATTAATTATATTATAACGGCTTGTTTAGTACAAATCCCTTCAGTTAACGGCAAAAACGCTCCAAAATAGGGCAACATACTATAAAGCACAAAAACAGGGCGATGCATAAAGCATCGCCCTGCTATCTGTTTCATGTAAGAAACTTACTTATTTAGCGTTTGCGTCAGCAACGTAAGCGTTCCACATGGTAGCTGCGGTCTCGATTGCAGCAGACATATCAAGGATTGTTCCGTTAGCAACGTCAACACCTACATGATGTCTGAAGTCGGGTCCGATATCAACCTGTGCAACTGACTCAGCGGGCTCGTAAGTGCCGGTTCTGATGATTCTAACAACTGACTCATCAACTGCTCTGAAGTCATCAAACTTAGCATAGTAAGAAGCCTTGATACCATCGAGTCCATCGATGAAATCTTCGTATCCGGGAGTATCCTGATAGAAGCAAAGGTATGCGAATGCGCACTTCCAAGCCTTGTCAGCATCATAGCATCCGGGGATGTAGTAAAGGTTCTCCTGAGCATATGATCCGAAGTGGCCCTTAGCGGAAGGTCCTTCAGGGAAGGATACGAAACCAACTTCATCTTCCATTGATCTGCCGTCTTCGCCGATTCCTCTTACGTTGTCAGCTTCCCAAACCTGTCCGATATAGAAAGCGGTATTTCCGGTAAGCCAATCAGTCTTGTAGAAGTCCCAAGCAGCATCAGCGGGATAGTAGTTGTGA
>JAILOC010000099.1 GCA_024691045.1 Lachnospiraceae bacterium | reverse complement strand
CCGACGGAGCAAAGTCCGACTGTGCCAATATCCAGGAGATCTTCTCCGTGGACAATAAGATCGCGGTGTGCGATCCCGTTTATCCCGTTTATGTTGATTCCAACGTAATGGCCGGAAGGACCGGAACCTGGGATCCCGCAGCGGAGAAGTGGTCAGATGTCATATATATGCCCTGCCTCGAAGAGAACGGATTTGCTCCCGAGCTTCCCACCGAAACTCCGGATCTTATTTATCTGTGCTTCCCCAACAATCCCACCGGATCTGCGATCACCAAGGATCAGCTTCAGAAGTGGGTTGATTATGCAAATAAGGTTGGTGCCGTCATTCTTTACGATGCCGCATACGAAGCATATATCTCCGAGGAAAATGTTCCTCACAGCATTTACGAGTGTGAAGGTGCAAGGACCTGCGCTATCGAGTTCAGATCGTTTTCCAAGAACGCGGGCTTTACCGGCGTAAGACTCGGCTTCACCGTTATCCCCAAGGATCTCAAGGCGGGCGACACTCCCCTTCATCCTCTCTGGGCAAGACGTCACGGAACCAAGTATAACGGAGCTCCCTACATAATCCAGAGAGCCGGCGAGGCCGTTTATTCCGAAGAAGGAAAGAAACAGTTAAAAGCCCAGGTTGCTTATTACATGAACAATGCCAAGGTCATCTATGAAGGACTTAAAAGTGCAGGCTATCAGGTATCCGGCGGAGTCAACGCTCCCTACATCTGGCTGAAAGCACCGAACGGAATGACCAGCTGGGAATTCTTCGATCATCTTCTCGACAAAGCACACGTCGTAGGAACTCCCGGATCGGGCTTCGGTCCCAGCGGAGAGCATTTCTTCAGACTCACCGCATTCGGTACTTACGAGAATACCGTAGAGGCTATTGAAAGAATAAAAAAACTGTGATATAGTCTGACATAATTCGAAAGCAAAACTGTCAAATACGGAGACTTATATTTTCTCTTTTACGGAGAAGATATCGGTCTCCGTTTTTTTGTGCCATGAAACGGAGGTGTGAATTTGAAGAACGGTAAAAGAGAAAATAGGATAAAGAACCTGCTCGCAGCTTTTCTGATAAAACTGGTTTCTCCGGTAAGCATCGTGGTTGCCGCATCCGCGGGCGCCTGCCTGCCGGGCGGTATATCCGCAGGCGCTGCAGGTATTCCTTCGCCGGAAAGTGTCATGAACAGTTATACAAACAACCCGTATATAAGATTCTATTCGGGAACTCAGGGCCTTGCCTGGACCACGGTTCATCCGGACGGATGCTCCGTGTCACAGTACGGGACATACATATATACGGATAATGCGGTCTACAGAGGAAACGAAGGTACGACTGTCATTCCGCAGGATGTTGTCACAAGAAAAGAAATACAGGGAGAGCTTAAGCCCGGACAGCATTATTACGCTGCTCCCATAGTTGATTCCGTTGTTCCGGTGGGAAAGTGGGTTCTTTCACACAGGCCGGCACGATGCATTCACGGCCCGTTTACGGCGTGCAGGGATTTTGAATACTACGGGATAGACGCTCTTCCAAACACGTTCTGCAGTGAGGGGTATGATTCGGGATGGATCGCATATTGTGCCGACTGCGGACAGCCGCTCACCGGCTTCGTATACACAAATGACATATGTGTCGGAAGTTTGGGATATCTTTTTTCGGGGAATGGAGATTATGCCAAAACATATCCCACACAGTATGTCTTTATATGTCCCATAAGCGGAGATAATCTTGAAAACGATCTCCATCTTGATACGCATATGTGTAAATGCTTTATTTCGTATAACCGCTATACCGTGCGCTACAACGGAAACGGTGCAGTGAGCGGCTCTATGCCCGATTCGGTATTTTACTACGGAGGAAGTGATGAGTATGAGGGAAATCCCGTAAAAAGTGCGGAAGCTCTGAGGGAGAATACTTTTATCAATCCCGGATATATATTTGCCGGATGGAGCACTTCGCCGGACTCCGGGAAGGTGCTTGAAAACGGAGATACGCGAAAGGAGATAGAAGAATGCTTCGGTAATTTAAGCGGATGCGGCGATGAGGCGAATGATGCGGTCATCACTTTGTATGCTGTATGGGAAAAATG
>JAILOC010000095.1 GCA_024691045.1 Lachnospiraceae bacterium | reverse complement strand
TTGCAAGCTCATAAGCACAGAAAAGACCGGCAGGTCCCATGCCTACTATCACAGGTCTGTCAGTCAGTTCTTCACATCCGTTTTCGGGAAGTCTGTATTCGGTTTTCCTATAAGAAGAAATATTCGCATCCTTAGCAAATTTTTTAAGGAGCTTATCTTCATTTTTGCAATCGGCCCAGATGCTGAAAACATAATAAAGCTCGGGCTTTTTCCTTGCATCCAGCGATCTTCTTATGATGCCGATATCATTTATATCAGGATCGGAAATCTTGAGTTTCGAACAAACAACCCGTCTTATATCGGGCTGTTTATCTTCCACTCTGATTTTTATCTGATCCAAACGAAGCATTTTACATTACTTTCAAAATCTGACCGAGACTGTAGAGAAGTCCTCCGAAGGGCATAAGCTTAAGCTCATATTCCGTATAATTCCTAAGGAGCAGGAGCACGGAATGATAGATTATAAGTCCGATCGGTATGCACAGACAGAGCGTGAACAGATTTCCGAGATGGGGTGCTGCGGCATTTGTGATAAGCAGAAGGAATATCGCCGTAACGGCACCGGAAACGATCGGAAGAAGAACATTCCTGAGAGAATCGAACACCATGCTCATACGGAGATAAGTGATAAAGCACCAGACAGCCATACCGATGATCGAATATACAAGCATCGAAAGCATAAGTGTTCTGTATATTGAATGAGCTCCTGCGCTGAGTCTGACAGTAAGAAGCCCAGCAAATCCCGCAGCCGCATCGGCAATTATCCTAGGAATGCGGTCATCCCTCATTGCACATAGCTGGTCACAGAACCAGTAAATGACAAAAGCTACTGAAGCTAAAAGTATGAGAATCAGGTCGGTTGTAAGCGAAAGATTCGGATCGGTGATCAGAACCTTGGCAAGAAGCTTTGAACCCGATGCAAAGAATGCGGTAAAGAATACCGCGGATATAACAACGATATGAATCCCGAAATCAAAGAATGCTCTGGAAGGCCCCTTCTCATTCTTACGCACACTTCTCACCCAGTTGATGGCAGCACTTGTTCCACAGAAAAGAGATATGATCACGGAAACGGCAAATGGAATTATGAGAAAGCTGACGGCAGTACCGATGCTGACCGCATCCCCGGAGATCATAATGCAGGAACATAGAAGCAGGCAGAAGAAAATGCCGTGAAGCATGCTTCCGATACGTCTTCTCCAGACCGTATAGAACAGATACCCGACGCGGTCCTTGCCGGAGAATGCGTCGTGATCACCAACACTCTTCATCTTAAGTCCGAGTCTTACTATGAACAGGAAAATGAAAACAAATACCTCGGCAATGCAGAATCCGATAAACAGACCCGCTGCGGCATAGATGTATTTCATTTCATCATCCATGAGTATCTGTCCGGCGATAACTCCCTTGTCATACATAAACTTCATGAATGCAAAACCGGCAGCAAGCCTTAAGAGTTCCCTGAGCACATATGTGATGCATATAGCCCTGTCACCGGAAGAAACAGCCGCATACCCGTAGAAATACTCATTGATCATCCTGAAGAAAAAGTAAGCGGCAAAATATAATCCCAGGAATCTTCCCTTGGGAAGATCAAAGAGATCGTTCATCGAATAATAAGTCAGAAAAATGCAGAGGACCGAGCCGATAACACCTGCAAGGAACTGATTTACCAGGCTGACCGAAAGGATCGTTCCGGCATTTGATTTTTGTCCCTTGGAAAGCCTCGACCTTATCATTCTGGCCATAACATCTGAGAAGCCTTCGCCAAGCACCATCCATATAAGTGAACATACAAGATATGCACTGATCATATATCCCACTCCGGTATCGGAAAGGATAAACCTGTAGGCGTATATAGAAAGCACAGAGATCAGAAGCGATATGAGCGCTGTTTTTTTCTTGATTATAAATATTTTCATCAGTTACCTCTCGTAATACCAAGGGATTCAAGAATAGCTTCCTGTTTGGAGAACATGACCTTCTCCTCGTCCTCAGTCATATGGTCGTAGCCGCACAGATGAAGACAGCTGTGTGCGACCAGAAAAGCCATTTCTCTCTTAACGCTGTGTCCGTATTCCTCAGCCTGTGAAAAGATTCGGTCCGCATTAAGAACTATATCTCCGAGAACAAGCTCACCGCTTTCCGGATCCATGCAGTCAGCCCTTCTCTCATCTGAAATGTCGAAATCGGAAGGCTTATCGAAATCAAGTCCCGGAAAAGAAAGAACATCCGTCGGCGAATCTATTCCTCTGTATGATGCATTGAGCTCCCTGATGCCCTCCGAATCGGTTATTATGATATTTACGCAGGAAGCATCCGTCGGCGCACCTTCTGAAGAAAAGCTGCGTTCACAGACCGTTCTTATAAGCTCCGATGCATCGAATCCGAAATCGGCATCGGTTTCATTTTCAACGAAGAAAGTCATAATAGAGCTTCTCCTCTTTGAATATCTTCTTCATCTCCGTGATGTCGGAGAATGTGATATCACAATCATCAAAAGTACCCTTCTTGATGAATCTGTCAAATACCGCATCGGTAAGTTTGGCGGTATCTATATCAGCATCCCTGTCCTTCTCAAACACAGCCATCACAGCCATCACAACGGTCTTGGAGCAAACGAGCACTGCAGCCTCCCTGGACGAAAGAGATATTCCGGGATTTTTGATATATGCGATGTACTCATCGAGAATGTACTTGAGTGCATTCGTAAACCGCATGTCATAATAGAAATCTTCCCTCGCATTCTTATCCGAAGGAGTCAGTTCATGATAATATCCCGCACACTTTACAATGTCGGGATCAAGTCCGAGTCCCGATGCTATGCGGTCACAAAAGTATGCGGTATGAAGACTTACCATATACTTCCTGGGATCCTCGGATTTGAGTGAAAGCAGCGTATCACTTTCGGTATCGCAGAGCGTCTGATACAGATCGGAATATCTGTACATTATAAGCGACGAATATCCCCTGAAAGCCGAATAAATGACTATAAGTCCTATAAGGCAGTTTACAAGGGGCAGATAGAAAAGCTGAAGCTCCGGTCTTGAATTGATCGTAAGTATGATCCCGCACATCTCGCATACCACAAGACAGCAGGATGAAAGTAATGCCGGAAGAGCAAATCTCATCTCGGGTCCGAGCGGAAGAAATACTATCACCGAGAAAACTCCGCTGACAAGATAAACGAAGAAAACAATGACTCCGCATCCCGAAACAAGTATTGTTCCCGCAAGAAGCAGCGATGCGATGATGATGCCTAGTGCCGGTGTCGAAAAAAGTGAAAGCACAACAAAGACAGGAACAAATACCCACATGGTATTGGGAAATGATGAAAACAGCACCGACAAAAGCATGCTCAGGAAAAGAACGACAAGGAATCTCTTCTCCGCCGCTTTGGAGATATCGGGATCGGTAACCGACTGCGGATAAAACTTCCTGATGCAGAGCGATACGGTTCCACCTATTATGCAGGAAAAAACAGCCAGCTGAATAAGCTCGGCAGTATCCTTACCGAGAAAATAGCCGCATCCGGTAAGGAGCAGAGCGTAAACAAGCGTGAAAACAATGCCGAACGCTTTAAGACCTGTGCTTTTTGTCGTTAGTCTTTCTTCTGTTCTCATAATCTTCGTAGCGCTTGACGATCTTCTGGACAAGAGGATGTCTTACTACATCCTTGCTGGTCAGATAACAGAAAGCAATCTCGTCCATTCCTCCGAGAACTCCGGTCGCAACATCAAGTCCGCTCACTGTTCCCGGAGCCAGATCCTTCTGTGTTGCATCTCCCGTTACAACAACCTTGGAGCCGAAGCCTATTCTCGTAAGGAACATCTTCATCTGTGCGGGAGTTGTGTTCTGTGCTTCGTCAAGTATTATGAATGCATTATCGAGGGTTCTTCCTCTCATATATGCAAGGGGCGCAACCTCAATAAGTCCCTTCTCCATATTGGCACTGAATTTCTCGGGTCCCATTATCTGGAAAAGCGCATCATAGAGAGGTCTTAAGTACGGATCAACCTTGCTCTGAAGATCACCCGGAAGGAAGCCGAGCTTTTCACCGGCTTCTATCGCAGGTCTTGTAAGGATTATCCTTCCGACCTCTTCGTTTTTGAATGCTGTAATGGCCATTGCCATTGCAAGATAGGTTTTACCGGTTCCTGCAGGTCCGATTCCGAAGGTGATCATCTTATCCCTGATGGACCCGACATAAGCTTTCTGACCCAGCGTCTTGGGGAAAACCGGTTTGCCCGCAGCTGTATGACAGATACAATCGGTCAGGGTCTCACTTAAGACACCGCCGTTATTATCCGATGCTTCTTCAATTGCATAATCAACATTCTGTTCTTCCAAATTGCCCACTTTGCCGGAATAATCCTTCAGATCCATGATCACGGACATAGCCTTTTTCGCATTGTCCTCAGCTCCGTATACATACAGATAACCGTTTCTGGAAACGACCCTTACATTCATCGATGCTTCCACCTTTTTGATGTAGGCATCCCTCATACCGAATATATTTCGCATTTCTTCATCGGTCAGTTCCGCTTTAAGAGATATCTCTTCCATTCAAATTCCTTTATCTGATCACTTCCTTGATAAGCTTCTGAGGTTCAGGAGCCTTATCGGAATATTCATAAGAACCCTTCAGCTTTTGTAGAGCCGCATCAAGATTCTTCTCATCGTTATAATATACATACGCAATTTCATCACCGGCATTTACCTGTGAGCCGACCTTCTTAAGAAGCTCGATCCCGACGCTCAGGTCAATGACATCCTCCTTGGATGCTCTTCCGCCGCCGAGCATCATGCAGCTTACACCGACGCTGTCACAGACGATCCTGGAAATATATCCGCTCTTTTCCGCGGTGATGACTTTCTTTTTATCGGAAACCTTAAGAAGCGAGGTGTCATATACCTGAGAAGGATCGCCGCCCTGAGCCTTTACAAATTCAGCAAGCTTATCGAGTGCTTTTCCGCTTTCGATCACATCATCGATCATCTTAAGCGCCTCTTCTTCCGAAGAAGCTTTTCCGCCGAGCATGATCATATATGATGCAAGAGTCCTTACAAGAAGTGTGAAATCATCGGGACCTTTTCCGCGAAGCGTATCAATGGCTTCGATGACTTCAAGCGCATTTCCGACTTTTCTTCCGAGAGGCTGGTCCATGTCACTGATAACGGCAACCATCTTTCGTCCCGCACCTTTTCCTATGGTGACCATCTCCTCGGCAAGAGCTTTCGAATCCTCTAAGGTCTTCATAAAGGCACCGCTTCCGGTCTTGACGTCAAGTACGATCGCATCCGCACCCGCCGCAAGCTTCTTACTCATGATGGAGCTTGCGATAAGTGACATATTCTCTACCGTAGCGGTAACATCCCTGAGTGCATAGAGCTTCTTGTCTGCAGGAGCAAGATCGGCAGTCTGTCCCATAAGGGAAATGCCGATATTGTTGACATTCCTGATAAAGGTCTCTGTTGGAATGGAAACATTGAAGCCGTTAAAGCTTTCAAGCTTATCAATCGTTCCGCCGGTATGGCCGAGTCCTCTTCCGCTCATCTTGGCGATCGGAACTCCGCACGCGGCAACGATTGGGGTTAGTGCAATGGAAGTCTTGTCACCGACGCCGCCCGTGGAATGCTTATCGACCTTGATGCCGTTTATCGCGGACAGATCGAGTTTATCTCCCGAGTCTGCCATTACATTCGTAAGTGTCAGGGTTTCTCTTTCGTTCATCCCCCTGAAATAGATGGCCATCATAAGAGCGGAAACCTGATAATCCGGGATCTCGCCCTTGGTATATCCGTTTACGAAAAAAGAGATCTCTTCGTCGGTAAGCTCGTTGCCGTTTCTTTTTGAAGCGATGATGTCTACCATTCTCATAGTCCGGATCTCCTTTCACTGATCAAATATTTTTCTCTTTATATGCTGATTGTTTATCTCGCAGCTGCTTCTGCATATTCCTGCATACGTCAGACAAACAACAGCTTTCACACTGAGGATTCTGCGCTTTGCATACAGCACGTCCGTGATCCACAAGCCTGTGACACAGAGCTCCGGATTCTTCGGGCGGGACGATCTTGCGAAGCTGCATTTCGACCTTGTACGGGTCCCTGCTTCCGTCGCTCAGTCCGATCCTTCCGGACAGTCTTATGCAGTGAGTATCACATACATAGCTTTCCTGCCCGAATACATCACCGAGGATAAGGTTTGCACTTTTTCTTCCTACACCCGGAAGGGAAAGAAGTTCTTCCATTGTATCCGGAACGATCCCGTCAAAGCGCTCAACCAGTTCCGTCATGCACGCCTTGATATCCCTGGCTTTGGTCTTGAAAAGCCCGCACGGCTTTATGAACTTTTCGATATCCGGGATCTTCGCCTTAGCAAGCTTTTCGGGAGAATCATATTTTGCAAAAAGTGCGGGAACGGTTTCATTAACTCTCTTATCTGTACACTGTGCAGCAAGCCTTACGCTTACCAGCAGCTGCCATGCCGATCCCGCATCAAGTGTACATACGGAATCGGGATATTCACTTTTAAGCCTGTTAATAACTTCTTCCGCAAGCAGTTTTTTTCTCATTTATGATACGGTTCTCCGCGCATTATCCTGAACGCCCTGTATATCTGTTCGGACAATATCACCCTCATCAGCTGATGGGGAAACGTCATATCCGAAAAACTCAGCTTAAGGTCGGCTCTGGATGATACTTTTTCCGAAAGTCCCAGTGATCCGCCGATTACAAACGCTATATCACTCCTGCCGGAAATAAACAGGTCCGAAAGCATCCCTGAGAACTTTTCGGAATCGTACTTTTTACCCTTTATCTCAAGAGTTATAACATGCATTCCCGGATCGATATTCTTAAGGATACGCTCACCTTCCGTATCCTTCACACGCTCTGAAGCGGACGGAGAATTACCGGTATCGGGTTCATCATCAACTTCGATCACCCTGAATGAGCAATAGGCCGACAGTCTCTTTGCGTACTCCGCAACCGCATCACGATAAAAAGCCTCTTTGATCTTGCCTACACAGATAAGAGTAATGTTCATTCGTCACTCTTTTCGTAAAGACTGTCGTAGAGCTTTTCATCGATCAGGCTGTCCAGAAAATCAGGATCGATATTGACAAACTTTTTCATCAGAATACTCTTTAAGCTGTCCGTCCTTTTGAAGAACATTATCTCGGGAGTATCGCCTTCCGAGATTTCCGCCCTTTCATCGACGGACTCGGCGGTCAGATCCTCTGCTACATATCTTATGATCCTGTCTTCGAGAGTATTGTCCGACTTGGCTTTCTTCTCAAAGATCCCGGCACTTCTGATAGAACTGATGCCCATCACAAAGAAAAGCACAAAAACCGCAAAAATGATACCGTAGCTCATATATGGATTTCCCAAAAACTTCGGTATCACATCAAACAAGGTAAGGATGACGAAAAGAATACCCGCTCCGCCGAATATCGTGAGCAGATATCCGGTGGATTTGTAATCGGTAGCCTTATCGTTATTTCTTATATATGGAGCTTTGGAAATAAATGAGTGTTCCTCGGGCTCAGCTGCGGTCTTACCCGGTTCCTCACTGAACCCGTAATTTACACTTAGTTCTCTTTCATCACCTGACATATTTTTCATCCCCGATGCAGGTTAATCTGTTACGAAAGATCAGCCCTTAAGATATTCGTCGATTGCCTTAGCAGCTTCCTTGCCCGCACCCATTGCAAGGATTACGGTAGCTGCACCGGTAACGGCATCGCCTCCGGCATATACGCCATCCCTGGAAGTCTTGCCGGTATTTTCCTCGGCAACGATACACTTTCTCTTATTGGTATCGAGCCCCTTGGTGGTCATGGAGATAAGAGGATTGGGGCTTGTACCGAGGCTCATGATGACGGTATCCACATCGATATCGAATTCAGATCCCTCAACGGGCTGAGGGCTTCTTCTGCCGGACTCATCGGGTTCGCCGAGTTCCATGCGAACGCATCTGATACCCTTTACCCATCCCTTCTCATCACCGAGGATCTCGGTAGGATTGGTGAGGAGATCAAAGATGATTCCCTCTTCCTTGGCGTGATGAACTTCCTCAACTCTTGCAGGGAGCTCCTCTTCACCTCTTCTGTAAACTATATGCACCTCTGCTCCGAGTCTGAGAGCTGTTCTTGCTGCATCCATCGCAACGTTTCCGCCGCCGACAACTGCAACCTTTTTGCTCTTCATGATGGGAGTGGGTGAATCTTCGCGGAAGGACTTCATGAGGTTGCTTCTGGTGAGATACTCGTTAGCAGAGAACACTCCGTTGAGAGTCTCACCGGGAATGTTCATGAATCTGGGAAGACCTGCTCCCGATCCGATGAATACTGCCCTGAATCCTTCTTTTTCCATGAGCTCGTCAATGGTGACGCTGCGTCCTACGACAACGTTGGTCTCGATCTTAACACCAAGTGCCTTGACATTCTCGATCTCCCTGGCAACAACTCTTTCCTTGGGAAGCCTGAACTCAGGGATGCCGTATATGAGTACACCGCCTGCCTGATGAAGTGCTTCGAAAATGGTAACATCATATCCGAGCTTTGCAAGATCTCCCGCACAAGTAAGTCCGCTGGGACCGGAACCGATAACTGCTACCTTGATCCCGTTGGGTTCAGCGGTCATTCTGGGCTTGAGACCGTGCTCCATAGCATAATCGGCAACAAATCTTTCGAGCTTGCCGATCGAAACAGGTTCCCCCTTGATACCCCTTATGCACTTTCCTTCACACTGCGTTTCCTGGGGACATACTCTTCCGCATACAGCAGGCAGTGCTGAGGATCTTGAAATGATATTGTATGCTTCTTCGATATTGCCTTCCTTGATCTGCTGGATGAATCCGGGGATATCGATCGAAACGGGACATCCCTTCATGCACTGTGCATTCTTGCAGTTAAGGCATCTGCCCGCCTCGGCCTGAGCCTCTTCAAGGCTGTATCCGTAGCAGACCTCTTCGAAGTTGGTTGCTCTTACTTTGGCTTCCTGTTCCCTTACGGGTACTTTCTTCATTACATCGACTTCCATTTATGTGATCTCCTTAAAGAATAGTTTGTGGTTTCGATTGACCGGATCAGCAATTGCCGCATCCGCCGTGATGGGTTTCACCTTCCTGAAGCTCAAGAAGCTTTCTTCCTTCTTCGGTCTTGTACATAGCCTGACGTCTCATTGACTCGTCGAAGTCTACAAGCCATCCGTCAAACTCGGGACCGTCGATGCAGGCAAACTTGATCTCATCGCCTACATGTACACGGCATGCTCCGCACATTCCGGTTCCGTCTACCATTATGGGGTTCATGGAAACGATGGTGGGAATACCAAGCTGCTTGGTAAGCTGAACAGCAAACTTCATCATGATAAGGGGACCGATAGCTACACATTTGGTATAGGTCTTGCCCTCGTCGATAAGTGCCTGGAGACATACGCAGACGTTTCCGCTTCTTCCGTATGATCCGTCGTCCGTAGTAATATAAACATTCTCGGCGACAGATTTGAAATCCTCTTCAAGGATGACAAGATCTTTGTTTCTCGCACCGATGATGACATCAGCGGGAACTCCCTTCTCCTTGAGCCACTTAAGCTGGGGATAAACGGGTGCGGTTCCGACGCCGCCTGCGATGAAGATGATCTTTTCTTTCTTAAGCTCATCAACGCTCATCTCGCAAAGTTCGGAAGGGCATCCGAGAGGTCCGACTACATCGGTGAAGGAATCTCCTTCTTTCAGATCGGCCATAAGAGTGGTGGAAGCACCGATGGTCTGGAATACGAGAACTATGGTTCCCTTTTCTCTGTTGTAATCACAGATAGTAAGAGGAATCCTCTCGCCGTCTTCGGAACATCTGACGATGACAAACTGTCCGGGAAGACATCTGTCGGCAGTCCTCTTTGCTTCGACTTCCATTCTGATGATGTTGTCCGTAAGATAGGATTTGGTTAAGATCTTGTACATTTTGTTTCCCTTTCCACTTGAAATGATTTATCCATCAATACCCGGTTCGGTACTGTCTGTGTTATCGTTGGCGGATACATCGCCTTCGCCGGTATCCGTTTCTTCAACTGTATGCACGTAGATTGCATCCTCCGGTATCTCCAAAACAACCGGCTGGCCTTCTTCATTGAAGATATATGCAACTCCATCAATGCTTACTCCGCATACAACCAATAGTCCTGTATCGGGATCGAGCACGCAGGGCGTCCCGTCGACAAGGTAGATTCCGTTCAGAAGATCCACTATATCATGCTCAGCGGGCTTTTCGTCGGCTGATGGCTCGATGACCTCGTAAAGCTCTTCGCTTTCGATCACATAGTTGACCTCGGATACCGGACTCCATACTCCATGATCATTAACGGCGCTGACCTTGATATGATATTCACCCTTCGTAAGAAGGAGCGGTACTATGTATTCAAAGGATTCCTCATTCGGAATGCTTTCATCGAGCGTATAGAAGATCCTGGCATTTCCGGGAACCGTTATCTTAAGGAGCTGGTCGGTTCCGTAGTAACCGCTGTCAAGATTAAATTCCGGGATCATCAGGCAGTAGTCGATATACTTTTCCCTGATCTCGAGATTATTGCAGGTCTGCAAAAGGTCCGCCATCGAGACATAATCTTCGCTCTCAAAATAGATCGCAAGAAGTGCCTCGTATGCTGTGGCATTCTGCTCGGATGTTGCAAAGGGAAGCCCGGCAACCTGCAGAAGAAGGTTTTCGTACTTTATGGTCTCACCCTGATCCTTGTACAAAAGAGCAAGATACAAAAGCACATCAACATCACTGCTGTCTTTGGCGGTGACATCTTCCAGGATTGCAACGGCTCTTGATACATCCCCGTGTTCTGCCGCTTCCCTTGCCTGTTCGAACAGATAATCCGTCCCGGACGATCTGTTGAAAAATGCAAGTCCGGCGGTAACAAGTATCAGGGTCAGGACCGCTATCAGTGCAAACCTAATCCACCCCATCCTATGCTTTTTTTCCGGAACAGAGCCTTGCACATCCCTGTAGGGAATTTCATCATTCGCTCCTTCAGGAGATCTGCCGAAATCAGCTTCGTCGTCATCGAGATCGCTGAGCATACTTTTTACGGTATCTTCAGCTTTCTTTTCGGCAAATTCCTTGAAGTCCGGAACGATGTGAATATCCTGGCCGCACTTTTCACAGTACAGCGATCCTTCGGGAATCTCGGCTCCGCATTTTTGACATTTCATATGATCAGTGTATCGTTATGATCTTCAGTCTTCGCAAACGGATGAAAGACAATTGTACATAAGCATCGCGATGGTCATGGGGCCTACACCGCCGGGTACCGGAGTGATGGCCGATGCAACGGGTTCAACTGATGCGTAATCAACATCTCCGCAGAGCTTTCCGTCTTCACCTCTGTGTATTCCGACATCTATGACAACGGCTCCGTCCTTGACATAGGATGCATCAATGAACTTGGGCTTGCCTATCGCAACGACGAGTATATCCGCTCTCTTTGTAACTTCCTTAAGGTCTTTGGTCCGTGAATGGCATACGGTAACTGTTCCGTTTTCTTTGAGAAGTAGCATTGACATGGGCTTTCCGACGATATTGCTTCTGCCGACAACAACGCACTCTTTTCCGCTTATCTCAATATCAGATCTCTTGAGAAGCTGGATGACTCCGGCGGGTGTGCAGCTTACAAAGCCCTTCTTTCCGATGGAAAGCTTACCTACGTTCACAGGATGGAATCCGTCAACATCCTTATCCGGTGAGATCGCATCGAGCACCTTGTCTTCATTCATTCCCTCAGGAAGAGGAAGCTGGACAAGAATGCCGTTTACATCATCACGGTTATTGAGTTCATCGATAAGCTCAAGAAGCTTTTCCTCAGTGGTATCTGCGGGAAGCTCATATGAAAGGGATCTTATGCCACAGTATTCGCAGGCTTTTTTTTTGTTCTTGACATATACCTGCGATGCGGGATCCTCACCCACAAGGATAACCGCAAGTGTTGCGGTGATCCCCTTTGCGGAAAGCTCCGCGGTTTTAGCTTTTATCTCATCCTTTACAGCAAGTGATATTGCTTTTCCGTCTATAATCTTAGCCATTTTACACCTCTGTGATTTAGAATAATCCGATTATCCTGCCGTCATCGTCAACATCTATCCTGTAAGCTGCGGGCGATTTGGAGAGACCGGGCATGGTCATGATGGAACCTGTAAGTACAACAACGAAACCTGCACCTGCACTTACATATACCTCTCTTACATGGACCTTGAAGCCTTCGGGTCTTCCTAGAAGTGCGGGATCATCGGAAAGTGAATACTGCGTCTTCGCCATGCAAACAGGAAGATTGCCGAATCCCATCTCTTCTATCTTGGCGATCTGTTTTGCCGCAGATGATGCAATATCGACTCCGTCCGCACCGTAGATCTTCTTAGCGACAGCTTCGATCTTCTCTGTGATCGAAATATCATCGGGATAGCAGAATTTAAAGTCGGACTTTTCTTCCGTTGCCTTTATAACAAGCTCGGCAAGCTCGGTTCCGCCCTCGCCGCCCTTTTCCCAGACGCGTGCAACGGACATGGTGCAGTTCTTGGACTGGCAGTACTCCCTGACGAATTCGATCTCGGCTTCCGTATCAGATACGAAAGCATTAAGAGCGACAACGACGGGAAGACCGTAGCTCTGGATATTCTCGATATGCTTTCCGAGATTTCCGATTCCCTTCTTAAGAGCATCGAGATTCTCTGTTCCGAGCTGATCCTTGGGAATTCCTCCGTTATATTTGAGAGCCCTTACGGTTGCAACAAGGACAACCGCACTGGGAGTAAGACCCGCCTGTCTGCACTTGATGTCGAGGAATTTCTCAGCACCGAGGTCTGCGCCGAAGCCCGCCTCGGTAATGCAGTAATCGGCAAGCTTAAGTGCTGTTCTGGTTGCGATAACGGAATTACATCCGTGTGCGATATTTGCAAAAGGTCCGCCGTGAACAATGGCGGGTGTGTGCTCAAGAGTCTGGATGATGTTGGGTCTGATGGCATCCTTGAGAAGCGCGGTCATAGCTCCAACAGCCTGGATGTCTTCTGCGGTAACGGGATTACCGTCAAGATCATATGCAACTATGATCCTTCCGAGTCTGCGCTTCAGATCCTTAAGGTCATCGGCAAGGCAAAGGACTGCCATGATCTCACTTGCTACAGTGATGACAAAATGATCCTCTCTTACAAAGCCGTCACTCTTGCTTCCGAGACCGACAACTATATTTCTGAGAGCCCTGTCGTTCATATCCATGCATCTCTTCCAGACAATGCTCCTGGAATCGATCCTCTTTACATTACCCTGCTGGATATGGTTATCGAGAAGTGCGGCGAGAAGATTGTTAGCACTTGTGATCGCATGGAAGTCTCCGGTGAAATGAAGGTTGAGATCCTCCATGGGAACAACCTGTGCCATACCACCGCCTGCGGCTCCGCCCTTGATACCGAAGCAGGGGCCGAGTGAAGGCTCTCTTAATGCGATTATTGCTTTCTTGTCAAGCTTAGCAAATGCTTCGCCGAGTCCCACGGTTACGGTAGTCTTTCCTTCACCTGCGGGAGTGGGATTAATTGCTGTAACAAGAATGAGTTTTCCGTCCTTTTCGGATGAAAGCTTCTTAATACAATCATCAGTAAGCTTTGCCTTGTACTTTCCGTAAAGATCGAGTTCATCTGCGGATATCCCGACCTTAGCAGCAACCTGTGCAATGGGAAGCATTGTACATTCCTGTGCGATTTCGATATCTGATTTCATTTCTTTTCCCACCTATGATTATTTATTCGTTTACTCGTCCCCACCTCTTTTTGAAGCAAGAAACGCATCAAACATTTCCTCGGTCATCAGGATATCCCTGGGCTTGGTGCCCTGCTCCTGACCTACGACACCGTTGTCCGCAAGTTCATCCATTATTCTTGCGGCGCGGTTGAACCCTATCTTGAGAACTCTCTGAAGATATCCTATGGATGCCTTTCCGCTGCGGATTATATATTTACCCGCTTCAGCAAAAAGCTCATCTCCGAAAACCGAATCCCTCGAAGCTGAAACCGATGAAGCGGATGATGATACGCCGGGATCGACACCGTTTTCGATATCGATTATCCTCTTCTTTAGTTCATCAATTCCGTCCACTTCCTCAAGAGGATTTCTGAATGCGGAATCTCTGTACTCATTTCTGAGCTTGAATGTTACATCGGTTACTTCCTTGTCGGAAACGAACGCGCCCTGAAGTCTTTCGGGCTTCATCTTGCCCTTCGGATAAAAGAGCATATCACCCTTTCCGAGAAGCTTTTCAGCACCGACCGTATCAAGTATCGTTCTCGAATCGACACCTGATGAAACGGCAAATGCAACACGGCTTGGCATATTTGCCTTGATAAGACCGGTAATGACATCTACCGAAGGACGCTGCGTTGCGACAACAAGATGCATGCCGCAGGCTCTGGCAAGCTGTGCCAGTCGTACTATAGATTCCTCAACCTCCTTGGCTGCGACCATCATGAGGTCTGCAAGCTCGTCGATGATGATGACGATCCTGGGAAGCTTTCTGAGTGAGGGCGTGAGTGAATCGCTCTCTTCGTATGTATCCGCAGGAACAGGATCTCTCCTGCCCGCATTCACATCTTCAACATATGTATTGTAGCCTTCGATATCCCTGACTTCCCTGTCTGCAAAGAGGCGGTATCTTCTTTCCATCTCACTTACCGCCCACTTGAGCATCTCGGAAGCCGCCTTGGGCTTGGTAACGACATCAAAGGGAAGGTGAGGTATGCCGTTATAAACCTTAAGCTCAACTACCTTGGGATCCACCAGCATTAGCTGAACATCCTCGGGCGAGGATTTATACAGAAGGCTCAGTATCAGGGTATTGATGCATACCGATTTACCCGAACCTGTCGTACCTGCGATGAGTACATGAGGGAAATCGGCGATGTTCGCCACGACCGTCCTGCCCTCAATATCCTTACCTACAGCAAAGGAAAGAGAATCCTTGGACTTCTTAAACTCCGCACTCGAAAGAAGGTCTCCGAGGAATACGGGCTCTGCCTTGGAATTGGGAACCTCGATTCCGATCGCACTCTTTCCGGGGATCGGCGCCTCAATCCTGATATCCGTTGCTGCAAGAGCCATCTTGATCTCATCAGAAAGTCCCACAACCTTCGAAAGCTTGGTTCCCTGATTAACGGTAAGCTCATATCTTGTAACCGTCGGACCCTTGCTGTAATTGCCCATCTCGGCTTCTATTCCGAATGACGCAAGTGTCTCGATCAGCTTGGTCTGCACATCCTTAACTTCATTTACGGATCCCTTGCCCTGTCCGTTGCCTTTCTTGAGCATATCGAGACCGGGGGCTTCGTACCTGAATCTTCCCACAGGCTTCCGGGGCTTAGCACCTGCTGCGGGTGCAATCGAAGCCTTAGCAGCACTTACGGGAGCCGCAGGCTTTTCAGGCGCTTTTACCTCGGGACTTACCGCAGGCTCAACAAGGGGAAGAGGCGCGGTGTCATACTTATCGAATTCATTCGTAAGATTTATTCTGTGATCGGACTTGACAGGAACTCTTTCGAATCCGAGATCATCATCCGGCGTCTCGTCATATCCGGGTTCATATGCATCCTGTGCAGGACCGGGTCGCTTGTCCGGATCATACCAGGTACCCTTAGCATCATCTTCTTCGTAATTATCTTCGTAATGATCGTCGTAGTACTCATCATCCGAATATGACAGTTCATGCATCTCACCGGTATGCTTTTCCCTGAACTGTTCACCTCTTTCAGGAGCTTTTTTAATTCTGAGAAGCTCACTTGCATCCCGGGTTTCTTCTTTTTCCTTTTTCTCGGCTTCCTTCTTCAGCCTTCCGTCTTCATTACGCTTTTTGACATTGTTCTTCCAGTTTTCAAAGTTTCCGGCGACCGATTCGAACACTTCCCTTTTGCCGGAGCGTTCCCTGCGCATCTTCTCGGTTACGGTAAGAGCATTCGTCTGGGTATCTTCAGCCGGCTTACCGTCGGCATAATCTTCAGATGACTTATCGGGAAGTGCGGGAGCATCCGTGTTCTGTTCGAGACGGAGTCTTCTCTCTTCCCTTCTTGCGCGGGAGTTTTCGATGAACTCACCGGATCTGTCGGATGCGTTAAGAACGATGTTCTTAAAAAGCTCCGCAAAAAAGGTTTTGTTAATCGCAAAGAGACAGACGATGAGAAGGAGCAGGCATATGATAACGCAGCCTGCTTTTCCGATATTCTTGATAAGTGCGAAAGATAAGCTTCCGGAGATGACACCGCCGCCGTTTCTTTCGGCAGCGGAGATCCTGTAGAGATCGCCTGCATTATAGTTTTCCAGTCCGGCGGCATTTCCGGAAAGAAGATCCGAGAATATGCCGAGTATGAGGAACAGGCCGATCGCACCTGTCATACGTACGGGAAGAAGGTAATCTCTCTCACTCATATAAAGCGCCCATACGATCATCCCTCCGATGAATGCGGGAGCGATATAACTTTCGAATCCGAACGCACCGAAAAAGACGGATGAGATCTTGTTGCCGACTCCTCCGCAAAGCCCGAAATTACATAGCGACAAAAACAGGGCGACGCCTACCGTAATGACCGTTATAAGAACATTACGTGAGCCGTCGTCATCATATCCGCTGTTTCTTACCGAACCGTCTCTTGGTGCGGAAGAAGGTCTTCCTCCGCCGGATCTTTGTCCGCTTCCCTGCGGCTTTCGGTTATTTCTGTTGTTACCGGTAGGTCTTGATGCCATCTGTTAATGTGAACCTTTAAACATCATAATCATCATTATCGGAAATATTGATGTCGAAGTGGAGCGATGAATCATCGACATTAACATCGTATTCCATGTTCTTGTGCTCTGTCTTTCTTGCGGGATGAGGGATCGGATTATCCAGGAGCACCGCACCGTTTGGTGCTATCTCGGGTTTTTTCTCTTCGGCGTTCACACGCTGAACCTCGGGAGCTTTCTTAGCTGTAACATCTGAAGGCTTATCTTCCTTCATATCCTCAGACTTACTTTCGGTGGCAGGCTTGTCCTGCTTCTTCTCCATATATGACTGAGCCCATGCACCGGGTCTTCTTCTGAACTCAGGTCTGAGCTGAGGCTTTTGATAAGTGTATGTGCTGTATGTCTGAGGCCTTTCGGGCTGCTTTTCTTCCGTCTTGTTTACTGCATCAGCTGAGGGAGCGGTCACTTCCGCAGTTTTAGCTTCGCTCTTTACGGAAGCATCCTGCTTAGCTTCTCCTGCTGCAGTCTCGGCATCCCTTGCAGCCTTAGCGGCAAGCGCCGCTTCGGAAAGATGTACTCTGGGCACACTTGTCTGAGCCGCGGAAATGGTTGTGGGACCGGAAAGCGTGGACGAATGAACCGTCTGCGATTCATCATGCTGTGCCGGCTGCAAGGCCTGGGGCTGTGCTGCGTGAGCTCTTGCTATGGGTGCGGAATCAAATGCGGGATATTCGAAAGCATCCTCCTTCTTTTCTTCCGTCTTAGGTGTCTCCGGTGCTGCACCGTTTCCGACAGCAGGTGTTCCGGAAGCTGTCTGCGCCTGCGTACTCTGAGCGGGATCTTCCGGTTTCTTCTCCGCAGGGGGAATAACAGAAGTATAGGTCATGCCGTCTCCGATATCACCGAAATCTTCGGAGCTCAGGTCGCTTCCGCTCTTAACTCCGGCGGGAACATAGCCCTTATCGGGGGCAGTGAATTCATTGTCATAAAGCTCGGAGCTCGCCTTGAAGATATTACCCTGGATCTGGTCGGGGAAAAGCTCCCTGAACGCGGTTCCAGCAAAGAGGGCTGCGAATGCGAAGAATATCTCTCTTCCGTCATTTTCAAGATAGGTAAGTCCGAAGTTATTGATGAGCGTAACTGTGACGACCGAAAGAAGAAGCACGGTCTTGGAATCGTATTCCGCAAGGAAGCAAGTGAAAAGTCCGATGGTGACTATAACGGCGATGATCGTAACTTCGATGTATGAAGTCAGATAAGAGAAGCCGAATGAGAAGCCTTCGGAGGGAGCATACAGTGAAAGTACCGAATTGAGCACTTCCGATGGATTGGTCGAGCTGAGATACGAATCGAGGAAAACGATCAGCACAAGTCCGAAGATCACGGAGATAAGCGTAAAGAGCATCTTCCTGAATCTGAGTCCCGGGTCTGTGTCCTCATCCGTAAGATCGTTGAGTACGATACCCACGATAAAGGGAAGAAGCACAACCCCGATGATATCGGCATAGATGCACACAGCCGTAATGATTCCCGATACAAGATAGCATATGAATTTGCCTCCGGTAGCGGGAACACAGGTGCTTATCGCAAAGAATGCGAGCATCATCAGAAGGAATACAAGATTCCTGGAATTGAGCGTAAGCGCTTCATGAACGGAGAAACCGGTAATGGTCCAGAAGCCCGTGAAGAACAGTGCGGGCACGATGCCGAGCATCTTACGGAATGCGAAGAATCCGAGAATAACCGATGCAAGCTGCAGTACACAGTTGAATATCGCAGCTACGAAAATACGGTTCCCAAAAAGAAAAAATACTGCATGGAGACCGGCAATATACCAGTCGTCGCATGCATGTACATAGTGAGTGAATTCACCTCCGGTCACCTTGGCAAGATCGAAATAGATATTTCCGCCGAGTCCGTTCCATCCGTATGATGCGACCCTGAAGATGATCGAAGCGATGATCAGTACCGCAAATACAAGAAGACCGAGAGTGTCTCCTTTTTCATAGATGGCTTTTACCTGGTCGGAGGATGCACAAAGTGAAAAGACTTTCCAGAGGACAAGTCCGAGAACGGCAAATACTCCGAATGCTATAAGACCCGGCAGATAAGAAAAACCGAACTGCTTAGCAGCATCCATTATCGCAAGTATGCAGAAAAGACTGGCGACCAGAACGAATATTGCATTGGTGACAATGCTGACTTTAGTTTTCCGAAGATTCATCAGTTAAAACCTTTTCAATGTTATATCTGGGTCTGTGCTTTACTTCAATGTATGTCTTGCCGACATACTTTCCTACAAGTCCGATCGCAAGCAGCTGCATGCCTCCGAGGAACCAGATCGAAATGATCAGTGAGGTCCAGCCGGGCTCGACATTACCCGTAAAGTACGAAATAAGCGCATATATAAGTGCAATTAATGAAAGGAATACGATTATAAATCCGACGGTAAGTATAAGGTCGATGGGTCTTGTCGAAAATGAGGAAATACCGTCAAACGCAAGTGCGAGCATTTTCTTGAGAGGATACTTCGATACACCGGCTGCTCTTTCTTTTCTGTCGTAATAAACGCAGTCGGTCTTGTACCCGATGAGGGGAACGATACCTCTGAGGAAGAGGTTGTACTCACGGTAATTGGAGAACTGCCTGAGTGCCCTGCAGCTCATGAGTCTGAAGTCGGCATGGTTATATACCGTGTTGACTCCCATGTGTGCCATAAGCTTGTAGAAGGACTGCGCGGTGAATCTCTTGAAGAAGGTATCAGTCTTTCTCTCCTTCCTTACACCGTAAACAATGTCACAGCCGTCATGATACTTATCTACCATGTACTCTATAACGGATACATCATCCTGAAGATCCGCATCGATGGATACACAGATATCGCACAGATCGGCAGCGGTTATAAGACCTGCGGTGAGTGCGTACTGGTGTCCGACATTCTTTGCCAGCTTTACACCGTATACCTGATAGGGATACTTCTCATGCTCCGCTTCTATAAGCTCCCATGTCCTGTCCTTGCTTCCGTCATTGACGAACATTACAAAGCTGTCTACGGCGATCTTGCGCTTATCGATAAGATCGTTAAGGACCTCTCTCAGAGCCTCGGAGCTCATCTCCAGGACTTCTTCCTCGTTATAGCAGGGTACTACGATTGCAAGACGTTCCATCTCAAATCCTCTTAGTCAAATTATTCGTCCCAATTGTGGTAAACGTTCTGAACATCATCATCCTCGTCAAGGATATCGAGGATCCTGTTAAGGCACTTGATGTCATCTTCATTGGTCAGCTCGACATAGTTCTGGGGGATCATTGTAACCTCAGCACTGAGCATGGGAATGCCGGCATCGTTAAGCTTCTTATTGACCTCGTCGAAGCTGTCGGGATCAGTGAGGATCTCATAGCTGTCTTCTTCTTCGTTGAAGTCCTCTGCTCCGGCATCAAGTGCGGTCATCATAAGATCGTCTGAGGAAAGATCTGTCTCTTCCTTGTCGACGATGATCTGTCCCTTCTTGTCGAACATGAATGATACGCATCCGGGAGTTCCGACATTTCCGCCGCCCTTGGTGAATGCAGCTCTTACATTAGCCGCGGTACGGTTCTTATTGTCGGTAAGGGTATCAACGATGATCGCGATACCGCTGGGTCCGTATCCTTCGTAGGTGATGTATTCGTAGTTAACGTTGCCGCCCTCTCCGGCCGCCTTCTTGATGCCGCGGTCGATGGTATCGTTGGGCATGTTGTTGGCCTTGGCCTTTGCGATGACAGTGGCAAGCTTGAAATTATTGTTGGGGTCGGGGCCGCCTTCTTTGACCGCAACCGCTATCTCTCTTCCGATGATGGTAAAGATCTTTCCCTTTGCGGCATCATTTTTTTCTTTCTTATGTTTGATGTTTGCAAATTTGGAATGTCCTGACATTTTTAAACCTCTCGTTTCAATTTTTTCTTAAATTAATGTAATCAACCTATTTTACCATTTAGCCACTGTTTAGTAAACAAAAACCGTTAAAAATGACTATGGCAGAATGCCTTATTTTACGAGGAACTGAGGGCTAAAACAGGGTTCCCGTGGAGGGTATAGACCCTGGGGATCCTGGTGCCTATGAGACATACCAGCTCATAGTTGAATCTGCCCGATTTTTCGCCCAGTTCCTCGGCCGAAATATGCTCATCCCCGTCATATCCGAGGAGGGTCACCGTCTCGCCCTCTTTTATGTTATCAAAGCACGAAACGTCGATCATGAACTGGTCCATGCAGATCCTTCCGAGGATGGGGCATCTCTTACCTCTGACAAGCACCTCGCCATTGCCTGTAAGGAGCCTCGGGTAGCCGTCTCCATAGCCTAAGGGGACTGTTGCGACGGTCATCTCCTTATCCGCGGTAAAAAGCCCGCCGTAGCTGATGCTCTGTCCCGGGTAGACCTTCTTCACATAGGTGATGTGGCTGAAAAGGCTCATTGCGGGCTTTAGATTGATCCGGGTCATATCGACATCATCGGACGGTGCAAGCCCGTACATGGTAATTCCCGCCCTTACCGCATCCAGATAGCTTTCGGGAAGCTCTAAGATCGCGGCGCTGTTTGAAATATGCGCCACGGGAATGACTGCTCCGAGCTGCCCTACAATATCATCAAGAAATCCCCTGAAGGATTTAAGCTGATCCTTCGCGCAAGATTTGTCGGCTTCATCAGCCCTGGCAAAATGTGTAAATATCCCCTCGACAATGATATTGGGAGCATCAAGGGCTTCCTTGACAAAAGAAAGACCGCTCTTGTCGGGATATACTCCTATCCTGCCCATTCCGGTATCCACCGCGATATGGACAATGGCATTTTTGCCGACGGATGCCGCGGCTGCGGAAAGCGCGGTAAGTGTATCCTTCCTGAAAACGGTAATACGGATATCTTCTGCGATCAGTTTTTCGTAGGAATAAGGAAATGTATAGCTGAGAATCAGGATGTCCTTCTTAATACCGTCACTGCGAAGTTCAAGTGCCTCCTCGGCGGTTGCAACGGCGTAGCCCATAACGTACGGAACGCTCTCAAGAGCCTTGGCTACCGGAAGGCTTCCGTGTCCGTATCCGTTTGTCTTGATTACGGCATACATCCTTGTGTCTTTTTTGAGAAGGGCATGCATCGAATCCATGTTGGATATGATGGCATCAAGGTCGACATATGCCACTCCCCTCTCGAATGTCTTGATGCAGTCATTGATCTGGTCCTTGGTCTGAACCCACATAGCTTCCTTTCGCGGGACTTAGTCCTTTTTCTCTTCCTGTGCTTTCTTTTCGGCGGCAACTTCCTCTGCGGTGCGGGGATGCTTTTCCTCGGGATTGTATCTCATGTCAAAAAGATCGACCACATCGGCGCCGAAAATGTCATGCATGTATTTGTAGATCTCGTGGTTCTTGGCTTCTTTTTCCTGCTTTCGGATGAGGTTCTTCTTGAGCTCGATACGGATATTTCTGATCCACTCTTCAAGCTCTTCGATGTCATCCGTATTCTCCTGCATCGTCTCGTAGCAATGCTCCATTGTGATGCACAGCAGCTGTTTATTTACGCTGTCGATCATACGGGGAAGCTCTATCATCTCATCCTCGTAGGAATCAAGCTTATCATTGCACTCTTTCAAAAGGCGCTTATTCTCGGCAATCTTGGCTTCGGCATCATCCGATCCGCCCTGCTGTTCGTCCATGAGCGAAACAATCTCGTCCATCAGACGGCGCTTGACCTTCTTAATGTCGCGGGTCTCGGTATTGATCTTGCCCTGCCTCTTAAGAAGTTCATTGAGCTTCTTTTCAAGGCCGCGGATATTCTCATCACCTACTTTTCCGAGGAGGTGATACCATTTCTGATCCAGCGTAAGAGCGGGAACATCCTTGCCCTTAAGCGACAGCTCGAATTGTTCTTTTTTATCCTGTCCGGATCTGCCCATAATTACTTGTTGTTTTCCAGATAGCTGGAAATGTTGTATGAGAGTTTCATGAGACTGTCGGAAAGATGTACGTTCTCGACCTGCACATACTCGGGCACGTCAAGATCGACATGAGCGAAGTTCCATATAGCCTTAATGCCGTTATCTACGAGCACCTTGGCAACAAGCACCGCTCCTTCCTTGGGGATGGTCAGCACCGCGATATCTATATCATTGGATCTGATAAATTCGGGAAGCTCCTCCATGGGCATGACCCTGACATCCCTTACCTCACTTCCGATGATGGCGGGATCCTTGTCGAACATACCCCTGAGAATAAAGCCCCTCTTTTCAAAATTCAGGTATCCTCCGAGGGCTTTTCCGAGGTTTCCGGCTCCGATTATGATGAAATTATACTGATGCTCGAGTCCGAGGATCTTGCTGATCTCGGAATAAAGATAATCGACATTGTATCCGTAGCCCTGCTGTCCGAAACCGCCGAAATTATTGAGATCCTGGCGGATCTGGGAAGCGGTTACCTTCATCAGTACGGAAAGCTCAGAAGAGCTGATCCTCTCTACGTTCTTATCTTTCAGTTCACCCAGATAACGAAGATATCTGGGAAGCCTTCCGATAACGGCCTGAGAAATATCTTTATCCAAAGTACACCTCCGATATAAGTGCATAAAAACCCTTTTATGATTATAGATTTGTGTTAAATTCTTGTCAAATATTGCGAGCTCGCTTAATCACTCACTTTTTGCACATTTTATGGTATACTTTTGGACATGTTATTAAGTGTGAACAATATATCGAAAGAATTCGAAACCGTCCCTATTTTAAGCGGGGTCTCTTTTAACGTGGAAAGAAGGCAGAAAACGGTCCTGGTCGGTCCGAACGGATCCGGAAAGACCACTCTTCTGCGCATAATCACAGGTGAACTTGAACCGGATAACGGCATCGTGACCTACGAAAAGGATTCATCCTTCGGTTATCTGGCCCAGGAGGGAAATTTCTCCGGAGGCGGAACCGTTTACGAGGAAATGCTTGCCTGCAGGTCTGACCTGCTCGATATGGAGGCAAGGCTCTCCGCTTACGAAGAAGAAATGAACTCATCGGAAGACCTCGCCGTTACCATGGACAGATACGAAAAGCTGCGTACACAGTTCGATCTTAAGGGCGGATATACATTCAGGTCTGAGATCGTCGGTGTCTTAAAGGGACTGGGTTTTTCCGAGGAGGATTTTGACAGGAAGGCCTCCACTCTTTCCGGTGGTCAGAAAACACGTGCCGCCCTCGGTGCGATACTTGTCAAAAAGCCCGACCTTATCATCCTCGACGAGCCGACAAACCATCTGGATATGAACTCCGTCATATGGCTTGAAGGATATCTGAGCACTTATGACGGCGCGGTCCTGATCGTCTCACACGACAGATATTTCCTGGACAAGATCGCTGATACCGTACTCGAGCTCGAAAACACCCATGTCAGTTCGTTCAAGGGTAATTATTCCGATTACGCCGCCAAAAAGAAAATGCTCTTCGAAGCACAGATGAAAGCCTACCTGAACCAGCAGCAGGAAATAAAACACCAGGAAGAGGTCATCGAAAAGCTTAAGAGCTTCAACAGGGAAAAATCCATCAAACGGGCGGAAAGCCGTGAAAAGGCACTTGAAAAGATCGAAGTCCTGGACAGACCTGAGATCGTAAGCAATGAGATCAATCTCAGATTCAAACCGTCCAAGGTTCCCGGAAACGATGTACTGACCGTGGAGAATCTTTCCAAGGGCTTTGACGGAAGAACTCTTTTCAAGGATATGAATGTGGAGATAAAGCGCGGTGAACATGTCTGCATCATCGGCGACAACGGAACCGGCAAGACCACATTCCTGAAGATATTAAACGGACTTGAAGCTCCCGATACCGGGTCATTCAAATGGGGCACAAATGTAGAGACCGCATACTACGACCAGGAGCATCTGGTGCTCGATCCCGACAAGACCATCTATGACGAGATCTCCGATGAGCATCCGGACATGACCATAACCCAGATCAGGACCGTGCTAGCTGCATTCCTTTTTACGGATGATAACGTGTACAAGGAGATAAAGCTATTAAGCGGCGGAGAAAAAGGACGCGTAAGCCTTGCAAAGCTCATGCTCTCGGATGCGAATTTCCTGATACTCGACGAGCCCACAAACCATCTGGATATCACGACCAAGGAAATACTCGAGCAGGCACTCTCCGAGTTCGAAGGAACGATCATCTGCGTTTCGCACGACAGATATTTCGTAAACAGGATATCGACCAGGATCATTGAACTCCACGAAGGATATTTTGACAATTACATCGGCAATTACGATTACTATCTCGAAAAGAGGGAGGACGTAAGAAAAGCAAGCGATGTTTACAGGGCGCCATCCGGAGGCGGCTCCTCTTCCGCTTCAGCAGGCTGTACAAGTGCTCCGGAAGGAGCTTCGGGTGCAGGAAGCGATAATGCCGCTGACTGGAAAGCACAGAAGGCGCAGCAGGCAGAAGCAAGGAAGAAAGCTAATGACCTTAAGAAATGCGAAGACAGGATAACGGAAATAGAAAATGAACTGTCAGTGATCGAAATCAAAATGGCAGAGCCGGACGTTGCCACAAGTCCATCAAAACTGAATGAACTCGTCAAAAAGCAAAACGAACTGAATACGGAACTGGAAGATCTTATAGAGAAATGGGAAGCACTAAGCTGAAGTGATCCAATGTGATCCTACGTATCACGGGCAGCACCACAGGCAAATATTCGGGTTATATGATAGATACATCATTTAGGGAAAAATACAATATTTCATATCTCAGGACCTATATAAGGCCCGGACTGAACGAAGCAAAAAAGCCGGTACTTGAGTATGTGTACTGGATCATCGCCGGTATGATCTTTTTCTGCGAACCGCTTCTCATAGTGGTATATGACAATTTCGCGGTTGTCATGTCCATTTGGATTGCAAACTTTGTGATATTCCTCATATACGGGAGTATCATGACCAAAAGAAACCGGATCGAAGAAATGCTGAATTCATCTATTGTTCAGGAATTTGTGCTGACCGACAAAGCAAGCGGCATAAGACATCCCGCATATGCATTCATTCAAGGGTATAACATGATAAACCGCGGAACCGCATCCGCAGCAGCCAAAGCGGCATATGAAGAAGGATCTTTGTGGAAATATGTTTTCAGGGATGAATCCGATAAGAAATATTATGCCGCAATGGGAGTGAGAACGCAGAATGTCAAAATGATCAGCAATATCCTGCACAGAGAAGACATCCAGAAGAAAATGGCTGATATGATCATAAGTAACAGCGGCTTTTTCAAAGATATGGGATACATCTTTTTCGATAAATACCGTCCCTTAAAAAAGCAATACAAAAGCAGGTACTACGCGGTTCCCGGATACCGTGGACTCGAATATAAAATACTGATCCCCATAGATTGCGGATTCGAGGAAGCTATCAAAGACGACATGGACTTCGTGTACTATAAAGCGGCAGAAAAGCGGTAAAACAGAGGACGGCTTACGCTGTTTCAAATTTTTTGAAATAGCTAAGCCGTCCCCTTTTTGTTTATGGTTTGATATTGATCAAAGAAGAGTCTCGAGAGTCTCCTTGATCGCTTTGATGAATCCTTCGGAATCAAGTATCACGGGATTCTTGCAATCGGATATAAGTGAAAGAGACTTGGTCATCTTGCCGTCCTCGATGGTCTTGATGCAGGCCTTCTCAAGCTTCTCGGCAAATCCGGTAAGCTCTGCGATTCCGTCGAGCTCTCCTCTCTTCTTAAGAGCACCGGTCCATGCGAAGATGGTCGCGATGGAGTTGGTTGAAGTCTTCTCACCTTTGAGGTGCTTGTAGTAATGTCTCTGTACGGTTCCGTGTGCTGCCTCGTACTCATATACTCCCTTGGGAGAAACGAGAACGGAGGTCATCATGGAAAGATCGCCGTAAGCGGTCGCAACCATGTCACTCATTACGTCTCCGTCATAGTTCTTGCAGGCCCAGATGAATCCGCCTTCGCTTCTTACTACTCTTGCTACCGCATCATCGATAAGGGTATAGAAATATTCAATTCCTGCCTTCTCAAACTTCTCCTTGTACTCCTTCTCATACATATCTGCGAAGATGTCCTTGAAGTTATGATCGTAGGTCTTGGAGATCGTGTCCTTGGTCGAGAACCACAGATCCTGCTTTGTTGAAAGAGCATACTCAAAGCATGCCTTGGCAAAGCTTGTGATGGACTTATCGGTATTATGGATACCCTGAATGATTCCGGGGCCGTCAAACTCGTGGATGGTCTTTCTTACTTCGGTTCCGTCTGCTGCGGTAAATACAAGCTCTGCCTTTCCCGCACCGGGAACCTTGATCTCGGTATTCTTGTAAACATCGCCGTATGCATGACGTGCAAGGGTGATGGGCTTGGTCCAGTTGGATACGTAAGGTCTGATGCCCTTTACAAGAATGGGTGCCCTGAATACGGTTCCGTCAAGTATAGCACGGATGGTTCCGTTGGGGCTCTTCCACATCTCCTTGAGCTTGTACTCATCCATTCTCGCGGCATTGGGAGTGATGGTTGCACACTTTACAGCTACGCCGTACTTAAGAGTGGCATTTGCGGAATCAACGGTTACCTGATCATCGGTTTCATTTCTGTGCTCAAGTCCGAGATCGTAATACTCCGTCTTAAGATCGATATAGGGAGTAAGAAGCTCATCCTTTATCATCTTCCAGAGGATCCTGGTCATTTCATCTCCGTCCATCTCGACGAGAGGTGTAGTCATCTGAATCTTAGCCATAATAAATCTCCTTATATATCACGCACGGGTCCTGCCGCTCGGAAAAACATCTCCTTACCTCAGCGCTAAGCGGAAAATCTCTGTACTCAAAAGTTATTATTCTTGCCGCAGGCCACTCACTTCGTTCGGGCCAGGCGACCGATTTTCCCGCAAGCGCTTCGACGTCGATGTTTTTCGCCCGCGTCACCCGTGGGCTTTACAAATATGTATTTTTATTCGGGTTTAATGAGACCGTTATCGATCATGTTCTTATATGCATTGATCATATGCTCATGAGCGAGTCTTTCGGCATCATCTGCATTCTTGTTCTTGATTGCTTCAAGGATCGCCTCGTGCTCGAGATTGGACTGAGTTCCTCTCTTGGCACTTGCAAGGGTTTTCTTTCTGATCCTGAGAACATACTGGTGATAATCCTTGAGCTGATGCTCGAGGATCTTCGAACCGGATGCTTCATAAAGAAGTTCGTGAAAACGGTTATCGAGCTCAAATATCTGCTCGTTATGACCTTTTTCCGTATGGAACTTGGCAAGATAGACATTCTCCTCCATCTCTTCCATCTGTTCCTCGGTTATGTGGTCAACCGCCCATCTGGCTGCAAGTCCTTCCAGCCTTGATCTTAGGATATAAATATCCCTGACATCCTTGTCGCTGATACCGACAACATACGCTCCCTTGTTGGGAATGATCTTGATAAGGCCTTCGAGCTCGAGCTGCCTGAACGCCTCTCTAACAGGGGTACGGCTCACTCCGAGTTCTTCGCCGATGGCGATCTCACGAAGCTCCACTCCTTCATCGTATTTTCCGTTAAGGATATCCTCCCTGAGTCTCGAAAATACTCTTCCCCTCAAAGAATATTTATCGGAAGTGCCTTCTTTGACATCTTCTTCCATTACTAACCTCCTACGCTGCTGCGTAACGACATAAAAATACACGGCCAAAGCCTGTATTATTGTATACAATTGCTTTGGCCGTGTCAAATCATATTTTCTTTTACAGGAAAAACAATCTTATCTGCCGGCTTTCAGAAGCTCGGCATCCTGATTCAGGCTGTTAACAAGATCCCCTATATTATTAACGATATCCTGATTATGCTTGCTTACATCATATGTTTCGGTTGCATGCGCGGTAACCTCTTCGGAAACAGCGGATGTGGTCTGGATGCTGTTGACGATCTCATCATTTGCGTTGGAAAGTCTGCCGACAAGGCTGTCAAGATCGGCTGTATGCTGTTTGATGATATCAACGGTTCCGGAGATCTTGGCAAAGCTTTCGGCGGTATCTGCGGCACATTTGCTCTCCTCATCGTCGATCTGAAGGAGCTTTTCAATGGTAGTGACCATGGTGCCTACCTGGCTTACGACATCGGCGATAAGAGTGTTGATGTTCTCCGTAGCCTGAGTGGTCTGTCCTGCCAGATTCGAGATCTCACTTGCAACTACCGCAAAACCTCTGCCCGCTTCTCCCGCTCTTGCCGCTTCTATAGAAGCATTGAGTGCAAGGAGTCTTGTCTGTGAAGCAACATCGGTGATTATTACGGTGATCGAATTCATTTCATCCGCAGTCTTCTTGAACTTTTCAAGTGCGCCTGCAACATCCTTACCTGCGGAATCAACCTCTCCGGTAAGCTCGGTCATTCTGCGGATATTCTGCTGTCCTATGCCTACGGCATCAGCTGCAAGCTCCACATTCTGCGTAATGACATCGGATGAATTCCTGACAGTCTCAATATGATCGGAGATCTGTGTAGTCTGTTCAAGCTGTGCCTGTGCGGCCTCGGCAGATTCATTGGTGCCCTGTCTGACCTCTTCCATTGAATCGATCGTCTGATCGATGGAAGTTTTAAGTGTCGACATCTCACTTGCAAGTGATTCTGCGGTTGAAGTTACCCTGTCGGATACGGTGAGGATATTCTCAAGAAGCTCTGTGGTCTTGGAATTGGCATCCTCAAGAGTCTGGGTACGAAGGATCTGGAATTTGTGATTCGTGTTGCTGACCATGAGAAGGTAAATGACTATCATAAGAACGACCAGACCCTGGATCTCGGCAACAGCCGAATCGGTGATCACACCGTTCTTAAGTGATAACACGATCGATATGATATTAACAACGACCGTACCTACTCCTATGATGGTGATATACTGTCTGTCATCAAAAAGAGTAAGTATTACGAGCATGGGAATAACATATGTGAATACAAGGACATTCGTCGTTGTGAACAGAACAAAACAGTACATCGTGGCATATCCGATGGCAACGATATGCTTAACGTAATTCGAAGAATCATTAGCCTTGAACACGATCCATCCCGCTATCTGGGGGCCGAGAGCCAATAATATGACCATGATCGTGTAGAAAATGGTTCTGGTACCCTTTATGACCTCAAGGATATAGGCCAGTGTGATCAGAACGGAGAGAATTGTTGCGGATTGTAAAAGCCTTTTGTTTCCTACCGAAATTTCCTGATTGTGAATGTTTTTTTGTTCCATAGATCTGTTTCCCTTCTCTCTGAGTTTACAGGTCGTTATGACTTAAAACACTTTATCTCTCAGCTCGCATCGGGTTATTCAAAAAATCCTCATAAGAAATTCTGAGTCCTTCATCAAGCTCAGTATGATACTTCCAGCCAAGGCCTTCTGCTTTTGATACATCAAGAAGCTTTCTCGGAGTTCCGTTAGGCTTCGTTGTATCCCAGACGATCTTCCCCTCGTAACCGACCGTCTTTGCAACCAGCTCGGAAAGCTCTTTGATAGTGATCTCCTTTCCGGTGCCGGCATTTACCGTTTCGTCTCCGCTGTAATTGTTCATAAGGAAAACGCAGAGCTCAGCAAGATCATCCACGAACATGAACTCCCTGAGCGGAGAACCGTCACCCCAGCATACGACCTCAGGTTCGCCGTTAACCCTGGCTTCATGGAACTTCCTGATAAGCGCGGGAACAACATGCGAATGGGTCGGATGATAATTGTCGTTAGGCCCGTACAGGTTCGTGGGCATGACGGAGATATAATCGGTACCGTACTGTCTGTTCAGGAATTCACAGTACTTAAGTCCCGATATCTTGGCAAGTGCATATGCTTCGTTGGTTTTCTCGAGTTCGGAGGTAAGAAGACAGCTCTCCTTCATCGGCTGAGGGGCCATTCTGGGATATATGCATGAAGATCCCAGGAATTCGAGCTTTTTGACACCGTTTTTGAATGCCGAGTGAATAACGTTCATCTCGAGCATCATATTGTCGTACATGAAATCTGCCAGTGCTTCGGAATTGGCTATAATGCCGCCGACCTTGGCTGCCGCAAGGAATACGTACTCAGGCTTCTCACTTTCGAAAAAATCTTCAACCGCCCTCTGATCGCACAGATCCAGCTCCGAATGGGACATAAGTACAAAGTTCTCATAGCCCTGCTTCTTCAGCTCCCTGAGGATCGCACTTCCGACCATTCCCTTATGGCCGGCTACATAAATCTTGCTGTTCTTTTCCATATACGCTCCGCCTGACGGGCGAGAAATTCTAAAACTTGCCCGACGGGTCAATAAAAGATAAAATACTAAATATATAGAAACATTATACCATAAACATTCAGTTTAGAGCATAAAATGATAGAACCCGTATCGAGAGTACAAAATTATACGACTCAGAGGGTCGGCGCCGCATCAGGCAAGAATGCCGGCTCGGCAGGGAGTACTCCTTTTTCCATGGAACAGGCGGTTGCCGAAGAATCCGCCAGGGACGAAGGGGTCTATTACGATCATGCTCCGAAAGCGGAAAACAAAGAAAAGAAGCCCGCTCCGCAAGGTGATGACGATTCGATAATCGAAAAACCGAATCCGGAAGCTCCTCTGGGTGCCATCGATACAGGCAAACTTTTAAAGGGAATAAAGGAATTCCTCTCCGGCTTATGGGCTAATGTTCTCAGGATATTCGGAAATATATGGGAAAGCAAACCTCTTAACGACGGTGCTCCCCAGGACGACGAAGCAAAGCCCGATGATTTACAGCCCGGCGAAGAAGCAGATCTTGATCCCCTTCACGAAGAAGATTCCCTGAATTTCCATAAGGGAATATCAAGGGATAACTTCTCATCGCTTCCCGAAGATGATTTCGACAAGAACATCGACTCGCTTTCGGAAGAACACATCAAACCCTTTGAGGACAAAGCGATCAAGGATGCCCTCCTTTCAGGCGATGATGAGAAATTCGAAAGGATCATCACAAGGGGAGGCGAAAGACGTCCGGCAATATCGTCAAATCTCCTTACCCAGTACGATTCAAAGGGAAGGATAATCCAGATGGATCCGTCGGATGAAAATCTGATCCTTCACGGAACCTCCAGAACAAGCAGAAACTCATAAGAACCAGAGTCAGGAGATAACTTCTCCTGACTCTAATTTTTTATTTGCGGGTGACACGAACTGTATGATAGTTTTCGTCCAGGCGCTTGCGAGAAATTCGTTCGCCTGGTGTTTGATTTTCAGATCCCGTCAGCGGATCGGAAAATCAAATCACCTGCGGCATGAGCTGCAAATTGTCTAATATAAGAATTTCCGCCTAGCGCCGAAGAAAGAAAACTGTCATACTTCGTGGCAGGACCCGCGCTGTAAACAAAAAAGTCAGGAGAAGTTATCTCCTGACTCTTTGATACATATCTGTTTGGGATCAGCCGTTCATCTGCTTTGCAACTTCTGCAGCGAAATCCTCGTTCTTCTTCTCCATGCCTTCGCCGGTCTCAAAACGAACGTAGTTAGCGATCTTGAGATCAGCATTTACGCTCTTGAGGTAAGCTGCAACGCTCTGCTTTCCGTCCTCAGCCTTAACATAGACCTGATCCATGAGGCAGATCTCCTTAAGCTGCTTGGAGATACGTCCCTGAGCAAGTCCGCTGAAGATCTTGTCTGCAACGATGTTAGCCTTATCCTGCATAGCAAGTCCTGCAAGTGCAGCCTTTGCAGCATCGGAAAGGAAGTTGAAGAGGTACTTGTTGGACTTGTTCTCTTCGTAAGCCTTTACATCATCATCGCTCCAGAGCTTGTCAGCCTGAGCCTTCTCGATGAGCTTTCCGAGGATGGGCTTGGGAAGGGTCTCGGGATCGTTGAGAGCTGAATCAACAGTGATCTCCTCGAGCTTCTTCATCTCATCAGCAGAGATATCCTCTCTTGAGATGTACTGAGGGTTCATAGCTGCGATCTGCATTGCTACGTTGGTAAGAGCCTCTTCGGTTCCTGCTACGGTGCCTTCAACGATAACAGCGATTCTTCCGCCGCCGTGCACATAAGTAGCAACAGCGCCCGAAGCATTAACCTTGGCAAAACGTCTGATGGAGATCTTCTCTCCGATGGTAGCGGTCATTTCAACCTGAACATCATTAACGGTTTTGGAAGTATCCTTGATCCAGCTTTCAGCCATAAATGCCTTGATGTCAGCTGCATTTGACTTGAGAGCCTGCTCTGCAACTTCCTTAACGAAGTTCTGGAACTTCTCATTCTTTGCAACGAAGTCGGTCTCGGAATTAACTTCTACTACAGCGGCAGTGTTGCCTTCGGAAGCGATGCAGCAGATACCCTCTGCAGCAATACGGCTGGCCTTCTTTTCAGCCTTAGCCTGACCGTTCTTCTTAAGAAACTCGAGAGCGGCATCCATATCGCCGTTTGTCTCGTTAAGAGCCTTCTTACAATCCATCATTCCGGCGCCGCTCTTCTCACGCAGCTCCTTTACCATGGAAGCACTGATTTCTGCCATAATATTTCTCCTTAAAAAATCAGGTTAACTGTTACAAATTGATTATGCCTCTGCAGGAGCTTCTTCAGCTGCATCTGTGTTAGAGGTTCCCTGGCTTGCCTCGATAACTGCATCAGCCATCTTGCTTACGATAAGCTTTACGGCACGGATAGCGTCATCGTTACCGGGAATGATGTAATCAAGCTCATCGGGATCACAGTTGGTGTCGCCGATACCGATAAGGGTGATGCCGAGTGCTCTTGCTTCCTGTACGCAGATGTTCTCTTTCTTGGGATCGATAACGAAGATAGCATCGGGAATTCTGGTCATGTCCTTGATTCCGCCGAGGTTCTTCTCAAGCTTATCCCACTCTTTACGAAGTCCGATAACTTCCTTCTTGGGAAGTACATCAAAGGTTCCGTCCTCGCTCATTCTCTCGATCTGGCGAAGTCTTGCAATACGGGACTGGATGGTACGGAAGTTGGTAAGCATACCGCCGAGCCATCTCTCATTTACGAAATACATACCGCAACGCTCAGCCTCAGTCTTAACTGCATCCTGAGCCTGCTTTTTGGTTCCTACGAAAAGGATTGTTCCTCCCTGGGAAACGATCTCGCTGACTGCCTTGTAAGCCTCATCAAGCTTACCTACGGTCTTCTGAAGGTCGATGATGTGGATGCCGTTGCGCTCGGTGAAGATGTAGGGAGCCATCTTAGGGTTCCAACGTCTGGTCTGATGACCGAAGTGCACACCGGCTTCAAGAAGCTGTTTCATAGAAATAACGCTCATTTTAGATCCTCCTTAT
>JAILOC010000052.1 GCA_024691045.1 Lachnospiraceae bacterium | reverse complement strand
TGGTCATAGGAGCGGTCCAGACAAACTGCTATTTCGTATACAGGGAAGGCTCACCCGACTGTATCCTTTTTGATGCTCCGGATACCGGAAAAGAGATCGTAAGACGCATTGAAGGCGCAGGATTTCATATAAGAGCACTTTTTCTTACACACGGTCATTTCGATCATATCATGGGCGCCCAGGATGTAAGGCTTTCCGCAGGCAGTCTTGCTAATTCCAGAGGCGAGGAAGCTGTGAAGATATATGCGCCGAAAGCTGAGGAGGAGATGCTTTCCGATTCCGGATATAACATGACCGCATCCTTCGGAACTCCCATGACTCTCAGACCGAATGTGTGGATCGAAGACGGACAGGAGATAGAGATCGCGGGTATCAGGATCAAAGTTATTTTCACTCCCGGACATACACCCGGCAGTGCATCCTACTATATCGAGGAAGCAGGTTTTGTTATCTCGGGTGATACACTTTTCGAAGAGTCCGTAGGACGCACCGATTTCAGGGGCGGTGATGCATCTGTGATGGACAGGAGCATCAGGGAGAAGCTCTTTACTCTTCCCGATGATACCGAGGTTTATCCCGGTCATGGTGCATCTACCACGATCGGACATGAAAAGAAATACAATCCGTTTTTTTCGGATGAATTATGGACGTAATTGTTTCCTTTGTTCACAGTCAGTGTAAAGGAGGATTATTATGATCAATTGCCCCAAATGTAACGAGTCACTTGGTGATAATGTTCTTATCTGTCCTTTCTGCCGGCATGAGTTTACGGATGAAGAGCGTCTTGTGATCAGTAAAGCAAAGCTTGAGGAAGCACAAAACAGAAGTGCCGAGGAATATAAAAGAGGCAGCGATTTTTCCAATCTCAGACTCATATGGCAGTTAGGTACCATTGCAATAGCCGTTTTAACGATCCTGGCATTTAACATTCTTAAATTTGCCGACCTGAGTCAGGCAGCTTTGGTGGTGCTCATCGTAGGCTTTGCATTGCTTCTTATCGAAAATGTTTATTTTCTGCTTATTAAGAAAGCCAATAATTGCCCTCACTGCGGAGGATATCTTTCCCAAAGCTATGGTAACAAGTGCCAGTGGTGCGGCGGAAAGATACGTTAACTGTTTTTGTGTGGTCACCCCGGTGTGGCCGGGATGAAAGATATGAGTAATACATATGTATATATAGAACCGGAGAAGTACCTGATGGATATACTGGCGCTTCTTCGGTCTTTTTATGCGGAAAATGACATAAAGCCCGTTGTGCCGGAAAGCCGTGAGGATGTTAAAGCCGAGGCGGAAGAGGAAGGATATTTTTTCAGTATCAGAGTATTTGAAGATGGAAGCGCAAATGTGATCTTTAAGGATGATGTGATCACCTTTGAACGCGGAGCGTTTGATGCATTCGGCAGAGATTTTGTCTGTAGCGATGAGCACGAATTATTTATCAGACGAAAGAAAGCTCTTTGCAGAAAACTTTATGAGCTGTTTAAAGAAGACACCGGACGTGAACTTCCCTGGGGAATGATGAACGGAGTGCGTCCGACAAAACCTGCGTTTATCTGCGCCCTTGAAGGAAGGGGGAAGCACGAGGCGGCTGAGTTCTATAAAAACGAATATCTCGTTACGGATGAAAAGATAGATTCGTCCTGGGATATAGGAGTTGCGGAAGTGAACGTGTTGGCTCAGTGCGAGCACCGCGATATGAGCAGGCCCGGTGATGTCCGCGGATACACAGGAGGTTATTCTCTCTATATAGGGATTCCTTTCTGTCCGACGAGATGTCTTTATTGCTCCTTTACCGCATATCCGCTTTCTTCCGTAAAAGACGGCGGTGACGGCTATGTGGAGGCGCTTATAAAGGAACTGAAGGAGTGCACGGATATCTTTCCGGGAAAGGCACCGGACAGTATCTATATGGGCGGCGGAACGCCAACATCACTTTCCGCTCAGCAGCTGGACCGTATACTCTCTGTGGTGGAGGACAGATATTTTGCCGGTCTGGGTATTGAGTTTACAGTTGAAGCGGGACGCGCTGATTCGATAACCGCAGATAGGCTTAAGGTTCTGAGGGATCACGGCATCTCGAGAATATCGGTAAATCCGCAGACCTTCAACCAGAAGACTCTAGATATCATAGGCAGAAAAGCAAGTGCGGATGAAACCGTGAAAGCATTTAACCTCGCACGTGATATGGGATTCGACAATATCAATATGGATCTTATCCTCGGGCTTCCCGGTGAGGGAGCAGCGGAGGTTTCCCATACGATGGATGTCGTAAAGATGTTAAAGCCGGATTCGCTTACCGTTCATTCGCTTGCTCTAAAGCGTGCTTCGGCAATGGGGGAGTGGCTTGAAAAGAACGGCTACGGTGCGATAACCAACACCGAAGAGATACAGGAGATAGCAAGACAGGGCGCCATTGAGATCGGCTTGAAGCCTTATTATCTGTACCGCCAGAAGGATATGTCCGGCGGATTTGAGAATATCGGTTATTCCGTTTCCGGAAAGGAATGCATCTACAACGTGGCAATGATGGAAGAGGTGCAGAGCATCCTCGGATTCGGCGCGGGAACGATAACAAAAAGAGTCGTGGCGAAACAGGGGGCGGCTAGCGCTGTTTTACAGAACCATGCAGATGCAGGGCCGGTTTCTCCGGTCAAAGGCCATACGGAACTCACACTTGCCGAGATCATAGCAAACGGTAATTCTCTTCGGCAGGACATTACCAGGTGCGAGAATTACAAGGATGTAAAAGATTACACCGAAAGGGTATCAGAGCTGATACAACGAAAAAAAGATCTGTTTATGATATAATGTGACAGGTGAATGGAGGAACCGTCCCCACGTTCACATTGTTTCTCTGTTGAAAGGAGAATGACATGAGCAGTTTCATGGAAACAAGAAGAGAAAAGAGAATGATCCTCGATGAGTTCGCCACCGTCCTGGATGACAGAACATATAATATCGCACTTGGCGGAACAGTGCTTTACGGACTTGTTCTGAACATTATCATGTGTGCGGCTCTCGGTAACCGTATGATGAAAGTAAATCCTCTTGCACTTATTATCGGATACTTTGTCTGCTGCCTTGCGGGAATACTCATTTCATCAAAGTCCGACAATCCGGTGATCAGCTTTATCGGTTATAACCTGGTCGTTGTTCCCGTCGGACTTGTGCTTTCGATCACCATTTCGTCATTCGTTATGGCGGGCGCCGAGGACCTTGTCATGCAGGCGATAGTTTATACCGCAGTAGCAACTTCGGTAATGATCACATTGTCCATCGCATTTCCCGATTTCTTCTCCAAGATTGGATCACTTCTTTTCGGAGCGCTTAT
>JAILOC010000175.1 GCA_024691045.1 Lachnospiraceae bacterium | reverse complement strand
AGGAATATTTGGGCAGGAAAACCCTTACATCAAAATACCTCTTGTCCAGATACTTGGGGAGAGATCCGACAACGTCTGCCAGTCCTCCCGTTTTGATGAAAGGCACCCCCTCAGATGCAACAAACAAAACTTTCTTCATGGACTCTAGCCTCCGGTAGACTTACCTGTTTTCTATAGCCTGTCTTAGGTCTTCTTTCATATCGAGTACGGCGAGTCTGGAAGCCTCAGCATATCCTTCTTCTCCGCACTTTGCGTACTGCTCCTGTTTATATGCAGCGATTATGCCGCGTGATGAATTGACGATCGCACCGAGTCCGTCGTCGTTGAAAAAGTAAGCAAGATCGGATCCCTTGCCGCCCTGTGCTCCGTATCCGGGAACGAGGATGTAAGCTTTCGGCATAAGCTTTCTGAGGATCTTGCCCTGCTCGGGGTATGTGGCTCCGACAACGGCACCGACCTCGGAATAACCGGTCTCGGGATCTATGGTGCTCTGTCCCCACTCTACGACCTTCTCAGCTACGTGCTCATAGAGCGCTCTTCCGTCGATGATGCGGTCCTGGAATTCTCCGCTTGAAGGATTCGATGTCTTGACGAGGACAAAGATTCCTTTCTTTTCGGCCTCACATACCTTCACGAAGGGAAGGACACCGTCGGATCCGAGGTAAGGATTAACGGTCACGATATCTTCGTCGAATGCGGGAATGAGGTTTTCACCAATCTTAGTCTTGCCGATATGTCCCACCGCATACATCTCTGAGGTTGAACCGATGTCACCGCGCTTGATGTCTCCGATGACAACAAGGCCCTTCTTATGTGCGTAATCAACGGTCCACTTGAAGACTTCCATTCCGGGGATTCCGAGCTGTTCGTACATTGCGATCTGGGGCTTTACGGCGGGTACGAGGTCTGCGATGGAATCGATTATTCCTTTGTTATATTCCTTGAAAGCAAGTGCGGCACCTTCGAGAGATTCACCTGCTTCCTTGTATGCCTTTTCCTTGATGAATCCGGGAACGAAGTTAAGGTTGGGATCGAGGCCCACAACGATGGGAGCCTGGGTTTCTTTTATCTTCTTTACAAGTGTTTCGATCATTTTTCTCTCCTGTATGTGTTCACCTTGTCTCGAGGAACTGTAATTCCCTTGCGGCATCCGCATCGTCGGGATACTTGGCAAGATAATTCTTCATAAGTTCATAAGCGGTCTCAAAGTCCGCAGTGTATTCATATGCCACGGCAAGGTTGTATTCGAGACTCTTGGCGAAGGTTCCGTCGTCAGCTTCGATGCCTGCCTTGAATGCTTCGAGTGCAGCTTCGTACATACCCATCTTGAGCCTGCACAGGCCGAGCTGGTCATAGAGCTCGGAATTTGCACCCTTTGTGCCGATGTAGCTTTCGTAGACATTGGCAGCGTAGTTGTATTCACCCATTGCTTCGTATGCCCTGCCGAGGAATAGTGAACTGGTAACGGAGCTGTCGGCGCTTCTTGCACTCTCCAGAGTATTGGCAGCCTGGGTGTAGTCGCCGAGGTAATAATACATTCTTCCCTTTTCGGAATCGGTCATCTTGCCTGTATCCTGTGAAAGGGCTGTGCGCAGGTATTCAAGGCCCGCGTCACGATATCCTATCGCGGAAAGCATTTCGTAGATATTGATAAGTGTGTCGTAATCATCGGGATTTCTGGAGATAACGACGTTAAAGTCAGATACGGCTCCGTCGAAATTGCCCTGCTTAAGTCTTGCGGAAGCCCTGAGAAGGTAACTTTCGGTGTCATCGCAGAAGGCAATGATCGCATTGTATCTGTCCTCTGCGGATGCATAATCTCCCATGCTGTCATATGCGGCTGCAAGGTAGAAGTTAATGTCGGTATCCATGGAATCGGGATATCCCGTCCCCGAGTGAAGGGCGGTCACAAACTGCTGGGAAGCACTGACATAGTCTGTCTTTCCCATATATGCGATGCCCCTTGCTCTTGCGATCTCCCTTGCGTCCTCTCCTGCCTGTTCGGCCCCGGAAAGAGCGGCGAGAGCTCCGTCATAATCCATTATGCTGAGTGCTTCGTATGCGGTCTTGAGATTATCGGCCTTTTTACCGCATCCGCAAAGTGACATGCATACGCACAAAGCAAGCACTGCCTTAACGACAGCGCCTGCTCGGGTTTTTGATCTGTTTGATTTACTGCAACCGTTAGATAATTTCATTAATCCTTAAGTTCCGAAGTACAGTGAGGGCATCTGGTTGCTTCGATATTGATCTCGCTCTTGCAGAAAGGGCAGATCTTGGTGGTCTTGGGAGCGTCTTCCTTTTTCTTGGAGACCTTGTCGGCAGCCTTGTTCATAGCCTTAACGATGAGGAAGACTACGATTGCCATAAGGAGGAAGTTGATGACAGCGGTGATGAACACGCCGTAGTTAAGGGTCGATGCGCCTGCCTCCTGAGCGGCTGCGAGTGTGTCATAGTGAGTTCCGTCGAGTGAAACGAACCAGTTGGTGAAATCGATACCGCCGGTGATAAGCGTTATCACGGGCATAATGATGTCATTTACCAGACTTGAGATGATCGCCTGGAAAGCACCTCCGATGATGACACCGACTGCCATATCGAGGACATTTCCGCGCATGATGAATTTCTTGAATTCTCCGAAAAATCCCTTGGTCTTTTCAGCGGCTGCTGCCGTTTTCTTCTTCTCTTCTTCTGCCATTTTTATGCTCCTTTCAGGCCCCTGTGGACCCCATATATTTTACCAATTTT
>JAILOC010000168.1 GCA_024691045.1 Lachnospiraceae bacterium | reverse complement strand
AGTAGACAAAAGTGCCGATGAGGCAACGCTAAAAAAAGCATACAGGGTACTTGCCAAGAAGTACCATCCGGATGCAAATCCCGGCGATAAGGAAGCGGAGGCCAAGTTCAAAGAGGCCTCCGAAGCCTATGCCGTTCTCAGTGATCCCGACAAGAGGGCAAAGTACGACAAGTTCGGCCATGCGGCATTTGACGGTGCCGGAGGTGGCGGATTTGATTATTCGAATATGGATTTCAGCGATATCTTCGGCGATTTCGGAGATATCTTCGGAAGCATATTCGGTGGCGGCGGCTTCGGCGGTTTCGGCGGAAGACGAAACAGCAATGGTCCCATGAAGGGTGCCAACATCCGTACAAGTGTAAGGCTTACGTTTATGGAAGCCGTATTCGGATGCAAAAAAGAGATCGAGCTTAACGTCAAGGAAGAATGCAAATCCTGTAAGGGAAGCGGTGCAAAAGCCGGAACTTCTCCCGAGACCTGTTCTACCTGCGGAGGCAGGGGCCAGGTTCAGAGGACCAGGAATTCCGCATTCGGAATGATGAGAAGCGTAGAGGTCTGTCCCGACTGCCACGGAACCGGTAAGGTGATCAGGGAAAAGTGCCCCGATTGCCGCGGAACCGGTTATATCCCCATGAAAAAGAGATACTCTGTGGATTTCCCCGCAGGTATCGATAATGGTCAGGCAGTCAGCCTTGCAGAGCTCGGAGATCCCGGAACAAACGGCGGTCCCAGAGGCGATGTAAGGGTTGAAGCGATTGTTGAAAGACACCCCGTTTTCCAGAGGGACGGCTTCGATATCTATTCGATCGTACCTATCTCCTATGCTGTAGCGGCGCTAGGCGGATCCGTTCTCGTGGATACCGTTGACGGCAAGGTCATATATGATGTAAAGGCCGGAACCCAGACCGATATGAGAGTAAGGCTCAAGGGCAAGGGCGTGCCTTCATGGAGAAACAAAAACGTCAGGGGCGATCACTATATCACTCTTGTTGTGGAAACTCCCGAGAAACTCTCAAGCGAGGCAAAGGAGCTCTTAAAGCAGTTCGATGCCCTTACGGGTGACTCTCTTCACGCAGTGGAGAAGGTTTCCGGAGAACAGCCCAAGGAGAAGCCTTCCAAGAAAAAGAAACTATTTTAAACCTTTTTTTTAACTTTGTAAAAAGTGCACCACATTGGTGCACTTTTTTTGGTATTATAAATATAAAATTGATTATTGTAATATTATAAGAAATACGCTATATTTATATCACTTAATCCATTAAGTGATTAATGGAAAAGTTATGAGGGGGGAGAACCTATGGTTTCAATGAAAGATATTGCCAGAGAGTGCGGGGTGTCCGTGGCTGCCGTCAGTAAAGCACTGAGCGGACAGCCGGATATCAGTGAAGCAACCCGTGAGCGTATCAAGAAAGCGGCGGAGGATATGGGATATCAGCCCAATTCTGCCGCCAAGGTTCTCCGTACACACAAGTCCAACAATATCGGAATCCTGTTCGTTGATGAAGCTCATAACGGTCTGACCAATGAGTTCTTCGCTCTTCTTCTTGACAGGTTCAAGCATGTCGCAGATTCCAAAGGATATGACATTACGTTCATAAACAGGGGACTTTCGTCAAATGTCGGAAATATGAATTATCTTGCCCATGCAAGATACCGTGCTTTCGATGGGGTACTCATAGCGTGTATGGACTTCCATGATGCGGAGGTCATTGAGCTGGCGCAGAGCAATATCCCCATTGTTTCGATCGACTATTGTTTCGATAACCGCATGTCCGTAGTTTCCGATAACGTAAACGGTATGAGGGAACTGGTAATACACTGTGCGAAGATGGGCCATAAGAAGATCGCCTATATCCACGACGGTAATAACAGTGAGGTTACCAAGGCGCGTGTCGCATCCTTTAAGGAAACCATGGAAGGTCTCGGGCTTTCCGTTCCCGATGAATATCTTCCCGTAGCGGAATACAGAAAAACCGAACGTGCACGTATCGCAACGGAAAAGCTCTTAAAACTTCCGGACCGCCCCACATGCATTCTTTATCCCGATGATTTTTCCGCTCTCGGCGGCATCGCGGCGATCAAGGAAGCGGGACTGGAGATTCCCAGGGATATCTCGATCGTCGGATATGACGGAATCAGAGTGGGAAGACATCTTACACCTTCGCTCACAACGCTCAGACAGCCCACGGAGCTGATAGGTGAGACCGCAGCACAGAAGCTGATATCCCTTATCGAACATCCCCTTGAGACCAAGATCGAAAAGGTTGTGATCAAAGGAAGACTCTACGACGGCGGATCTGTACGCGACTTAAATTACGAATGACCGGTTTACCCGGATAACAGGTACCTACCAACTTACTGATAAAGGAGAAGTCAACATGAAATTCGGCCATTTTGATGACGAACACAGAGAGTATGTCATTGAGACCCCGAAGACTCCCCTTCCCTGGATCAACTACCTCGGAAGCAAGGAATTCTTTTCGCTGATCTCAAATACCTGCGGAGGCTACACCTTCTACAAGGACGCTAAGCTTCTCAGACTTACAAGATATCGTTACAACGATGTTCCCATGGACATCAACGGAAAATATTTTTACATCAAGGACGGTGATACCGTATGGAATCCCGGCTGGAAGCCCACCCAGACTGATCTTGATGAGTATGAGTGCCGTCACGGCATCGGATACAGCAAGTTCAAGGGTGTCAAGAACGGTGTAAGGGCAGACGTTCTTACTTTCGTTCCCGTTAACGATAACTGCGAAGTTTCCAGACTTGTCGTTACCAACGATTCTTCCGTCGAAAAGAGTATCAGCATCTTCTCTTATGTTGAGTGGTGTCTTTGGAATGCGGATGACGACAGCAGAAACTTCCAGAGAAATTTCTCCACAGGTGAAGTAGAGGTCAAGGGTTCGGCCATCTATCACAAGACTGAGTACAGAGAGCGCAGAAATCACTATGCCGTATATTCGGTAAATGCTCCCATCACCGCATTTGATACCGCAAGGGATTCATTCCTCGGACTTTATCACTATGCCGGAGATCCCGAAGCAGTCCTTAACGGAAAGCTCACGGGTTCCATGGCATCCGGATGGAGCCCCATCGCAGCTCATCAGCTCGATGTAACCCTTAAGCCCGGAGAGAGCAAGTCCTATGTATTCGTTCTCGCATATATCGAGAATCCCGTAGAGGATAAGTGGGAGTCCCACAATGTCATCAACAAGAAGCCCGCTGAAGCTCTCCTTGCAAAGTACGACACCGATGCCAAGGTTGATGCCGCTTTCGCAGAGCTGAACGATCAGTGGGATAAGCTTCTTAACATCTATACCGTTGATTCGTCCAACGACAAGGTCAACCGTATGGTCAATATCTGGAACCAGTACCAGTGCATGGTCACCTTCAATATGTCCAGATCGGCTTCATACTATGAGTCCGGAATCGGAAGAGGAATGGGCTTCAGAGATTCCTGTCAGGATCTCCTCGGCTTCGTTCACCTCATTCCCGACAGGGCACGTGAGAGGATCATCGACATCGCTTCCACCCAGTTCCTGGACGGAAGAGCTTATCACCAGTATCAGCCTCTTACCAAGAAGGGCAACTCGGACATCGGTTCCGGATTCGGAGACGATCCTTTATGGCTCATCGCCGGAACGAGCGCATACATCAGGGAGACCGGTGATGCGACCATCCTTGATGAGATGGTTCCATTTGACAATGATGAATCCGTAGCGGAGACACTTATGGAGCATCTCCGCAGATCGTTCGGATATGTCGATACACACAGAGGACCTCACAGACTTCCTCTTATCGGAAGAGCAGACTGGAATGACTGCCTGAACCTCAACTGCCATTCAACCCAGCCCGGCGAATCCTTCCAGACCTTCGGCCCCAGTGAGGGACCCGTTGCGGAGTCCGTATTCATCGGCGGTATGTTCGTAAAGTACGGTAACGAATATGCAGATCTTTGCGATCTCAAGGGTCTTACCGATGAGGCTGCCAAGGTTCGTGCATCCGTTGCCGAGATGAACGAGATCCTTCTCGATTCGAGCGCCGGATGGGACGGCGAATGGTTCGTAAGAGCATATGATTCTTACGGCGGCAAGGTAGGAAGCAAGGACTGCGAGGAAGGCCAGATCTACATTGAGCCCCAGGGTTTCTGCGTACTTGCAGGTGTAGGCAAGGAGACCGGACAGGCACAGAAGGCACTCGATTCCGTAAAGGCTAAACTCGATACAAAGTATGGCGTAATGATCCTTCAGCCCGCATATACCGTTTATCACGAAGAACTCGGCGAAGTTTCCTCATATCCCCCCGGGTATAAGGAGAACGCAGGTATCTTCTGCCACAACAATCCCTGGGTTTCCATCGCTGAGACTGTTATCGGAAGAGGCGACAGGGCATTCGAAGTATATAAGAAGACCTGCCCCGCATACACAGAGGAGATCAGCGAGATCCACAGAACCGAGCCTTATATCTATTGCCAGATGGTAGCCGGTGCAGATGCGAAGTTCCACGGCGAAGGCAAGAACAGCTGGCTCACCGGAACCGCGGCATGGACCTTCGTTAACATCTCCCAGTACATCCTCGGAGTATATCCCACTCTTAAGGGACTTTCCGTTGATCCCTGCGTACCCGCAGATTTCGGCGACTTCAGCGTAAAGAGAGTCTACAGGGGAGTTGAGTACGATATCACCGTTAAGCAGAACGGCGTTCAGAAGGGCGTCAAGCAGCTCATCGTTGACGGAACTCAGGTAGAAGGAACCGTAATTCCTTATGACGCATCCAAGAAGACCGTTAAGGTTGAAGTCGTAATGGGATGATCCTGAAGTAAATAACTGTACTGACCCGCAGGGCGGACATGCCCTGCGGGTTTTTGCTATAGATTTTTTTGATAATGGTATGGTATCATTTGGTCTTGTAACAGCTACATGCAAAATGCCCGGGAGGTAAGCCTATGACGCTTCAGCAGATGAAATATGTAATAGAGATAG
>JAILOC010000143.1 GCA_024691045.1 Lachnospiraceae bacterium | reverse complement strand
CAGATGAAGATCTCCGCTGGGCTGGATGCCCGAAAGCATTACCTTCTTTGCGGGCGCCTGTGACTGCTGTGTTTCGATTTCACTCATTTTGATTTCTCCGTTTATTTATTTCTTGAATCCGAGCTCGGCATGATGACGTTCTTTTTCTTCGTACATCAGCGCATCTGCCGCTTTGAGCAGATCCTCGGGACTCTTGATATTGTCTTTGGGATAGTACGCGGTTCCGCAGCTTATGCTGAGAGCCATGGGGAATGACTTGCTTGAGTTGAACTCATCAAGATTTGTATTAAGATCCCTCATATAGCTGTCGATCATTCTCGGATCGTCAACCTGCGGAACGATCACGACGAACTCATCCCCGCCGAATCTCGACAGGAAATTGTGACCCTGCGAGAAGGATTTTCTGATGATCTCGGATACTTCCCTGAGCGCAACGTCACCCATATCGTGTCCGAGGTTATCATTGATGAGCTTGAATTTATCAACATCCATAAGGATGAGCGTAAGTCTTTCTTCGGATTCGGGATGTACTCTTTCGAGCATGTACTTGTCGAGGCTTCCTCTGTTGTTGAGACCGGTGAGCGCATCGATCGATATTTCATCCCTGGATCTGTTGATGTAAAGGAGCAGCATGCTGATACTGGTAAGCGGCCAGATAAGGCTGATGCCGTACATCTGAAGCTGTATGATCGCACCCATGAAAGGAGCAACGACAAATCCCGCAAGTATCAGATACTCTCTCTTGGTGCTCGCAAGCTTCTCCTGAGTCCTCTTGTAAAGAACCCATAAGCTTATTCCCAGAAGATACCCCATAACAAGGAGCGCGATCGGATTGCTCAGCGGGCCTCTTAAGTATCCGTTGGATTCGGTGATCTTAAATACCGCTCCCGTAAACAGATTGATGATCATGAGTAAAAGAGTGATACCGAAAGGAGCATATACCGCTGCGATCTGAACATTCCTGGAACGCATCTTTCCTGTCACCCTGTAGTGAACATAGGCACCCCAGGCAATGACCGAAAGTATCTGTGACAGATAATATGCCGTGACATCAAGGTACATAAAGAAATGAATATTTCCGCCGGGAGAATTTTCGATGCACCACTGGACCAGGTCGAAGAACAGCGTTGATGTAAGCAGGATAAAAGTCCATCTCATGAACCTTACATCCTGGGTATTGTCAAAGCTTGTTATGCACGTGAACAGAATGATGAGCATTACAGCCATCGCGAAACAGTCCACGCCTATATTGAATAAAATAAACTCCTGCATACCTTTCTCCGTCAGGTTCTACCATACATAGATATTATGCCAGATCCTGTAATAGCCTCCGCCAAGTCTTTCCGCCTGAATGACTATGTTACAGTTGGAGGCGCCTATTGTTTTCAGAGCGGAATCAAAATATCCCGTTCTGTAATTACCCTTTCCGTACTCACTCTCGATAGTCTTGTAAAGCTCGACCGGGATCACATTATAGAAGCAGTGATCTCCCATTCCGCATGAAACCATCTGCACCTTGCAGTCTGCATAATAATCGGAAAGCGTGGTGAGCGCATCGCTTTCCTTTAATCCGAATACCGCAAGCTGGGTCGCAGCATTCGAGTGATCGACATTTGAGGTGTTATTGCTATGTCCGTTATTTCCGGTAACATCCGTAGGATGCTCGGATTCATAATCAAGAGGTACCGAAGGATCGTTATTGATATACGGATCGAAATAAGGATCGTATCCTTCATATCCCGTTCCCGTACCGTCATCCGGGGTTTCTTCACCTGCATCCGCAATCGCGGGTGATGAACTTTCAAGGCCTCTGTACCGGGTTCCCTGACAGGCCGGAAGATAGATCGAAAGGCTCTTCCTTACATGTGTGCCGGCATAGTCACCGTCGGTCCTGTTGAAATAGTCGTAAGAGGGGCTTTCGGAATCGTCCCAGGTAACATCCACATTATAAAACCCGTCGCCGAGCTTAACTATATTCCAGGCATGATCCTCACCCGACGATCCCGCACAGTAATATGCCGGAATACCAAGCCTCTGGCAGATGTACTGGAAAGCCCTGGCATACCCTGCGCAAACGCTATTGCCCTGGACCAATGCGGAATACGCACTCTGATCCATGGAAGTTCCCGCATCATATGTGACGGTCTCAATAAGAGCATCGTGCACATACTTTTCCCTGGAGTAATCATCGGGGAACTGTCTTGCTCCCTCTTCTATAGCCGTTGCGGCAGCATCAAACATCGCCCTGGCATTTTCCAGATCGTTGGCGATGGTGTAATAGCTCAGATCGATCTCTACAACCTTCTTATCTCCGGTATATTTCACCGTATAAGCGGTCCGGACGTAAAAGAGTTCGGGGTGGTCACCGAATACAGCCTCGAAAACGTACTGTACCGCATCCGCCTTTACATCCGTGCAGGGAGCAAAGGAAGAAACAAGATCGCTCGCATTAGCATAGATCTGCTTGTACAGTGCCTGCCCGTTTGAATCGAGCATTGCATAGTAAGGATAAATCTCCGGATCAAATTCAAGACCCGAACCATCGGATCCTTTATCGATGCTTCCGGATACATCCTTCGCCTCGGCATCGCTGAGCTCGGTCTGTGTTCCTTCAACGGGGGTAAGTCCGCTTCTTCCGACCACATTGTCGGGAATGGCCGTGACCGTTCCGTTGTAAGGAGTATAGGGAATAAGATCGTTTGCGGTGCCGGACTGAGCGGGAAGAGCATCGGGATTGACTCCCGGAAGTATCCGGCTTTCGGCGCTTTCGCCCGTGCCAATGAGACCGCCCTCTCCGTTTTCACCGTAAAGAGTCTTACTTATCTTGTCCGTAAGGGAAGGATTGAATGCACAGAACAGAACAAAAAGACAAAGGGCAGCTATGACGGCAATAAGTGCGATACCCAGCTTTTTCAAAAAGCCCATGCCTTCCTCCTTTCACGGATGTGAATTCTGTACAAAAACCCATATCTATACATAGTTAAATATATCACAATTCATAACAATATTAAAGAAAAGATTCCGATTGAAATACCTCGCTCCTGATGATAAAATTTTGCGTGAAAAGTTTTGAGCAGGAGGTACTCCATGGAAACGGTAAAATGTATCAAAGAACGTCGCAGCATACGTAAATTCGATTCTTCCAAAGAGATTTCCAGAGAGCTTATCGATTCCGTTATCGATACCGCCCGCTTCGCTCCCAGCTGGAAGAACACCCAGGTGACCCGTTATACGGTTCTTACCGGAGAGGCTAAGGACAAGCTGGCTGACTGCACCAACCTCTGGGCAAAGAACGGCGACATCATGAGAGGTGCTCCCATGGTTGTTGCTCTCAGCATCGTTGATAAGAGAAGCGGTTATGAAAGAGACGGCTCTCCTTCCACCCCTCTCGGCGACGGATGGCAGATGTTCGACGCAGGTATCGCATGTCAGAGTTTTTGTCTCGCAGCATTTGACGCGGGACTTTCAACCGTCATCATGGGACTTTATGATGACAACGCCGCTGAAGTCATCGGCATTCCCGAAGGCCAGATACTTACCGCTCTCGTTGCTGTCGGTTTCGCAGCCGAAGCTCCCGAGGCTCCGAAGCGTAAAGAACTTTCCGATCTGGTCACATATAAGAGTTGATTCATTTGAGGACTGATATTTTTATCAGTCCTTTTTTTAGGAGGTATTATCATATATGAGACATCTGATGAGTCCGCTGGATTTTACAACCGA
>JAILOC010000155.1 GCA_024691045.1 Lachnospiraceae bacterium | reverse complement strand
TTCTGCTTTTTGTGTTATATAACTGCATATTGTTCTATCCTCTCAAAGTGAACAGGGGGACGGTTCCTCCGTTCACCCTGAATCATATGTTGTCTCCTTTGTGAACGGAGGAACCGTCCCCCTGTTCACGACCTGATCATTCACCCGCGCCCGGACATCGTGCGCAGCCGCCGCATGAAGCGGGGCCGATATCACTTTGATCGTATACGCTGTTCAAGAGCGCTACCGCCTGGGAAGATATTCCCTGCATCGCTCCCGTAAAACCGAGTCCTTCTTCCGTGGTCGCCTTCACGTTCACGCGGCTTACATCCAGTCCGAGAGCAGAGGCGATATTTGCCCTCATCTCATCAATATGAGGTCTCATCTTGGGAGCCTGTGCGATGATGGTCGAATCGATATTCTCGATCACAAAGCCCTCGCTTAAAAGGAGTTCTCCGACCTTCTCGAGAAGCTTTATCGAATCGGCACCCTTGTACTCCGGATCCGTATCGGGGAAATGCTTTCCGATATCACCGAGCGCTGCGGCTCCGAGAAGCGCATCCATTATCGCATGTGTAAGTACATCGGCATCGGAGTGACCGAGCAGTCCCTTTTCGTAAGGAATGGTCACACCGCCGATGATAAGCGGTCTGTCTTCACAGAATTTATGTACGTCATATCCTGTTCCGATTCTCATTTACTGTTCCTTTGCAAAAGAAAAACTTAAAACAATTCGTTGGTAATGTACTGAAAAACTTCGGAAGCTTTTTCCTTCCAGACATCGACTATGTGCTCTGCGATCTCTTCGGTGGGAACGGAAAGAGTCATATCAAGTGTGGTGACGTCACGGTCCTTGATGATCAGTCTTGTCTCATACTCACCGGTATTGAAGTTCAGTCCGTAATTGCTCTGAACCGCAAGCTCATTCCTGAGTTCGAATGCCTTGTCCGCAAAATAATTCTCGATGTCATTCTTGATAAAATCGGGAAGGCGTGATGCAAAATAATTGATCGTATCCCTTCCTTCGGACGTGATCGAAAGCTCCGTGGAATTGTGGGAATGCGGAGCCTGCGAGATAAGTCCGTTTTCTATGAGTTCACCCTGTGCCTGCGTGAGAACGTAGTAATCCGCATAATCCTTGCCCAGAACAAAATCAGAGATCTGGGAAGCGGTCATAAGGAAATCGACTCTGTTAAGCATATACAGGATGATGAGTTTTACCTGTGTGAGCTTCTCGGCATCCATTATTTTACAAGCCTCTTAACAGCTTCAGATACTGCATCACGCACATGGGGATCGAATGCTTCGGGCATGATGTTGTCCTCACAGAGCTTGTCTTCCGGAACTGCGGCTGCGATCGCTTCTGCAGCAGCAAGCTTCATCTCCTCGGTGATCTGGGGTGCTCTTGCCTCGAGTGCACCGCGGAAAATTCCGGGAAATGCGACTACATTGTTGATCTGGTTGGGGAAGTCACTTCTTCCGGTTCCTACGATCCTTGCGCCTGCTGCCTTGGCTTCATCAGGCATGATCTCGGGAACGGGATTCGCCATTGCAAAAATGATGGGATCTGCATTCATGGTCTTTATCATATCGGCAGTAAGTACTCCGGGAGCGGAGACACCAACGAAGATATCGGTTCCGACAACCGCATCGGCAAGTTTTCCGGATCTGTTCTCGGGATTGGTAATCTTAAGCATTTCCTTCTTGGTATCGTTAAGGTCGGTTCTGTCCGCAGAAACGATTCCCCTTGAATCGCAGAGAGTTACCGAGCCGAAGCCGTACTTAAGAAGAAGCTTGGAAATCGCAACGCCTGCAGCGCCCGCACCGTTAACTACGATCTTGCAGTCTTCTTTCTTTTTACCTGTCACCTTAAGAGCGTTGATGGATGCTGCAAGAACAACGATGGCAGTTCCGTGCTGGTCGTCATGGAATACGGGAATGTTAAGCTCTGCCTTGAGCCTCTCTTCGATCTCAAAGCATCTGGGAGCAGAGATATCCTCAAGATTGATTCCGCCAAAACCGGGAGCGATGTACTTTACGGCCTTGATGATCTCCTCGGTGTCCTGGGTATCAAGACAGATGGGAACCGCATTAACTCCGCCGAACTCCTTGAACAGAACAGCCTTTCCTTCCATAACGGGCATTGCAGCTTCGGGGCCGATATTTCCGAGTCCGAGAACCGCAGATCCGTCGGATACGACTGCGATGGTATTGGCCTTCCAAGTGTATTTATATGCAAGGTCCTTGTCCCTTGCTATCTCTTTACAAGGCTCAGCTACGCCGGGAGTATATGCGATCGCAAGTGCCTCCCTTGAATCTACCTTTGACTTGGCCTCGGTGGAAAGCTTTCCGTTCCACTCCTCGTGTGCCTTGAGTGCTTCTTCATTAACGCCCATTTTTAATTCTCCTTACCTTTTATCTTTTTAAAATGATCTTTTATCTTGTTTTCATATCCCTGTCCGTCCGGCCTGAAGAATTCTCTTCCGTCCAGCTCGTAGGGGAGATATTGCTGCTTCACATAGTGGTTCGGGAAATCATGCGCATACTGATAACCGATACCGTGTCCGAGCTTTGCGGCCCCCTTGTAATGTGCATCCTGAAGATGGGGCGGGATCGGCAGCGAACCGCTCTCCCTTATCTCTTCAAGCGCCGCATCGACCGCGCATATCGCGGAATTTGATTTGGGTGCCGTCGCTACATATATCGCAGCTTCGGAAAGAATGATCCTTGCTTCCGGCATTCCTACCTTTATGACTGCTTCGAATGCAGCATTGGCAACAACCAGTGCGTTCGGATCCGCCATACCGACATCCTCCGCCGCACAAATGACGATACGCCTTGCGATGAAGCTTACTTCCTCTCCCGCATCGAGCATCCTTGCGAGGTAATATACCGCCGCATCGGGATCCGAGCCTCTCATGCTCTTTATGAATGCGGAGATCGTATCGTAATGGTTATCCCCTGTCTTGTCGTATCTTACCGCTTTCCTCTGGATGCATTCCTGTGCGACATCAAGAGTTATATGTATTCCGGGCTTTGAAGCATCCGCAGGTCCGGTGACGCTATCGGGATATTTATCCGGTACCGCTTCATCAGGCTGAGTCGTAAGGATCGCAAGCTCGAGTGCGTTAAGTGCATGCCTTGCGTCTCCACCCGACACATCTGCAATGAAATCAAGCGCATCTCCGTCGATGTAGGGATTATATCCTGCCATTCCCCTTTCGTGATCCGTGACCGCGATCTTAAGAAGTGACTTGACGTTATCCATGCTCAGGGGCTTAAGTTCGAATATCATCGAACGGCTTATAAGAGCCCCGTTGACCTCAAAGTAAGGATTCTCCGTTGTTGCACCTATCAGCGTTACGGTTCCGTCTTCGACGAACGGCAGAAGGAAATCCTGCTGCCCTTTATTGAAACGGTGTATCTCATCTATGAAAAGTATGGTCTTCTGCGAGTTCATCGCAAGGATGCTCTTTGCTTCATTAACGGCATCCTCCATGTCCTTCTTCCCGGCTGTGGTTGCATTGATCGAAATAAAGCGTGATCTGGTAGCTCCCGCAATGACCTTGGCGATCGTAGTCTTTCCCGTTCCGGGCGGACCGTACAGGATAAGGGAGCTTATCTTGTCAGCCTTGATGGCGCGGTAAAGGAGCTTGCCGGGTGCGATTATCTCTTCCTGCCCCACGACCTCCTCGGGAGTTCTGGGTCTCATCCTTGCGGCAAGAGGACTTTCCGATTCTTTTGTTTTGTCAGACATGTATTCAAACAGATTGAGCTGATCCATGACTCCTTACCAGTTCCTCGAAGACAAGTCCGCGTTCTTCGAAATTCTTGAAATATCCGTATGAAGCGGCCGCAGGTGAAAGAACGCAGCCCCTCCCGGGATCTGTTATCTCATATGCCCTGTTTACCGCAGCTTCAAGGTCCGGTTCGTAACAGATATTGGGAAGACTTACCCCAAGCTCCTTAACGATCCTTTCACCCGTAGCGTACATACAGATGAATTTATATTCGGTATGTGCCTTCATATAGTCTTCAAGTACCGAATACGAGATCCCTCTGTCCATTCCGCCGACAAGTATTACCTGTGCATCGGGAATGCTCTCTGCCGCACTTATCGCAGCCTCGGGAATGGTAGAGATTGAATCGTCGTACCAGTTCCTTGACCCGAACGTTCCTATCTTCTTCATTCTGTGGGGAAGCGCTTCGAAGTTCTTAAGACTCTTAAGAACATCTTCTTCATTCAGTCCGAATTCATCCTCACAGATCTTCTTAACGAAATATGCATTGATCTTGTTGTGATCCCCGAAAAGAGAAAGCTCTATGCCTTCAATGTCTTCCTTTCCGGGAATGACTCTTATCTGACCGGATGCCGATTCAAGCTCCGGAACATTCTCTCCTATGTAGGCCCTGTCACCTTCGGTCTGTCTGGTAACAATGTGACTCTTAGCCTCAAAATACGCATCCATGGTTCCGTAGTAATCAAGATGCTCCTCATAGAGATCAAGAAATACGGAGATATGAGGTGCGGTCCCGGCATCCTTGAGCTGATGGCAGGAAAGCTCGAGTACTACTATCGAATCTCCCGCTGCATCGTCATAATAATCAAGGCAGGGAAGACCGATATTTCCGGCAAGTATTACCTTCTTTCCGGAGAGTTCACCAAGTACATGAGCCAGCATGGATACGGTGGTCGACTTTCCCTTTGTGCCGGTCACACCGATGGTCTTCATACGGTACTCCTGCAGGAATATCTCCGTCTGCGAGGTGATCTTAGCACTGACCGCCTCACAACTCTCTGTGTCCGCTCCCTTGGGAGGCCATACAATGCCCGGGCTTTTTACAATGATGTCAGCATCTTCGCCCGCGCCTGCGAGCATTTCTTCGGGTTTTCCTTCAAATATGGTAACGAACTTCGGAGAGGTATGCTCGGACAGCCATTTTTCGGTGGATTTCCCTTCTCTCCCGTAGCCCCAGATCATTATTTTTTTACCGTTAAAAAGTTCGGGTACAGCCATAATTCTCCCCAGCAGGGCAAAAAAGCCCATAATCTGAATTATTATACCCAAAATGCGTTTATTTTACAATAAACTCCAAATAAATGCCGACAACAAAAAAGAGTCAGGAGAAGTTATCTCCTGACTCATTTGCTTAAGATCATTTAGTTAAGTGTTACGGTGCTCCATCCGTTCTTGGGAACAAGGCTGATATAGGTCTTGCCGGGATTGATCTGGATCTCGTTGCCGTCCTCATCAAAGAACTTGGTGATCTCGTAATCCAGCTTGTCATTGCTTACGGCTTTACTCCAGGTGATCTTGATAGCCTGTCCGTTGGTGATATAGTAGCCGGTGGTATCGGACTGGTTAAAGTACAGATAGATCAGATATCCGTGATCATCATACTCATAATAGTCGGTGCACTGAAGGATGACATTTTCGAATGATACAACCTGATCATCCTCCGCATCCTTCTGAAGCTCACCGTAGAGATAATAATCATAGGTTCCGGTAGCTTCGTTGTACTTAAGCTCACTCTGGGTATGCTTGAAGGTGGGCATCTGGATATGTGTTGCGGATGTTGCGTTCGAATATCCCATCTCGGTCAGGGTCATATCAGTTCCGTAAGGTCTGATAAGGAAGTGGCTGTCACGCATGGGTGCGTATGAATTGTAATTGGGAGATATTCCCATATCGGCGATATAGTTGGCAAGTCCGGGATACATCTTGGTTCCGCCGCCAAGCTTTACACCCTCACGGTCATCGCCGGTAACATACTCGGAATACTCCCAGCCCTTGCCGTTATCTGCTCTCCAGAATCCGCTGGAGATATGGTTACAATAAGGCTTAGCGATGAAGTCGTTAATGTAGATGGGGCCTCCGTCGTGGATGAGGATCGCATTATACTCACCCGCAAGAGGGATGTTGGTGGGACGGGTTGAACGGATACTTCCCATCTGCTCGATATTGTTCCAGTCCTTACGTACGCACATGAGTCTGGTAACACGGTCATTGGCAGTGGAATTCATGAGTTCATATACGATATCGCACTCAGCGATTCCGTAATGAGGAAGAGCAGTCTTCTCATTATCGACCATTACAGCGACGGGACGCTGATCCTTGATCTCCTTGGGTACAGGAAGACCTGTAAGTTCGGATGCATAGCAATCTGCGGGCATCTCAAAGCTTTCGGTCTGGTCTCCGTCAGAAACAGGAGTGGTCTGACCCGGTCCGTCATCTACGGAAACGATGGGCTGTGCGTCAAATCCGCCGCCGTTTGAAGGAGCGGGATTCTCTTCCTGTCCGCATGCAGCCATGACAGATACAGTCAGAGCAGCCGCAAGAACCAGGCTGATAAGTTTATTCTTTTTCATAACAAAATTTCCTCCATAGGTATGTCGTCTTACATACATTACACATTATAGTATTCGAAAACAGTGTTTACAAGGTCATCATACAATATATAGTGAATCTTAAGTAAATCTTAAAGTTTGAAACGCCCGTATTTATTGAGTTTTCGCCTGAATAATGGTAAATTTATCCCTGTCGACATAATATAGATAAAGAAAACAAGGAAAGATTATGAGAAATATCAAAAAGATACTGATCACACTGGCAATCACCGTATTTGCCGTTATCGCTCCCGGGACCGGGGTTAAGGCAGCTAACGAGGTTCTTCCCGCAAGCACCCCCGTCTGGTTTGACGCAGAATATTACGCAACCGCATATCCCGATGTTTATGCGGCATTCGCTCCCAATATACAGGCAATGGGCGGACTCGACAGTGCAATGTGGTTCCATTACAGGAATCTCGGCGTTAACGAAGGAAGAAAGCCCGCAGCGGATCCCGGCTGGTTTGATGCCGCTTATTACGCAGCCGCTTATCCCGATTTGGCCGCAGCTTTCGGAAATGATAAGGATAAGCTCTTTGCTCACTACATCACACGCGGAAGAAGCGAGCTCAGACGTCCCAACGCTTCATATATTCACACAATAGACAGAAACGGTGTCCCCAACGGACTCCTGCCTTCGGCACCTGCAGCACCTGCCGGCGCTGCTCCGGCAAGCACTTCCGTTCAGACTGCCGCTCCACAGCCTGCCGCAGCCGCAAACACCGGTCTTTATTTCCCTACCGGAATCCCCTGCAACGGATCTCCTTACTATATACTCGTTGACCGCACCTACAATGTTTGTAATGTACTTACCGTGGGAGCGGACGGAACCTATTCGCAGCTCGTAAAGAGCATGCTCTGCTCAACAGGAAGAGCCGGACACGGAACTCCCGGCGGAACCTTCACCATCTATGAGCACACAGCAGGCGGCGGATGGGTATATATGGCAGACGGAACCTGGGCAGTATGGGGAATGAGATTCAGGACCGGCGGATATATGTTCCATTCGGTATGCTTCACTAAGAAGGGCGATGCTCTTCCCATCCCCGAGGAAGTTGCCGCACTCGGAAGCAAGGCATCACTCGGATGCGTCAGGCTTTCCGTTGAAGATGCAATGTGGCTCTACAACACCGTTCCCGACGGAACTCTTGTAACAATAGCGGGATGAAAATCCCGTTCTACACGGAAAGCCCTAACCAGCGATCCGTATAATATAAAGTCCCGGACAGGTACAAACTGTCCGGGACACTTTTTTGCATTTTTTCTTTTTTCACTCCGATCCACTCTATATCCTGCGGTCATTTCGGATCGCAGTTTCCGGTCAGAGCTGTGCCAGTGCTTCCTTAAGGCGCGGAACAAATATATCGGGAACGCTGTTTTCCGCACACCATTCCTTCATCATCTCAGTTAATGGAGGCGTCTGAAGCTTTCCGATCTCCTGCTCATATCTGTCCGTAAGAAGGCTTTTCTTTCCGCTTTCGATATATGCCTGAAGGCATGCGGCAACCTCACTTCTTGTTCCGACGCATTCAAAAGGCTTGTTCTCATCAAGGCCTACAAGCTCCCTGAAATCTTTATCGAGCGATTCTTTGTCTAAAAGCTTTTCTCCGAATATCTGCACAAGCTCATCTTCGTCAATGAAGGGACTCATGATGATATATACAAAGAGGCACTTTGGACATGAACAGCACCATATGCCCTTCTTGCTTCCCCTGTTACAGGATCTGAAGACTCTGTAATAATCCTTTCCCTTTGCGGCAAATACGGCTGCGATCTGCGCCTCGGTAAAGGGTCTTAAGAGTGAGAAGTAATGTATATCCGAATCGGTTATTCCCTCGATATATTCATCGAAGTCCTCTTCGAACTCGTAACTCTTGGAGTACTGATGATTGATCTTGGTTCCGGGGACGGTGCTCTCATTCGCACTGGTCTCATTGGAAAGTGCAATGTACTTAAAGCCGCAGAGATATGCGGTGATCACTGCAGAGAATGCAAATACCGCGGAGATCGGAATATGACCGTTCATATATCCTTCTTCGTTCATCCTGATTATCTCGGGATCGAGGGTTCTCTTTGCGGTATATACGCCCTTCTTGTGATCGCACTTATTGATCACATTGGTCGCGGTATCATTCTCATTTACGACATATGTGGTGATATCCTCGCCCTTTAAAAGCTCAAGGCTCACAACAGAATCCTTGCCGCCGCCGACGGGAACGAGGCATCCCGAATAAGTCCTCTCATCGTGAAGAACCGCGGGGTCATCATCGGTGGTTGTGGCACATTCGAATCTGACGAGTCTGTCCTTAGATACGGTGATGCCGTTCCTGTAAAGGAATTCACCGAGTCCGTTGTAATACAGTTTCTTCCACCAGTCCATCTGTGAAGCGGAAAGAGAACCGCACTTGATTACAACCTTCTCGGGACATACGGCTTTGTAATAGCTTATCGTTTCGACAAGTCCGAGGTTGAATACGAGTGCTCTTAAGATTGGATCGTTCAGATCGATATCTCTTTCACTAAGAGGAAATCTCCACTCGGGCATGAAGTCCCTGAGACCCGGAATGGAAAACCTGAATCTTACGAAAAGATTTCCGTCTTCCGTTCTCATCTCATATTTTCTGTATTCAAATGTATCGTAAAGCTTTCTGAGATCGTCAAACTGTTTCTGTGACATTTTTATGCCTTTCAAATAAGATATATTACATACCTATCTTATATCAATTGTCAGTGCTTCTGCAAATTCCTGTCCGTCCATTGATGAATCATACACCATCGACAGATAATCGTAATAGGTAATAAAATCATAATACCCCATTGCAGTGTCTCCATAAAGCACAAACATTTTGGCATCTGTGCACATTTCGATCGAATCTCTTAAAAGACGGTAACCGGACTCATCTTCGTCGTATATTCTCCAGGAAGGAAGGCCGTTGCCTTCCAGATAGCCGTGGAAGCTTATTCTCTTGGCAAGTTCAAAGCCATACTGTGCCGCCAGTTCACGGCGTGCCGACGACTCCGCAACCGCAATCACTTCGGAAGGTCCTCCGATAAACGATCCGTTTCCCGCATATCTTGAATCGATGACAGGCATCTCACCGACCTCGATATTATAAAAGCTGAACTCAATGCAGTTCCAGGTTCCGTTAATGTAGAAGGCAAAATCACCGTTCATAAAAGCGGTCTTGACATCTTCATTTGACATATTTATGCCGTCGGGATCGAAATAATCGGATATCATACCCTGAAGCATATCCACCGAATCGGCGATACCCGGATTATTCCATGTTGCCCTTCCGAGGAAAATCTCATTCAGCGGATCGGAGCCTATGGTCTTCAGGAAGATCGTTTCAAGATATTCGCTGACGCACCAGACTTCATTTCCGGCACATGAAAAAGCATAGATTCCTTTTTTCTTAAGAGCTTCGCAGCACTCGATAAGATCATTATATGTGTCCGGTATCTCGTCATAACCGGCTTCGGCCAGAACATCCATGTTCGCATAGAGCACTACCGCATTATAGTTTATAGGAACCCCGTAATGCTTTCCGGCATATGTCGAAGTGGAAAGCATTCCTTCCGGAAGATCGTTGCAATAGTCAGGATAATAATCATCCAGACAGTAGACCCTTCCCGCATCGACAAAATCCTGCAAAAATGCTCCGGACCACGTAACGAAGATATCGGGTAATTCGTCAGCCGCAACAGCAGCCTTGATCTTGGTCTTATATGCCTCTCTTTCATAAGCTTCCCAATCCAGAGTTATACCGGGATATTCTTCGGCCATTTCCGCTATGGCGGCTTCATAAGCATGTCTTTCCACATCACCTTCGGTTATGGGACACCACATCGTAAGATGAACACTTTCGGAGGTGACAAGACCGGGATGATCTTCTCCGTCCGGAGTTATAACTGCGGAAGAATCGCCGGGATCAAAAAGCGAAGCCAGAAGTGCAAGATCCTCTCTGTCTTCAAGTTCTCCGTCATATTCCAGATATTCATTTATACCATCATTGGAAGTGAGGACAAACCCGTTAAGGGATACATAGCAGATTCCGTAATCCGCGTCATAATGGGCAACGAAATTATAGCCTTTTGCGGGGGAGCCGAGGCCTTTATATGTTTCGTCGATCGTTGTGACCTTGCCCTTTTTCACGACAAGATCGTCCCTGCCGGTAAGCACACCGTCCGCGATATCCGCAAGTACAGCTTCTCTTATCATTTCGGCGGTCTCGACATCACTGCGACGATTATCATCATCAATTGATCCTAATTTCCTGGAAAAGTATTTATCCCCTGTAGCCTCGACAGCTTCCTCCAGAACAGCCATAAGGGCGTCCGGATCATCAGTCTTCTCATAAACTTTGACCAGCCCCTTGTAAGCATCTGCCGAATCCGGTGCGATCTCCAGCGCCTCCCTGAAAG
>JAILOC010000151.1 GCA_024691045.1 Lachnospiraceae bacterium | reverse complement strand
GCATATCAGATGGGCCAGATCATCAATACCGTCCTCATCGCATCGATATTCAGGTGCGGCGGAAATTCGAAATTCGGTATGATCCTCGATATAATAACCATGTGGTTCTTTGCGGTACCGCTCGGACTTATCAGCGCGTTTGTGCTGAAGCTCCCTCCGCTTATCGTATATGTCCTTATGTGTACGGATGAATTTGCGAAGATGCCCTTCGCGGTAAGCCATTACCTAAAAGGCGGCTGGATACACAATATTACAAGGGATAAGCTGGAATAGAAAATGATAGTACATCCGATACCGCCCCTATATGACAGGAACTCAAGAATACTGATACTCGGAAGCTTCCCTTCGGTAAAGTCGAGGGAGGCGTGTTTCTTTTACGGGCATCCGCAGAACCGTTTCTGGAAGGTGACGTCCGCAGTGTTCGGTGAAGATGCTCCGCAGACGATCGATGAAAAGAAGGCGTTCCTATTAAGAAATCATATTGCGCTCTGGGATGTCATCGGATCCTGTGATATAGTCGGGTCATCGGATTCGAGCATCAGGAATGTGACTCCGAACGACCTGAGCATCATTTTGAAAAACGCAGATATCAAACAGATATATGTGAACGGTAAGACGGCATATAAGTATTATGTGAAATATACGGAAGAAAAGACCGGAAGATCCGCGATATGTCTTCCTTCAACAAGTCCCGCAAACGCGGCATGGACATTGGATAAGCTTGTATCCGAATGGGGATGCATAAGAAAGTGAGAGATCATGATCAGATTAAGACCTTATAAGAGCAGCGACTCGGAGCTGATCGCAAAGTGGGTAAGCAGTGAGGATGCTTTCCTGAAATGGGGAGGACTTCTATTCGGCAGCTTTCCCATAAATGCAGAGATCATAGATAAGAAATACATGGAAAAGAACGGTGACTGCACAGAGCCCGATAATTTCTATCCCTGGATGGCTCTCGATGATGAGGACAGAGTGATCGGCCACTTTATCATGAGATACATCGGTGGTGATAAAAGGGTGCTTCGCTTCGGATGGGTTGTTGTGGATGATACGATCCGCGGAAAAGGATACGGATCGGAAATGCTGCGAACGGGACTGAAATTCGCATTCGAGGTATTCGGTGCTGAGGTTGTGACCATTGGGGTATATGAGAACAATGACCTTGCCCACAACTGCTACAAGAAGATCGGTTTTACAGATAAAGAGGTCGTTGAAAAGGATCCATTCAATGTTATCGAGATGGAATTAAAGAAAGAAGCCTACAGATAACGGCACCTTAATTAAATATCTGAAAATTAATCCGGGCGGTAGAATCTTGTAGTTTACAAGGCTTTACCGCCTATAGTATCTTTTAAATCAGATAATCTATATCTATGAAAGGGTACATTTTTATGAAAAATTACGCAGACCTCTGGCTCGGATATAAGGAGATCAAAAATCCGGGAGATACCTCACTATTAAAAAAGTTCTGTATTTCGGGAGTTTCCGAAAGCGATAAGGTAGCGGCAAATGCAGCAAAAGAGCTCAGGACAGGCCTTAAGGCTATGCTCGGAATCGAACCGGGTATAGAATTCGGTTCCGCCACCGCTCCCGTCAGCATAAAGTGCGGAAAGGATATGCAGGATGCGGAGGAGTATACCGTAACGATTCGTGAAGACGGACTTTCCATCGATTCAAAAAGCGGAGCCGGAATCCTCTACGGAGTATTCGATATCCTGAGAACCATAGCCTGCGGATGCGATGTAAAGACCGTCTATGCTTCCGGAAAAACTGTCCGTCCCTCCAATCCTCTGAGAATGCTCAATCACTGGGACAATATGTCCGGTGATATAGAGAGAGGATATTCGGGTAATTCCTTCTTTTTCGAAAATGATGACATCGTGATAAATGAGCGTACCGAAGATTATGCGAGACTTATCGCATCGGTCGGCATCAACGGCGTTGTCATCAATAATGTCAATGTCAAGAACGCTGCATCCTATCTGATCACCGACAGATTCTTCGATAAGGTTGCAAAGCTCGGCGAGATTTTCGCGGGATACGGGATCAGGCTTTTCCTCAGTCTCAATTACGCATCCACCATCGAGATCGGCGGTCTCGACAGTGCGGATCCGCTTGATGACAAAGTCATCGCATGGTGGAAGACCAAGATGGCAGAAATCTTCGAAAAGGTACCCACACTCGGCGGATTCCTTGTAAAGGCGGATTCCGAGGGACGTCCCGGTCCCTTCACATACGGAAGGACTCAGGCAGACGGTGCGAACATGCTTGCCGATATAGTTAAGGAACACGGCGGCATTATCATCTGGAGATGCTTCGTATATAACTGCAAGCAGGACTGGCGCGACAGGAAGACCGACAGGGCAAGAGCGGGATACGACAACTTCATGCCCATGGACGGTGACTATCACGACAATGTCATCCT
>JAILOC010000142.1 GCA_024691045.1 Lachnospiraceae bacterium | reverse complement strand
TCATCAGCAGTATATCGAACATGAAATATGCAAAATTAAAGTTAGCGTGCCTGTTACGGTTCTTCATAATTACTCACGTCTTCTACGTTTTTTTGAGAAATCCAATATTACCCAAGTTGTAATTATAAAATAGGATCTCTTCCTTAACAAGCAATTTATTAAAAAAATATTAACAAATCGTAAAGAAAGGATAACGTGAGCTTTGTGCAATCTGTGAGTCAGGGGGATTGTTCTACTGACTCAAACTGTTCCGAACACGTAATAGTTCTCGTCCTCGTATATAGGAACCAGTTCAGGTCTTGAGGTGAAGAACTCGAAGGGGGCTTCTCCTTTTTCGAAGAGTACGAAATAATTCTCCGTGGGAAGGCCGTTCTTTATATGATCCTTTCTCTGAAGCCATTCATAAGGATTTTCATCTCCCCAGTAGGTGATGGTCCACATGTCCAGACGGCCATCCGAAAGTTCCGTCACTATATTTGCATTCCAGGGAGTAGCGATTCCGCGGGAATAGCCGGTTGTGTTCAGAAAATCAACCACCTTTTCCATTTCCGGCTTTGCTCTTAAAGGGTGGACCGGGTTATCCTGCTCGTTCATAACGGTTCCCAGCGAGACTATCATCATCACGGCAAGCAGCAGGTTCATAAATCCCATCCTGCTGTATTTTAACCTGAAATCTTCAGATGCAATCTCAAGAACAAGTAAAAACAGACCGTAAGGGACTATAGCAACGAAATACTGTATTCCGCCTTTATCGACATGGGCCTGGACCAGGACATTGATGACTATGATACAAAGGGATACCAGTGTAAGGAAGGAAACACCTGAATCTGTCTTTTCAAGCCTTGTAAGAAGCCGCACACCGCATGTCACGGTAAGAATACCTACCACCAGCCCCGTCATCGATGCAATTCCCTTAAGAGACATGAATTCATTGCCTGTGTTAAAGCCAAAGGACCAGATATAGGTCTTGATATACTCCCATATGTTGTTATCGCTTATCACGGTATTTGAATACTGCCTGAATGAATAAGTGTTTGCCAGGATACGGCAGTTGATGATATAGCCGATCCCCGAAGACACTATGCCTGCGAAGGAAGAAATAATAAAGCGCAGTGCTTTCTTCCGGTCCTCACTTTTTTCCGCATGCCTCAGAAGCAGGAGTAAAAAGATAAAGGCTGCCAATCCGAAGGGAACGTAAAAGATCATAAGCTGCTTTATACCGTTCATTCCGGACAAAATCCCCAGTATCACTATCACTGCACATGGAAGGATCATTTTTCTCTTTTGCGCAGCTTCAGCGACAGAAAGCACACACAGCATGGAAAAGACAGAGATCAGAAGATAAGGAAGATACTGGCCTCCGTAAACCGTCATCCAGAAATACCAGCTTCCTCCGGGAAAGATCACAATGGCTGCCGCATAAGGCGCTGCTTTCAAAAGACCCAGTTTTTTAAATAGAAAATACACCGAAACCGATAAAAGGATCAGTCCGATGACCATTCCGGTCACTCTCGCGGCATACCAATTGTCCGGGAAAAAAAGAAAACCGATCCTGAAAAAATACTGGATGTTCAGGGCTCTGAATTCCGTACTGTAAAACCAGCTGTTTGTAAATCCGGTTATAGACCCTTCGTCATTAAGGATTTTTGCAAGGATCAGTTCCGAGGACATATCGGAATCGATCATCTGTTTTCCATATACGAAAAAGTAATACAGATCTATCCACAGACCGACAATGATCCATATCAGTCCGAATATCATATCTTTCCGATTCTTTAACAGATCGGAGAGCTGTATCTTTTTCATGATCTTTGTATTGTTTTTGTTCTTCATTTTCTTAATTCTTTCCGGTGGAAATCTTCTTGATCCACTTTCCGCTCTTCAGGCGCAGGTAACTCCAAAAGCACTTTACGATCTGGTCTGACTTGAGGAAGATATATATCCAGAAAGCAGGCAGATGGAGCACATATCCCGCAAGGATACCAAGAGGTATGGAAATCACCCAGAGGAAAATATTGTCCGTGATCATCAGCATCTTGGTATCACCGCCGCCGCGAAGCAATCCCTTTGTCATGATGGAGTTGGTGGCCTGGAAGATCATGATGAGGGATATGGCAAGCATCAGTTCTCCCGCAATGCGCTTGGCCTCTTCGGTCTGACCGGTGTATGAGGCGATGATGGGATTCTTAAAGGCTGTTATAAACAAAGCGGACAGCAGTCCCAGAGCCAGTCCCAATCCAAAGAACAGATATCCCTGCTTCATGGTGCGGTCGCGTTTTCCCGTTCCCAGGGTCTGTCCGGTAACGATGGCTCCGGCCTGGCTCACACCCTGAACCATAACGGTACTAAGCTGCTGGGTGACTCCGGTAATGGCATTGGCAGCACCAAGGTCCGATCCAAGGTTTCCGATAACCTGGGTAACGGTATTGTTTCCTATGGCAAGTATTCCGTCACTGATCAGCACCGGAATGCTTATCTTGATGTATTCTCTTATTAGGGATCCGGTGCTCATAAAGAAATGCTTAATCCGGAATCCGATTTTCTTATCAAAAATCAGAAGATATCCCACAATCATGGCTGCTTCAAAGATACGAGCAATAAGCGTTCCGAGAGCAGCCCCGGCAACCTCCATTCTTGGAGCACCAAATTTTCCGAAGATGAAAATATAGTTAGCCCCAAGGTTTATGGTAAAGGCTCCGATGGATACAAGGAAGGGAAGCTTAACCTGCCTTACGCTCCTTAAAGCAATGGTTGTGGTAAGGGATAATCCCACGAAAAAGTAAGTAACCACAGACCATCGGAAATACCTGACTCCCAATTCAATCGCATCATCTATATCCGTATAAGTCCTCATGATCTTATCGGGGATCAAGGCTGTTGCAATGGCAAAGCAGGCTGCAAGAAGCAGAGTCAGGCGAAGCATAAGACATATGCTCTGCCTTAGGGCATGTTCGGATTTTTCCGGCTCATCTCCGCTCTCCTTCATTCCGTAATACCTGGAAACCAGTACAGAAGCTCCCATACCAAGTCCCATGCACAGAATCTGATAGATAGAGATAAAGGAATTGGCCAGGTTGGTGGCAAACAGAGAATTACCCACAAGTGAACCCACCATGATGGTGTCCAGCATGTTAACCCCCACAGTAATAAGACTCTGCAAAGCTATGGGCAGAGCCAGGGAGAAGACGTTTTTGTAAAAACGGAGTTCAGTTTTGTCGTACAGGGGGTGTTTCATGTAATTTATTGTACCAAACCGAGTCAAGGTAGGTGGAACGAAAGAACCGTCCCCTCGTTCCATAAAAAAAGCTGCAGTCCGGTAAAAGGACTGCAGCCTTAGATGATTTTTTACTGAGCTTTTACGATGTTGTCGTAGAGAGGCTTGCACTGAGGATACAGCGACTTGTAAACCTGATACTTCTTCTCGTACTTCGCAACAAGGTCAGCTTCGGGCTCTACGGTATCAACTACCTTAACAACCTTGGCTGCTATCTCTTCAACGTTCTTGTACTCTCCTGCCGCAACACATGCAAGCATTGCTCCGCCCAGGGAAGGACCTTCCTCAACCTCAAGAATGTCGATCTTGACGTTAAGAACGTTAGCCATGATCTTTCTCCAGAGAGGGCTCTTTGCACCGCCGCCGCAGATCTTGGATCTTTCGGGATTGATGCCGATGCTTCTTGCTGCTTCCATCATGTCACGGAAAGCAAATGCCACACCCTCAAGAACAGCCTGGGTCATATCTGCGCGTGAGGTATCCATGGTCATACCGATAAAGGTTCCTCTTGCATCGGGATTATTGTGAGGGGATCTCTCACCCATAAGATAAGGCAGGAAGTAGGTGTTGTTCTCGCCAAGCTTTGTGATGGCCTTCTGCTCCTCGGCATAATCCTTGGTGCCGATGATGCCATCCTCCCACCACTTGTTACAGGAAGCTGCGGAAAGCATACATCCCATGATGTGGTAGGTTCCGTCTGCATGGTCGAAGGAGTGGAGTGCGTTATTGGCATCAACACCGTAATTCTTGGAAGAGATGAACAGAGTTCCTGAGGTTCCGAGAGAGATGTTGCAGGCATTGTCGCCTACGGTTCCGGTTCCTACAGCTGCTGCCGCATTATCGCCTGCGCCTGCTGCCACGATGGCAGTTGCGGGAATTCCGAGTTCTTCAGCGATGTCAGCCTTAACGGTTCCGATGGACTCGTAGGACTCGAAAACCTTTGCAAGCTGTGACTCTTTTACGCCACAGATATCGCACATTTCCTTGGACCAGGTTCTGTTCTTAACATCGAAGAGAAGCATTCCGGATGCATCAGAAACGTCGGTAGCATGAACTCCGGTAAGCTTGTAAGCAAGGTAATCCTTGGGGAGCATGATCTTAGCAATCTTCGCAAAATTGTCAGGCTCGTTCTTTTTAACCCAGAGGATCTTGGGAGCGGTGAAGCCGGGGAAAGCGATGTTTCCGGTAAGTTCGGTGAGCTTAGCCTTTCCGATCTCGTTATTGAGATAATCGGTCTCTGCTCCGGTACGTCCGTCGTTCCAGAGAATGGCGGGACGGATGATGTTATCGTTCTCATCAAGGATAACAAGTCCGTGCATCTGTCCGCCGAATGAGATTCCGGCAACCTGTGATGCATCCTGACCCTTGAGCAGTTCCCTGACACCCTCCATGGACTGCTCGTACCAGTCTGCAGGATTCTGCTCGGACCATCCGGGATGAGGGAATGAAAGGGGATATTCCCTTGAAACCATGTTTACGATCTTTCCTTCGGATGAAAGGAGAAGAAGCTTGACTGCTGAAGTACCAAGATCGATTCCGATATAAAGCATGTTTTCCTCTTTTCTGCGAAAATCGCGAAATAATTTATGACCCGGTTAAAACGTTTTCTGCACGCCTGTGCTTAAACGCAAACCGCTACAAAAGACATCATACCATAAAACAAGGCGGCCTTACAGACCGCCTTTTGCGAAAATTTCTTCACTTTTTGCCTAGCGGGGATGACGGCGGAGTTTCCGTCACAGCTCCGAGATGAATACCTTGCCGTCCCCTTCATAGCCCAGGAGCTTGCTTCTGACCTTCTTCATTTCCTCGTCATCACGGTCAAAAAGGACAACGATATTGGACAGGGGGCCGTACTCTATGTAGATATCACGCTTGTTAATGAATTTCATAACGTGCTCGCTGTATGATCTGCAGGCAGCGGTAACGGCCTCCGCATCCCGCCTCTTATCTTCGGCGATCTCAACTCCCGTAAAGAAGATGTCGAACTTCCTGTCGTTCTTCTCCGCAAGCTTCATTATGTAGCAGATCATCCTGACGTGTGAAGGGTTGAGAACACTGCCGTGATCTGTTCTGATGTCGTTCTGAAGCTTCTTTTCAAGCACGGACGATCTGTAGACGCTTCCCGAAAGACCGGCTTCCATTCCGTCGACGGTAGCTGCCTTCATCGCACCTTTCTCGAGCATACGGACGAATATCTCCGCGATGGCGGGATCGAACTGCTTACCCGAACATTTCCTGATCTCCGCAATCACCTCTCCGTCCGTCAGCCGCTTCCTGTAAACGCGGTTTGACGTCATAGCATCATAGGAATCCGCAACACATATGATACGTGCCACAAGAGGAATATCCGTTCCCTCAAGTCCGTCGGGATAACCGGTTCCGTCGAATCTTTCGTGGTGATGCCTGATTCCTTCAAGCAGGCCTTCTATCGAATTGCCCATCGACTTTAAGAGGTCATATCCGATCTCGGCATGCTTTTTCATAAGCGAGAATTCTTCATCGGTAAGGCGTCCGGTTTTATTAAGCACGGAATCAGCAACACCGATCTTTCCTATGTCGTGCATAAATCCGATGTAACGTATTCTCAGGATATCCTCTTCGGAAAAATCGTAATCAGCCGCCATCTCACGCGCGATCATGCAGGCATATTCGCCGACCCTTTCAGAGTGGCCTCCCGTATATTCGTCCTTGGCATCGATTGCACTCGTGATCGCCTCGATCGTCATCAGAAGACTTTCTTCTTTTTCATGCTCGTGAGCCTTGTTGCTCTTTTCCGTACGAAGTGCCGTCTGGATGATCGTGGTCACAAGCAGGCACAGCAGTCCCGCACATATATACACACCGAAGCTCCAGATATCCGAGAAGAAAAAGCTTACGATCTCGAGCATGCAGAAAAAGAGGAATATGCACGTGCCGACAAAGCTTGCGATATATTCCTTAAAGTTTCCCGTAACGACATCCCTGATCAGCGTTCCGTTTACCAGCACAATGCTGATGGCCAGCCAGAAATGAGATATATAAACGGTCGTGAACAGATCCGCGATACCGAGCGCATTAAGAGTCAGATTAATGATTATCTGCGCAGTGATGATCCCGGAGATAAATACGTAAAGCTTGTGGTAAACCCTTCTCTGGATCTCATCGAAATACCCGCACACAAATACCGCTGCTATCTCTATCGCAAAATAGGAAAAGTAATTGCTCAGTGACGGTCTTGCAAAGATCAGCTGGCGAAGCCTGCTCTCGGAGATCATCCATATGGAAAGGGAGCACATGAACAGACCCATGTAAAAGAAAGATCTGTCTATCGTAAATCTTGCCGCCGCAAACTTATAGAAGATCACGACGAAGATGCCGACGATCAGGATTATGAACGAAGCCACCGCAAGAATGATGTTATTTTTCAGAACATTAAACCATGCGTTATTTCCACTTCCGATACGGACGCTTTCAATGGTGCCGATATTCTTGACAAGAAACCTTGCTTCGATCTCTTTTCCGGCATCGGCGGAAGTCAGATCGCATGCAACGTATGCGCTGGGGATGTGATACGAGACATTCTCGAAATTCTCCGAGGCATAGCAGGTCCTGAGTTCCCCGTCTATATAGATGTACAGATCCTCCATCCGCGTTCTGAACAGGATGACCGATTTTCCTTCGAGATCTTCGGGCAGGGTGTTGCGGATGATCATCCATTCTCCGCTCTGCGCTCCTGTAGATGCAGGCAATGTGATCTCAGAGACCACACCGTCCGATTCCATCATCCAGCCTTTGTCAAAGGAAACCGAACCGAAATCCCCCGTATACGCTTCTCCTTTATCATCATTTTCGAAAAAAGCCATAAGGAAGATGATGGCCGTGAACATGATAAAGCAATAAGAGAAATAATCTATGAATCTTTTCGGTTTGAATCTCTTCAGATACTTATTCATTCTTTTGCATAGTCCTTATCAAGTTCTATGATATATCCCTGCTTTATATTTGAACGGTTCCTGATTATACCGATGCGGTATATGAGCTTCTCATCCTTAAGCTCAAAGGTTCCGGAAAAGAGATCGTCCTCTTCCTGTTCGATGTATTTATACAAAGGCTGGCGAAGGTAAGTATTAAACCTCCCTCCCTTGCCCGGAAGCTTCTTCTCAAGCTCCCACTCTTTTAATTCCGGGAAGAATTCATAGGCCCTGTCGTTACAGCCCATGAAGCGGAGCTTTTTATCGATGAAGATATATCCTTCTTTTTCCAGACGGCTGCGTATCAGTTCGTTATGTCCGGTCAGCGAGAATGTGTTGAGCTTCGTTATCGGGATCATAAGCAGAATCGCCGCCGCCTCGAAGATGAACGGCATCAGCTCCGCTTTAAGTCCAACCATGCGTTCCGCAATATATACGGCTATGGTGAAAAACTCAAGGAAAAAGATGGCGTTTACATCGAGCGCAGATATCCTTCTCCTTCTTTTGATAACTCCGGAAGAAACAAGGATGAGAAGAGCAAAATAGAGATACATCGAAATGACATATACAGTGTGAAGAGGCCCGTATTCCTTGGTCAGATAAACTATCTCGCCGGAAAAATTGAGCCTGACCGATTTGTAGAAAAGATCCGAATGGCCGATCGTGAGCACGAACCCGTAGATGCAGAACTGTCCCGCATACATAATGCAGAGGAGCCATCCGGGAATAGAAACTTTGTAGATCTCACAGACATTAACAAAGAGCATCATCGGAGCAAAGATACCAATGACGTAGATAAGATGGAGTGCCAATAGTGCCTGCGGAAGATTCTCAGATATGGATAATGCATAGTAACCGCCGCTTCCGATGACTATGACGGTTATCAGAAGTATCTGGTTTATTGAGTATCCCTCGCCTCGCGTGATCATATACAAAAGTATGATCACCGCGACGGTAAAGGAAAACAGATATGCAAAGCTAAGCATTAATTGTATCTTTCTTCAGCTACGCTCCAATCAATGATGTTCCAGAGAGCCTTCAGATAGTCGGCTCTGAGATTTCTGTACTTAAGATAATAAGCATGCTCCCAGACATCGAGGGTAAGGATAGGAGTGACATCATCCATTCCGAGACTGTAGGAATTGTCCTGATTTGCAGACTTGAAGGTAACAAGGGTGCCGTCAGACTTTTTGGCAAGCCAGCCCCAGCCGGATCCGAACTGTGATGCCGCAAGCGCATTCAGCTCCTCCTTAAGCTTATCGACAGAGCCGAACTGCTTTTCTATCTGTGCAAGAAGTGCTCCTTCGGGAGCCTTTTTAGCCTCAGCTTCGGGGTTAAGCTGTTCGAAATAGATATTGTGATTGAGGTATCCGCCGCCCTGATTACGAAGTCCGGTGCGGAGGGTAAGGTCTGAGACGGAATCGAGACTGCTGAGGATCTCCTCGGCGGACTTGCCTGTAAGGCCTGCCTTCTCAACAAGCTCATTAAAGGTTTTGGTATACGCTGCGTGGTGCTTGCCGTAATGAGTTTCCACGGTAGCAGCGTCGATAACGGGCTCAAGAGCATCTGAAGCAAATGATAATTTGATCTGTTCGAACATAGCGCACCTCCTGAAAAAATGTTAATCGTAACTATCCCGATTATAGCA
>JAILOC010000136.1 GCA_024691045.1 Lachnospiraceae bacterium | reverse complement strand
GCTACCGCAACGGCTTCAAGTGCTCCCAGGGACGGAATCGATTTCTTCCCTCTTTCTGTTGAGTACGAAGAGAAATACTACGCAGTAGGAAAACTTCCCGGAGGTTTCAATAAGCGTGAGGGAAAGGCAAGCGAGAATGCGATTCTTACCAGCCGTGTTATCGACCGCCCCATGAGACCTCTTTTCCCCAAGGATTATCGTAATGATGTAACTCTTGACTGCATGGTCATGAGCGTCGATCCAGAGTGCAGACCCGAGCTTGTCGCAATGCTCGGCGCAGCTATCTCAACCTGCATCTCCGATATTCCTTTCGACGGTCCCTGCGCTATGACCCAGGTAGGTATGAAGGACGGAGAGTTCGTCGTCAATCCTTCCCAGGAAGTTTGGGACAAGGGTGACCTTAAGCTCACCGTTGCATCCACCAAGCAGAAGGTCATCATGATCGAGGCCGGTGCAAATGAGATCCCCGAAGCTAAGATGCTCGAGGCTATCTACATGGCACACGACATCAACCAGACCATCATCGCTTTCATCGACAAGATCGTCGCAGAGGTAGGCAAGAAGAAGCATGAGTATACCTCATGTGCTATCCCCGCAGAGATGTTCGAGAAGATGAAGGAGATCGTTCCTCCCGCTGAGATGGAGACCGCTGTCTTCACCGATGACAAGCAGACAAGAGAGGGCAACATCGCAGAGATCACCGAGCGTCTCAAGGAAGCTTTCGCAGACAACGAGGATTACCTCGCAGTTCTCGGTGAGGCAGTATATCAGTATGAAAAGAAGACCGTAAGAAAGATGATCCTCAAGGATCACAAGAGACCCGACGGACGTGAGATCACCCAGATCAGACCTCTTTCCGCTGAGGTTGATATCATCCCCAGAGTTCACGGTTCCGCAATGTTCACCAGAGGACAGACCCAGATCTGTGACGTTACCACCCTCGCACCTCTTTCCGAGGCTCAGAGAGTTGAAGGACTTGATCCTTACGTTTCCGAGAAGAGATATATCCACCAGTACAACTTCCCCTCATATTCGGTTGGCGAGACCAAGGTAAGCCGCGGTCCCGGACGTCGTGAGATCGGACACGGAGCTCTTGCAGAGCGTGCACTTCTCCCCGTTCTTCCCAGCCCCGAGGAATTCCCTTATGCCATCAGATGCGTATCCGAGACCTTCGAGTCCAACGGTTCCACTTCAATGGCTTCCACCTGCGCATCCTGCATGTCCCTTATGGCTGCGGGTGTTCCCATCAAGAAGATGGTCGCAGGTATCTCCTGCGGACTTGTTACCGGTGAGACCGATGACGATTTTGTACTCCTTACCGACATCCAGGGTCTCGAGGACTTCTTCGGAGACATGGACTTCAAGGTAACCGGTACCACCGAAGGAATCACCGCTATCCAGATGGACATCAAGATCCATGGACTTACCAGACCCATTGTAGAAGGTGCTATCGCCAGATGCCGTGAAGCAAGACTCTTCATCATGGATACCTGCATGAAGCCCGCTATCGCAGCACCCCGTGCTGAGGTCGGCAAGTATGCTCCCAAGATCGTTTCCATCAATATCGATCCCGAGAAGATCGGTGATGTTGTCGGACAGCGCGGCAAGACCATCAACGAGATCATCGCACGCACCGGTGTTAAGATCGACATCGATGAGAGCGGAAGAGTTGATATCTGCGGAACCGACAAAGAGGGAATGGACAAGGCCATCGATATGGTCAAGATCATTACCACCGAGTTCGAAGAGGGACAGGTTTTCAAGGGAAAGGTTGTTTCCATCAAGGAGTTCGGAGCATTCGTTGAGTTCGCTCCCGGCAAGGAGGGAATGGTACACATTTCCAAGATTGCCAAGGAGAGAGTTGAGCATGTCGAGGATTATCTGACCCTCGGAGATATCGTTACCGTTAAGTGCCTTGGAAAGGACAAGATGGGACGTATCAGCTTCTCAATGAAGGATGTAGCTCAGAACTGATAACCGGTTTGGCACACGGACGGGCCCGCTCATAAACGGGCCCGTTTTTTATCCGATAAGCACCGCCAGAACAGTTAACTGACATTACAAAGGGACTTACATATGTTTGGTTACACAACGGTCAATAAGCCCGAAATGAAGTTCAAGGAGTATGATCTGTATCATTCATACTACTGTGGTCTTTGCGCTGTCCTTAAGAAAAAGTTCGGACTCATGGGTGAGTTCACTCTTTCTTACGACGGCGCATTTTTATGTACTCTTTTGTGCGATCTGTATGATATGCATGATGAGATATCCTCACGCAAATGCGCGGTCCATCCCGGAGTTAAGCATGTGATAAGGACCAATCCCGCGACGGATTACGCTGCGGATATGAATGTCCTTATGGCGATGTTCAAGTGCAGGGATGACTGGAATGATGACCGCAAGCTTTCTGCCAGGATGCTCGCGGGACTTCTTGATGGCAAGACGAAGAAGATCAGGCAGCAGTATGAGAGCAAGATAGAGATCATAACCGATGCGATCGCAGCCATCGATGAACTCGAAAGAAAGGGCAGGTACGATCCCGAAGAGATGGCGTATCACTTCGGCAGATGCATGTCCGAGGTATATGCTTACAGGAAGGATGAATGGGAGAAGTATTTAAGACCCTTCGGAGATCATCTGGGACGCGCGGTCTATCTTATGGATGCGTATGAGGATATATACAGCGATATAAAAAAGGGAAGATACAATCCCTTTGCAGACATATATGATAAGAGTGATTTCGAAAATACCGCAAGGGAGATGATAACCGTTCATCTCCAGGAAGCGTGCATCGCATTTGAGAAGATGCCGCTTATTGAAAACGTGGATATACTCAGGAATATTCTATATTCCGGGATATGGATAAGATTCAATATCGCTGCCGGAAAGAGAAAATCGGGCAGCACAGCCGGGGCTGAAAAAGAAGGAGAAAACAGATGACGGATCCGTACAAGATCCTCGGAGTTGCTCCCACAGCCTCCGAGGAAGAGATAAAAAAAGCATACAGAAAACTCTCGAGACTCTACCATCCCGATTCCAACATGAACAAACCTGAACTCGAGAAGAGGGCGGCCGAAGAGAAGTTCAAGGCTGTTCAGGCAGCATACGAGGATATAATCGACGGCAAAGTGGATCCGAGAGTTTACAGGAATTCATCTTCCGCAGGATCATCCTACGGTTCATCCGCAGGCAGGTCATATCAGGGATACGGTGCGGGAGGCACATCCTACAGCGGCTACAGAAGGAATACTTCCGCAAGCTACGGAGAAACGGATGCGCAGCTTGAAGCGGTCGCAAATTTCATCGCAAACGGACTTCTGCGTGAAGCGAGAAACCTGCTCGATTCCATCGATCCTTCACAGAGAAATGCGAGATGGTATTACTACAGTGCCATCACATACGAAAGGACAGGAAACAGGACACAGGCGATCTATCATTCGAGAGCGGCTGCGTCTATGGAACCCTCCAATTCGGAGTATTCGGTACTGTACGATTATCTGACCGGAGGACCGTTCACAAGAAGCACCAGGGACGGTGCGGCAAATTATACGGGATGGTATAATGACAGGAGAAATACTTACGGATACGGCAACACAAATGCCGTCGGATGCTGTAACACCTGCATCAATCTCTTCCTGTGCGTAAGCTGTCTGGGATGTTGATGAGAAAAGGAGGATCACATGGAAAACGAGATCAGGAAACTTCGGAAATCTCTCAGGGCAACACAGACTCTGTGCATTCTCATACTTGTGATGTTCCTTGCACTTATCGTTGTACTCCTTCAGGGATACAGGATCCTGTCGGATTATAAGAAGGATCTTGAGACCACCTTCCAGGTCGTTAAGGAGCTTAAGAAAGCGGATCTTCCACAGCTTGCCGAGGATATCCACAATACCTCCGAGGCGATAAATGCCGTCGACTGGGATGCTCTTTCCGCTCAGTTAAATGAGCTCGATCTTCAGGAGATCAAGAATACGATCGAATCGCTCGATCTTGATCAGATCAATGCTACGCTTGGTGAACTCGATCTTGAAGAGGTGACACAGCAGCTTAACCAGCTGGATATCGAGAAGATCAATGAAACGATGGACAAGATCCAGTCGGCACTCGAAAAGCTCGACAAATTCGGATTCTTCTAAACCGAAGCCTTAACCAAAAGAAAAAAGGAAACAGGGGGACGGCTTACGCTGTTTTGAAAGATTCATCAAAACAGCGTAAGCCGTCCCCCTGTTTCCCCTGCTTTACAACCTCTTCTTACCTGAGGTTGCTTTCGTCACAGAGCACGGTCTTGCCTTCCGCAAGCGATCTCTTAACATCTATGAGCCTCTGGTTTGCGCTTCCGCGGAATTTGAGGTTCAGATTTTTTTCTTTTAATACGAATTCCCCGTCGACTATGACATCCAGAAGGGGCAGGAGATTGCGGACGATCTCGTCATCCTCCGCCCACTTAAGTATATCCGTCTCGAAGGTGTATCCGCTGTAGAGCCAGATGGTCTTGTCCGGGTATCTGTCGCGGAGCTTCTTAGCCAGTGAAAATACAAAGGGCCTGTTTTCGGGTTCCATGGGTTCACCGCCCAGGAAGGTAAAGCCCGATATGTAATCCGGTGCCATTGCGTCAATAAGTGACTGTTCGACTTCGGCGGTGTAGACCTGTCCGAAGGAAAAATCCCATGTTTTGGCGTTGAAGCAACCCTCACAATGATGACGGCATCCGCTGACGAACAGGGAAACTCGTACCCCGGGGCCGTCCGCAACATCACATTTTTTGATCTCGCCGTAATACATTTCTTCTCTCCGATTAACCGCGGCACTTAAACCGCATGACAATACTGCAATATAGATATAACTATAGGAGAGAGGGAGCATTTTTTCAAGGGCAAAAAATGCATCCGGCACGAGCATTTTTTCCCGAAATATGCTATAATATTACGGTTTTGTAAAGGAGATAGTCATGACTAACACGTCCAGAAATCACGATGCCTTTCTCTGCCCCGAAATGGCTAAGCATTCGGAAGAGGTTGTAAGGCATCTCAGCAGAAATGATGCATGCTGGTGCGGAAGCGGCAGAAAGTACAAGACCTGCCACGCCGCATTCGACGACAAGATCAAAAAGATAGCGCTTTCCGGCAAGATCACGCCTGATCACAGCATACTCAAGACCCCGGAGCAGATAGAAAAGATCAGGGAATCCTGCAAGATCAACATTGCTATCCTCGACCGGATTGAAAAAGAGATCCGTGAGGGAATGCCCACGTCCGAGATCGACAGGATCGTCTACGATATGAGCATCGAAGCGGGTGCGATCCCCGCACCCCTTAACTATGAGGGATATCCCTACAGTGTCTGCACTTCCGTAAATGAGCAGGTTTGCCACGGCTTTCCCTCTGACAAGGTCATCTTAAAAAGCGGTGATATCGTCAATGTCGACTGTTCGACCATACTGAACGGTTTCTTTTCCGATTCATCGAGAATGTTCTGCATCGGAGAGATATCCGAGGAAAAGGAGAGACTGGTCAGGATCACAAGGGAAGCCTGCTACGAAGGCCTCAAATATGCCAAGCCCTGGGGATTTCTGGGTGATGTCGGACAGGCTGTCCACGATTACTGCTACGACAATGGCTACACCATAGTCAGGGAGATAGGCGGACACGGTGTGGGTCTTGAGTTCCACGAGGATCCCTGGGTCGGCTACCACTCTAAAAAGGGCACCGAAATGCTGCTTGTGCCCGGAATGATCTTCACCATCGAACCCATGGTGAATATGGGAAAAGAAGACATTGTGACCGATAAATCCAATGGCTGGGAGGTTTCGACCAGGGACGGAATGCCTTCCGCACAGTGGGAGATAATGGTTCTTATAACCGAAGAAGGAAACGAAGTTCTCTGCTGGTAAGAGGATTATATGAACAGATCCAGGATGTTTCATCTGATCTTTGCCCTGTCGGTGCTGGCTATCGCAGTCGCACTGATAGCAAGAGTGAAGGGATGGATAAGGGTCGTGACGCTGGGTGATATAACAGGCTCCGATGAGCATGTCGCCAATTTCGAATCACACGACTACATCATGCCCCTTACGGATGATGAATACAATCTTATACGCCAGAATGAGGAGACGATCCTCATTTTCGGAAATGCCCCCTTTGCCGACAAGCCTGAAGGCGGGGAGGGTCTTTCGGCCATGCTTGAAAAGGCTTCCGGAGCAACCGTCATAAACTGCGCAGTAAGCGGTTCATATGTCGGTATGACGGAGCCTTCGTTTGATTATACGAATAATCCGATGAACATTTTCTCACCGTATTATCTGGCTTGCGTTGCCTGTACCGGACAGGATTATTCACATGATATCGGGGAATCGGAAAGGGTTCTGGGAGCTGACTTTCCCGGGGAGGGAAAAGCTGTACTCGAAACCCTCAAAGACCTTGATATTACCACGGTCGATGTGATCGTTTTTTTCTATGACGGGGAGGATTATTTAAGGTCCACTCCCACGGGGCTCGACGATTCCAAATATTCCGACCCTTTTTCCACATACCTTGGCGGCTTTTCGTCAACGATCGAGCTTTTCGGGACATATGCTCCGAAGGCAAGGGTGATCGTCATGTCCGCCCCTTATATGTATATCGTGTCGGCAGACGGCCGGCTTGAAGCCTGTGAGGACCATCCCAATTCGCAGGGAGCCGATCTTTCGGATTATGTCCTGGGACAATACAGGATGTGTGTTGACAATTACGATATAACCTTCCTGGACAATTACTACACGGGCATCAGTTATAACGGAGGGGAAGAGTTCCTTACGGACGGAAGAAAGCTGAACGACAAAGGCCGTAAAGTGATGCTGGACAGGCTCATGTACGCGATGACTTATTACGACGAAGAAAACCTCGGAAATGTCGATTTTGCAGGCCTAAATTAGTGCCGTTTTACTTGATGAAATAGCCGTTTGATAGTAAAATAATTACGATTGTGCCTTTCCAGCTTTGTATGGCTTATGACTATCCGGGGGAGTGTTCATATGGAGTCAGACGTTAAGCTGACGGAATACATCGACAAGAGCATATTACAGACCATTCAGGAAGCATTTTCGGACATGACCGGGCTTGCGGCGCTGATCACTAATCCTGACGGAACAGCGGTCACCGAGGGCTCCGGATTTTGTCGTTTTTGTACCGGGCTGAACAGAAAATGTCTGCTCGGAAAACAGCTCTGTGAATACTCGGATAAGAGCGGAGCGATGATGACACACAGGACCGGCAGGCCTACCTGGTATTACTGCCATGCCGGACTTATAGATTTCTCGGCTCCCATCGTTGTGAACGGTGAGATGATCGGATGTTTTGTCGGAGGCCAGGCACTCACCTCCCCGCCCGACGAAGCAAAATGCAAGGCGCATGCCATACAGCTGGGACTCGATCCGGACGAATATTTTGATGCGATCCGCGAGGTGAACATCGTCTCCGAAGAAAAGGTCGGAAAAGCGATGGATTTCCTGTATACGATATCCGGCGTTCTTTCGGATATGGCGTACGGAAAATACACATCCGACAAGGCAAGTGCCGAACTTGAGCGCGTATCGCGGATGAAATCGGATTTTCTGGCAAATATGAGCCACGAGATCCGTACTCCGATGAATGCCGTTATCGGCATGGCGGAGATGGCACTCAGGGAGGAACTTCCCGACAGTGCGAGGGAATACATAAGCCAGATCAAATCATCCGGCAAAGTGCTCCTGACGATAATCAACGACATTCTCGATTTCTCCAAGATCGAATCGGGAATGCTGGACATAAAGCTTGCGGAATACGAACCTGTCAGTCTTTTTGACGATGTGGTGGCGATAATCGCTTCCAAGGTTATCGATAAGGATGTTGAGCTTATCCTCAACCTGAATACGAGCATACCGAAGAGACTATACGGTGACGGAACAAGGATAAGGCAGATCCTTCTGAACCTGGGAAGCAATGCGGTCAAGTTCACGGAATCCGGACAGGTAAGATTTGTTGTGGATTTCTCCGTACTCGATGCCGATGAGATACTTCTCAGTGTTTCGGTAGAGGATACGGGAATAGGGATCAAAGACGAGAATCTGGGCAAGGTATTCGAATCCTTCTTACAGGTTGACTCCAAGAGAAACCGTTCATGCGGCGGTACCGGACTCGGACTTGCGATATCCAAAGAGCTCCTGTCGCTTATGGACGGAAGCCTTCACGTCGAATCCGAGTATAAGAAGGGGTCGGTTTTTTCCTTCAAGCTTCCGCAGAGGGTGATAGACCACACACCCAGCATGGGAGTTGCGGATCCCGGAAAATATCTTGTCATAGGGATATTTGACAACGAATATCTTCTCGGCGGATTTACGTGGGATGCATCAAAACTCGGTGTATCATCCATGAACATAGCCCCGGATGCCGATCTTTCCTTGGCGGCCGAAACCGCTGAGAAAAGAAACCCCGGCAGGAAGATCTACGTCTTCATCGAGCATAAGCTCTTCGACGAAGAAAAGAAGGAATACTTCAGGACACATCCCGACAAAACAGTTGTTGTAGTGACCGATTATTACAGCAGACTGGAGAAGGATCTTCCCAATCTCATGGTCACGAAAAAGCCCATGTCCGCCATGAATATGGCACTGATACTCGGAAGGGGATCCGTAAGACGGGGCAGCGAGGATGATGCTCCGGAGACCATACCGTTTACCGCACCCGATGCAAAAGTACTGATAGTCGAAGACAATGCGGTTAACCTTACTGTTGCGGTCGGACTGCTCGAGCCTTTTAATATGAAGATTTCATCCGCTATGAGCGGCAAAGAGGCGATACGCAAGATCGAGGAAGAACATTTCGATCTCATCCTGATGGATCATATGATGCCGGAGATGGATGGCATCGAGACCACCAGGATCATAAGAAGGATGTATCCGGATTATGACGAAGTGCCGATAATAGCACTTACCGCAAATGCGGTAAGAGGCGTAAGGGAGATGTTCATTTCCGAGGGAATGAACGATTTCGTTCCCAAGCCCATTGAACTTCCTGTGCTTGCAGCCAAGCTCAGGCAATGGCTCCCTCCGGAGAAGATTCTTACGATGACATCCACCGTTCCTACGGAAACGGTCATCATAGGAAACAATTTTGCACGTGTAAATACGGCTCCCGAGCTGGATAAGGATGAGGCACTCAAGCTTCTCGGAAGCGAGAAACTTTTCAGACAGGTCATTAAGGAATATCTCAGGATATTACCCGAGAAAGCGGAGAGGATCGAAAAGCTCTACCGTGAAGAGAACTGGCCTGACTATGCGGTCGAGATACACGGTCTTAAGAACGCATCGAGACAGATAGGTGCGGGAGAACTGATGTCACTGTGTGAGGAGACCGAAAATGCCGTGAACGCAAGAAAGCTTTCATCCGTTCATGAATCGCACGACAAGATCGTGACAATGTACAAAGGTTATTCGGATCTTCTTCCGGAATATCTCGCTTGAGAACCGGAATGACAAATAATATAACAAACGAAACAAGAATTATATTTTCAGGAGGTTTTTAAATGTATTCGCTTGATGAAGTAAGAAAAGTAGATCCCGAGATTGCAGACGCCATCGTCAGTGAGCAGGAAAGACAGAACTCCCACCTCGAGCTCATAGCTTCCGAGAACTGGGTAAGCAAGGCTGTTATGGCTGCAATGGGCAGCCCTCTCACCAACAAGTATGCGGAAGGATATCCCGGAAAGCGTTACTACGGCGGATGCGAGTGCGTAGACGTTGTCGAGGAGCTTGCAAGAAACCGTGCAATGGAACTTTACGGATGTACCTATGCAAACGTTCAGCCCCACTCGGGAGCACAGGCAAATCTTGCGGTACAGTTCGCACTTCTTCAGCCCGGTGATACCGTAATGGGAATGAACCTTGATCACGGCGGACATCTTACCCACGGTTCACCCGCTAACATTTCCGGAACCTATTTCAACATTGTTCCTTACGGTGTAAATGATGACGGATTCATCGATTACGATAAGCTTGAGGAGATCGCAAAAGAGTGCAAGCCCAGGATGATCATCGCCGGAGCTTCCGCTTACGCACGTACCATCGACTTCAAGCGTTTCAGGGAGATCGCAGATGAGGTCGGCGCATTCCTCATGGTAGACATGGCTCACATCGCAGGACTTGTTGCCGCAGGACTTCATCCCAGCCCCATCCCCTATGCGGATGTCGTTACAACCACCACACACAAGACACTTCGCGGCCCCAGAGGAGGACTCATCCTTTCAAGCGCAGAGTTCGCCAAGGAGCACAAGCTTAACAAGGCAGTATTCCCCGGAATCCAGGGCGGACCTCTTATGCATGTTATCGCAGCCAAGGCTGTATGCTTCAAGGAGGCTCTCGATCCTTCATTCAAGGTTTACCAGCAGGGAATCGTTGACAACGCTCAGGCTCTTGCAAAGGGACTTATCTCAAGAGGACTCAAGATCGTTTCGGGCGGAACCGATAACCATCTTATGCTCCTTGACCTCACTCCTTTTAATCTTACCGGCAAGGAGATCGAGGCTCTCATGGACGAGGCTCATCTTACCGCCAACAAGAACACCATTCCTAACGATCCCCAGAAGCCCAATGTAACCAGCGGTATCAGACTCGGGACTCCCGCAGTTACATCAAGAGGACTTAAGACTGAGGATATGGATCAGATTGCCGAGGCTATCAGCATCATCGTCAAGGAGAGGGAAGCAGGCGTAGAAAAGGCTAAGGCCATCGTTATGGCACTTACCGAGAAATATCCTTTGAACAAGTAATATAGACAGACTGGAGTTAAAGAAATGATTCATGTTGCTGTATTCGGATACGGAACCGTAGGAAGCGGTGTTGTCGAAGTTATAGACCGCAACAACGATATCGTATCCGCCGCATCCGGAGACAAGGTTTCGGTAAAGTATATCCTTGATCTCCTCGATTTTCCGGGCGACCCCAATGAGGCGAAGATAGTTCATGACGTAAATGTCATAATAGACGATCCCGAGGTTTCGATCATCTGCGAGACCATGGGAGGAACGGGTGCCGCTTATAAGTTCACCAAGGCTGCTCTCGAGAAAGGAAAGAGCGTATGCACATCCAATAAGGAGCTCGTTGCCATGCACGGTGCCGAGCTTATAAAGCTTGCGAAAGCAAACGGATGCGCATATCTTTTCGAGGCAAGTGTCGGAGGCGGAATTCCCGTTCTCCGTGCCCTTACCACCGCTCTTACCGCAGAGAGGATCACACAGATCGCAGGTATACTTAACGGAACCACCAACTTCATCCTCACCAAGATGGAAGAGGAAGGGGCAGGCTTTGATGAGACTCTTAAGACAGCCCAGGAGCTCGGATATGCGGAGGCAGACCCTACAGCGGATATCGCGGGTCATGATACGGCAAGAAAGATCTCCATTTTGGCAGATATAATGTCAGGTCATTTCGTAGATTCCGATAAAGTTCCCACGACGGGAATCATGGATATCGACAAGAGCGATATAGCACTTGCATCCAAAGCAGGCTTCAGGATCAGGCTTCTCGGAATCACAAAGAGGTACGAGGATGATTCGGTTTCGACGCAAGTCGCTCCTTTTATGCTTTCAAAGAACCATCCTCTTGCAGGCGTGAATGATGTTTTCAACGCAATATTTGTCACCGGCAATATGCTCGGAGAGACTATGTATTACGGCAAGGGCGCAGGCAAGCTTGCAACCGCGAGCGCTGTTGTTGCAGATGTCATCGATGCTGCGAGAAAAGGCTCTTCAACCATGTATTCCGGATGGGATGATGTGCCCGTAAGGGTAAGAGCGAATTCTGATGATAAATACAGATATCTTGTAAGATTCGATGCCGGCAATGCAGATAAGGCCAAGGCTCTTTTTGAAGGCGCGGAAGAGATCGGTGTATGTGAAGGAAAGTTCGGACTGATCACTCAGCCTATGGACAGCCCTTCTATCGAGGATAAGTTCGATTCCGATAACGGCATTACAGAAAACTGGATCATGATCTACGAATAATCAATAAAGAGGAATATGGAAAAATGGCAAAGGTAGTAAAATTCGGCGGAAGTTCACTTGCATCGGCCGAGCAGTTCAAGAAAGTAGGAGATATCATCAAGGCGGATCCCGAGAGAAGGTATGTTGTTCCTTCCGCTCCCGGAAAGAGATCTCCCAGAGACACCAAGGTCACCGATATGCTCTACAATCTTTATGACAGTGTGTCAGATGACAGAAGCTTCTCCGAAGTGCTCAAGAATATCCGTGCAAGATATGATGAGATAATCAAGGGACTCGGTATAAAGCTCGATCTGTCCGATGAGTTCAAGCTGATCGAAAAGAATCTCAAAGGCGGTGCCGACAAGGATTATGCCGCATCAAGAGGTGAATATCTCAACGGACGTATCATGGCCGCATATCTCGGATATGAATTTCTTGATCCTGCTGATTATATTATCTTTGACAAGAAGACCGATAACTACGAAGCCGAGAAGACATATAAGAAACTCGGCACCAAACTCTCAAAGGTTGAAAGAGCCGTCATTCCCGGATTCTACGGAGCATATGCCGACGGCACCGTTAAGACCTTCTCAAGAGGCGGATCCGATATAACAGGTTCAATCGTTGCACGTGCCATCCATGCTGATGTGTATGAGAACTGGACCGATGTATCCGGATTTATGATCGCCGATCCCAGGATCATCAAGAATCCCGCCAAGATTGAGACCATTACCTACAGGGAACTCAGAGAGCTCGCATACATGGGAGCGGGAGTTCTTCACGAGGATGCCATCTTCCCCGTAAGACAGGAAGGCATCCCCATCAACATCAGAAATACCAACGATCCCGCAGACGACGGAACATGGATCGTAGGTACCACATCCAAGAAATCAAAGTATGTCATCACCGGTATCGCAGGCAAGAAGGGATTCTGCGCTGTAAATGTCGACAAGGACATGATGAACTCCGAGATTGGATTCGGAAGAAGGGTTCTTCAGGCGTTCGAGGAGAACAACATATCCTTCGAGCATCTTCCTTCCGGCATCGATACCATGACCGTATTTGTACACCAGGATGAGTTCAGGGATAAGGAACAGAGCGTTGTTTCATCAATCCGCAGAATGACCGATCCCGACACCATTGATATCGAATCGGATCTCGCACTCATCGCTGTCGTTGGAAGAGGAATGAAGTCGACAAGAGGTACCGCGGGAAGGATCTTCTCCGCACTTGCCCATGCACATGTCAACGTCAAGATGATCGATCAGGGTTCATCCGAGATCAACATCATCATCGGTGTTGCAAATTCAGATTTCGAGACTGCGATCAGAGCGATCTATGATATTTTCGTCGAAACAAAACTTTGATCATTTCCTGTTTTCAGAATTTAAGGAGCCGGAAAGTTGAGCAGACACAAAAAGAAAAATAAGAAAGTAAATCAGGATACTGCCGCACTGAATACTTCCGAGATCAGGGCGGAAGAAGAGAAAGCCGGTTCGGAAGTCGGCGGAGAGACTGAAGAGCTTATCTTTGCAGATCCCCTGGAGGATGGTGAGCCCGAAGAGGTCTCGGAAGAGACCGTAAAAGCACCCGCCGAAGAAGCCGTGCCTGAAGCTGCTGCTTCGGATGAGGCGGATACGGCAGCTGCCTCGGAAGGAGCGGTCGAAGGATCAGATGCGGATCCATCCGGGGAAGCACCTGCGGAAAGCATCACGGAGGAAACGGAAAACCCGGGTGAGAGCGATTCGGATAGTATTTCCGAGGAAGAGATCGTGACGGAAGAAGCGATCAACGAAGAGTCCGCATCGGAAGAAAACACACCTGACGAAGAATCCGGTGACGCCTCTGAAGAGACTTCGGAAGATGCCGGAGAAGAGAAGAAGGGTTCCTCCGAAAAATCCAGGGTCAGCAGAAATGCTTTAAGAGAGCAGACCGAGAACGAGAGGATCAGACGCGAGGCAAGACATAAAAAGAGAATACGCCAGCAGGTTACGGCGTATATTATTCTTTTCCTTATAATCGCAGTAATAGGACTCGGACTTTATTTCGGTATCAGATATTTCGTTAACCGTTCAAGGGCAATAAAGGAAGCACAGGCTGCAGCGGAGCTTGAACTTCAGCAACAGCTTGAAGAAGAAGCAAATGCTCAGGCCGAGCCGGAGCCGGTTCCCGAGGTCCATACGGTCGAAGAGCTCGGGGATACCCCTTTGCAGCTTCTTGATGCCGAGATCGAAGCGGAAATCTCACAGATGACGCTCGAGGAAAAGGTTCAGGGAATAATGTTCATCACTCCCGAATCTATTACGGGCGTTGACAGGGTTGTCATCGCGGGAGACGGAACCGCAGCGGCACTCAGTGACTTCTGTCCCGGCGGAATCGTATATTCTTCCAGGAATGTCAATGCTACCGATCAGTTCGCCACGATGGTATCCAACACAGCGAATATGGTAAGCCGTCCCGTATTCTTCGCAACGAGCGAGACCGGACTTAATGAATCCGGACTTGTCGGAACGGGAGCTGTCGAAAACGTCATGACGCCCGCGCAGGCCGCGGAGAGCGGTGATGTCGAGGCTGTGGTTGCCAACGGTATGGCTATAGGAACAGGACTTTCCGCTGTGGGCATAGGCGTTGATTTCGCGCCTGTTGCGGACCTTGCCGTAACCGCCGGAGGAATAGGCGAAAATTCAACATACGGAAGCGATGCTTCGACAGTAACACCCTATGTTACCGCTATGGCTGACGGACTTTCACAGGGCGGAGTAGTTGCGGCATATAAGTATTTCCCTTCACTTGCCGCCTCTTCTCAGGATCCGAAGAACGGAAGGGCGCTCTGCGACAGGAGCATTGAAGACTTCCGTGCGTGTGAATTCCAGGTATGGCTTTCCGCGATAAATGCCGGTGCCCAGATGATACAGATGAGTAATGTCATCTATCCTTCGATTGACAATGATTCACTTCCTTCGACACTTTCGGAGAAGACGGTTACCGGAGTGCTCAGGGATGAACTTAAATACGACGGAGTCATCATAAGCGGGCCTTTGAGCGATGCGGCCATAACAGAGTACTATACACCCGGCGACAGCGCCGTAATGGCACTTAAAGCGGGATGTGACATGATCTATTCGTCACCTCAGCCCAGGGCAGCCGTAGAGGGCATTATCGAAAGCGTGGCAAACGGTGTCGTATCCGAAGACAGGATTGACGATGCACTCATAAGGATCTACCGCATCAGATATGCGGCCAGGCTTGAAGAACTGAGGGCTCAGTACGAAGCCGATGCACTTGCTCTCGGTGTGGACCTTACAGGAATAACATACTGATAACAAAATTACCCCGGTAATTCCGGGGTAAAAAATTGAAGAGGTTTATCGAATAAAAAAACTTCCCTGATCATCAGGGAAGTCTGAGAGCGACAGACGGGGCTCGAACCCGCGGTCTCCACCTTGGCAAGGTGGCGCTTTACCAACTAAGCTACTGTCGCATCAGTCTGCTTTCGCACGACAAAAGTTAATATACTAAAAAGCAGACTCTTTGTCAACAAATTTT
>JAILOC010000069.1 GCA_024691045.1 Lachnospiraceae bacterium | reverse complement strand
CAGCACCTGACCTCGGAAGATACCGAAGTAAGCTACGTAAAAGCAGAGATCGGAAACGAAGGTGAAGAAACCGTACGACAGGCCCTTAAAGTGCTTGATAAATGCGAATATTTCCTTCTGGACGACTGCGGGATAGATGATGAAATAATGGATGGTATCAGGAATGATTTCCCGGATACGAAGGTCGTATGGAGAATACATGTAGGCTGGAAATCGGCACTCACGGACAACCAGGTTATCCGCATGACACACGGGATCAACGATTCCATGACAGGGCCTCTGAAGTACTGCCATGAAGTCATATATATGGATCTCGGTCATGACAGCGGGATCACGGATATATCATTTATCGAAAGCATGCCGGATCTCGAATGCCTGATACTTTCGGATGCACTGTTTACGGATCTGACACCGGTCACAAACTGTCCCAAGCTCACATGGCTTGAGCTTGTAAGCTGCTACCATATACAGAATCTGTCCGTCATAGCGGATATGGATTCGATAAAGTACCTGAATATCAGTTACACACGCACAAGCGATATCAGCGGGATAACGGATATGGAACTCGACCGTTTCAGCTGTATCGGAAATCCACTGTCACGCGATGCTTTCGATGAATATGCCGAGGCTCATCCCGGCTGCATATGCGTTTATTCCGGCAATCCCTACGGATACGGATGGAGATATGACGATTACGGCTATCACTTCTTCTCCTACTACGCAAGAATGCGTGAAGTCTTCAGATATACGGAAGGCTGTCCCGGAGGATTCAAAATGCCGGAGGATCCCGAAGAAGCTGAAGAAGCCGCCCCCGCAGGCACCGAAACGGAAGACTCAGGCTCTGCAGATAACGCGGAAGAACCATGATAAATAAATTGGGAAGCTCGTATGAGCTTCCCATTTTTATAAACATCAGAAGTAAACTGTCGTACGTTCCGGCCTGCGTTTACTTTCTTTCGTAGGTTACGAAATGATAGGTCAGGTCGAAGTAGGTCTGTTCGTCGGAAGTATCGGTGATCTCCCACTCTTCGTCTGCGTCGAGATCATGGAAGTAGGTATCGGCTTCGTATGCATGATCTATGCGGGTTACGATCGCCTTGTCGCAATAGGGAAGAAGCTGGTCGTAGATCGTGCCTCCGCCGATGACAAAGACTTCATCATCGATATCCTTTACCATCTCAAGAAGTTCATCAACGCTGTGAGCAACCTCAGCTCCCTCTGCCTTGTATCCGGGATCGCGGCTCATGATGATATTGGTCCTGTTTTTCAGCGGAAGTCCTCCCGGAAATGTGGAAAGAGTCTTCCTTCCGAGAACGACCGTATGTCCTGTAGTCAGTGCCTTAAAATTCTTATGATCTTCCTTGATCCTTACAAGAAGATCGTCCTTATTTCCGATAGCCCAGTTCTTATCTGCAGCAACAATTATAGTCATTTAGCTCACTACTCCTTTGATTCTTTTGAAACAGCAAAAAGCCGTCCCGGACATGCAAGTACATCCATGTACTTGCAACCATGTCTTTGGGACATCCTGTCCCCTCACCTCAGATTGCGATGGGAATGTTCCTGATCTGCTCGTGGTGCTGATAGTTCTCAAGTGAAACGTCATCAGCGGTGAATTCATAGAAATCGTGAACATCGGGATTCAGGATGAACTTCGGTGCGGGCATGGGCTTTCTTTCGATCATCTCTTTGATGAGGGGAATGTGCCTGTCATAGATATGGCAGTCCGCAATGACATGTACGAGCTCGCCGACATTCATATCGCATACCTGTGCAAGCATGTGTACGAGTACGGCATACTGAACTATGTTCCAGTTATTGGCCGCGAGCATATCCTGTGAGCGCTGGTTGAGGATGGCATTGAGTGTCAGCTTATCCTCTCCCTCCTTCTGGGTTACGTTGAATGTCATGGAATATGCACAGGGGTACAGATTCATCTCATGCAGATCCTGGAACACATAGATGTTGGTCAGGATCCTTCTTGAGAAGGGATTGTTCTTAAGGTCATAGATGACGCGGTCAACCTGGTCCATCATACCTTCGCGGTACTCGTGCTTAACGCCCATCTGATAGCCGTATGCCTTTCCGATGGAGCCGTCCTCATCAGCCCACTCATCCCAGATGTGTGAATTGAGATCATGGATATTGTTGCTCTTGCGCTGCCAGATCCACAGCATCTCATCCGTGGCAGACTTAAGTCCGGTGCGGCGAAGGGTCATGATCGGAAACTCTTTGCTCAGATCGTAGCGGTTCACAACACCGAATTTCTTAATGGTATATGCGGGTGTTCCGTCTTCCCAGTGGGGACGAACCTTCTGACCTTCGGTACTCGTACCGTTCTCCAGGATATCCCTGCATGTTTCTATAAATACTTCATCTGCATAACTCATAAATAAAGCTCATCCTTTTATTTTCTGTCATCATACTTCTCGCAAAGGGATGTGATCTGATCGGCAAATCTTCCGATCTCCTTGTTAGGCGCACCGTCCATACCCTTGATGATGGCCATAAGTCTCTGACCTGCGGCAACAAGACGTGCATAAACACCGGATGCAGGTCTTGCGGTCTTCTTTGCCTTGAGAACGGGCATAGCTTCGTAGGTGAATCTTCCGGCAGCAAGATCGAATTCCGATCCGCTGTAGGGAGCAACCGCACGCTGCCCGTACTCTATCTTGAGTGTCTCGGCAAACTGCGTTGCGACCGCATCCTCACCGTGTACGATGAATACCTTCTTGGGCTTTTCCTCAAACTGTGAGATCCACCAGATAAGTCCCGATTTGCCCGCGTGCCCGGAAAGCCCCCTGAGCTGCTCTATCCTGGCTCTTACTTCTATCTCTTCGCCGAAGAGCTTGACTGTTTCGGCGCCTTCAACGATCGCACGTCCGAGTGTTCCGTTTGCCTGATATCCGACAAAGAGGATCGTACATTCGGGTCTCCACAGATTGTGCTTAAGATGATGTCTGATACGTCCCGCCTCACACATGCCCGATGCTGAGATTATGACCTTGGGTTCTTCGATGAAATTGATGTCCCTTGATTCTTCACTGGTGATCGCAAGCTTGAGTCCCGCAAAGGAGATCGGGTTGATACCCTGCTTTACAAGCTCCATCGCATCATCGGAAAAGCAGTCCATACGGTTGGCTGTGAAGATCTCCGTAGCATCGACCGCAAGAGGTGAGTCCACATATACAGGGAAGTTCTCGTGTCCCTTGATCTTCCTGCCCACCTTGATCCTTCTGAGGAAATAAAGGAGTTCCTGGGTTCTTCCTACCGCAAAGGAAGGAATGACAACATTTCCGCCCTTATCGAAGGTTTTCTGGATGATATCCGCGAGCATATCCTCGAAATCGCCTTCGGGCTCGGGATGGTCCCTGTCACCGTATGTGGATTCCATGACAACGTAATCGGCTTCGGTGGTGGGAATGGGATCCTTGATAAGAGGCTGCCTGTGATTTCCGATATCGCCGGAAAATACTATCTTCTTGCTGTTTTCATCCTCGGTGATCCATACCTCGATACTTGCGGATCCGAGGAGATGTCCTATGTCCGTAAAACGGATCCTGATGCCTTCACACACATCGATTTCGGTATCATAATGGCACGCAACAAGTCTTCTTATCGCGCCCTCCGCATCCTCCATTCCGTAGAGAGGTTCAACTGGAGGAGCATCCTTGGTACGGCGGTTCTTTCTGTTCTTGTACTCGGCATCCATCATCTGGATGTGGGCACAGTCACGAAGCATTATGGAACACAGATCGCAGGTAGCATCGGTAGCGAAGATCTGTCCCCTGAATCCTCTTGCATACAGAAGAGGAAGAAGTCCGGAGTGATCGATGTGGGCATGAGTCAGAAAAACATAATCGATATGTGCTTCGGGAACCGGAAGGGGAACATTCTCAAAGGTATCGATACCCTGCTCCATTCCGTAATCCACGAGGATGTTTTTTCCGCATGCCTGTAAAAAATGACAGCTTCCCGTTACCTCATGTGTTGCACCGACAAATATCAGTTTCATATTTTTCCTCCTTATTCTCAGATTCGGAAGATACTCTTAAACTTTCAGATCATCAGTCAGAAATGCCTGCATCCTCAAGACTTCTGGGCTCCTGTCTGGGCACGTCGGCAAGATACCATGTATCACCCTGCTTGATGAATACCCATATTGCATCGGATCCTTCATTCTTGGTCTGATATGCGGCTGAGTTGAACTTAACCACAAGATCGAACTTGATGTTTGCGGATACGCAGTTATCACAGTAGGTAACAAAATTATCCGCGCTAATGTTGTAGTAATCGTAAGAAGTGATATGTGAGGTCGGATAGAAATTGGTCATTGCGGTGCTGAGTGATGCCCTGTACTCGGAATCGGGAAGCAGATAGTTATATACTGCACCGGAATTGATACCGATGAAATGCTTACCGTAAGCTTCAATGATGGAAGGAATGATGGCATTTATCTCCGCTGCAACGGTAGCATCCGTCTGAATGGGAGCAGTGTATTCACTTCCGTCAAAGTTAAGCTCCACGGGGGTTCCGTCTGCTGTACGTGCACTGATATCAGGATTGCTCCAAAGACCGGTCACCTGATATGTGGTAAAGGTAGGAACATAATTCATGTACGAAGTGACATTTGAAATGATATCAATGCCCTTAACCACACTGTTTCCGTTTTCATCCTTCATGATATCGGCACTCGTAAGATCCCTGCCGGATACATTAACTATAAGATCCGAAGGAACGGTAATGGTATAAACATCGTCCGACATGCAGTACTCATCGGGATAGAACCTGTCACACCCCCAGATGTCCATGTCATAATTGTTCTGGCCTACCACCTTTAAAGTCACGTCGGTAACAGGCTCTCCTGCAGCTTTGATCACATATCTGGGAACTTCCTTGCTTGACTGGGAAGACTCCTCAATGGTGATCTCTTTTCCGACGATCAGGTCCTTGATGTGAGCTTCGTAATCAAAAACATTATAGTATGTGGAAGCGGTGACCAGATTCTCTCCACTCATTACTGTTTCAATTGCACCGGACTCAAATGCTTCCTTTACTTCGGTTATGCCGTTTGAAGGAAGTGCGGTCTCGTATGCGATCAGGTATCCCTTGAACCAACGAAGGAAAAAGAAGATCCCGATACATCCGAGGATGAAATATATAAGCAGTCCGACCTTAAAAAAGCTTTTCTTTCCGTTTTCTCTACTCATCAGTTTGCACCTCCGTTCATTGCAGCATATGCATCTATGGAGGTATTCT
>JAILOC010000060.1 GCA_024691045.1 Lachnospiraceae bacterium | reverse complement strand
ATGTGTTTCCATAGTCTGTTCCTCCTTAATTTTGGAAACAAAAAAGACAAAGACGCCTTTTTTGTATGTTTACAAAAAAGACGCCTTTGCCTTTTCACCTGTTAAATTACTACTGCTTTAATGCTCTGTCAATATTTTTTTTGATGAATTTATCCGTAAGTTTTTAAAATATTTTCCGCAGTCTCTTTCTTACTCAGACACAGGTCCATAGCCTGCTTCTGGATATAGCGGTGAGCGTTCTCCTCGGTCATGTGACAGCTCTTTATGAGCGCCCATTTAGCCCTGTTGACCAGCCTGATCTCTTCCATCTTTTCTTCGAGGGAGACCGTCTTTTTCTTGATTCGTCTGAGTCTTTCGCGGACACTGCACATAACGGCGATCATCTCATCAAGACGGTTTACCTCGAGAGGCTTTTTAATGACCATTACCCCTTTCGGAGTCAGGGAAGAACTGATCTCATCAAACATATCGCTTCTGACCATGATAAGCGCTACCCTGTCACTGTCGGTGCATACATCCACCGCAAATCTCCTTCCGAAATCATCGGGAAGAGGTGCATTGATCAGCACAAGGTCATAGTCCTCATCGACCATCCTCCTCTGTGCCTTGGCAACGCTGTCCACGACGAAGACCGGATCGAATCTTCCACCTGACAACTCCTGAAGCAGCGCATTATTAATTTTTTCTGCTGCCGATACTATCAGCACGCTGTAAACGTGTTCAGCGGGTGTCATTTACTGTTCTGCTCTCTTAAGATATGCGGATAGTATTTCTTCCGGTACATACTTTCTGATGAATTCACTTTCTCCCGCAAGCTCTGCGGAATCCCTGAGTGATGAAGGAAGCTTTTTGAACTTTCCTTCGGGATCACCTGCTGCGTAAAGATTTGTATCAATCGGTGCGGGCGGAACAAGTCCCTTCTCAAGTCCATCAAGTCCCGCATAGATGAGAAGTCCGAATGCCAGATAAGGATTGGATGAAGGATCGGGGGATCTGAGCTCCGCTCTTACGAATTCACCGCTGGCTGCGGGAATCCTGATAAGCGCCGAACGGTTCTCCCTTGCCCATGAGATATACTCCGGCGCCTTATCGGAACCAAGTCTGTCATAGGATCTCTTATCGGGATTAAGGAAAAGAGTTATATCCTGTATGTGATCGAGAATACCCGCAACAACGGGTTCAAAGGATACATCCTCCTTGCCCTTTTTAACCGAGAAATTGATATGCATTCCGTTACCGGATCTTCCGGATACGGGCTTGGGTGAAAAGTCTGCGGTAGCCCCGTTTCTGCTTGAGATGGCGCTTACTACGCTTCTGAATGTCATCGCATCGTCGGCAGATTTAAGCGCATCACAGTATCTGAAATCGATCTCATTCTGGCCGGGACCCTCTTCATGATGTGAGCTTTCCGCAAAGATGCCCATCTGCTCGAGCGTGATGCAGATCTCTCTTCTGATGTTCTCGCATCTGTCGGCGGGACCGATATCCATATATCCGGCATCATCATAAGGAATGCCGGTATTGACACCTTCCATGTCATTCCTGAACAGATAGAATTCGGACTCCGTTCCGAAACGGAAGGAATAGCCCTTCTTTGCCGCAGCATCCACGGCATTTCTGAGAAAAGTCCTTGCATCGCATGCAAAAGGAGTTCCGTCGGGCCATGTGATATCGCAATACATCCTAACAACCCTTCCGTGCTCGGGTCTCCAGGGAAGGATCGCAAGTGTGGACGGATCGGGATGAAGGAACAGATCCGACTTGGCATCGACATCAAAGCCCTCGACCGACCATGCATCTATCGCAATACCCTCGCTGAATGCTCGGTCAAGCTCGGTGGGCATTATCGAGACATTCTTATGTCTTCCGAATACGTCGCAGAATGCAAGACGGATGAACTTAACGTCCTCTTCCTCTACGAACATTTTTACTTCCTGGTCTGTGTAATTCATATTACCTCCCGGTACCTGTTTAGAAAAAAAGCGCCCATTTCACCAAAGACCTCTTGTCTTTATGAAATGAACGCCATTGCTCATATGCATCATTTATACAGCAAACAGCGCTTGTATGTCAAGAAAAAACATGGGGACGGAAGACCGTCCCCACGATACGTTATGCATTTCTGTAGCCCATGAGGTATTCGTCGACCTCGGCTGCGGCTGCGGTGCCTTCCGCAAGCGCCCATACAACAAGGCTCTGTCCACGTCTCATATCGCCGGCCGCAAATACGCCGGGTACATTGGTGGAATATTTGCCCTCGGGTGTTGCAACCACTCCCCTGGGCGTCATATCGAGCTTGAAGGATTCGGGTACGAGCTTCTCGGCTCCGATAAAGCCTGCCGCAATGAGGAGCAGATTACACTTTATCTTTTTCTCCGATCCCTTAACATTTACGAGCTTGCCCTTATCAAATCCGACCTCGACGGTTTCTATCTCGGTGATCTTACCCTTCTTGGAGATGACCTTCTTAACCGTTGTCTTAAAGACTCTGGGATCTTCGCCGAATACTTCCTGTGCCTCGACATGTCCGTAATCGGTCCTTAAGGTCTTGGGCCACTCGGGC
>JAILOC010000158.1 GCA_024691045.1 Lachnospiraceae bacterium | reverse complement strand
TCATTGTTCCTGGGGCTGACGGGAAGATACTCTGCGGGATCGTACTCTCCCTCTCTTGCAACGCGTACACGCTTGATGTTGAGCTGCTTGGCATTGTTCCAGACATTGACATCGGCATTTACTTCAACATAATCATGCTTGCTGAAATCATCAATGCCGGCATCGCCCGGTTCCCAGATCTTACCGTCTATCGAGCCGGTTTTATCCATGAGCTGGACATTGAGATATTCCTTGCCGTTCTTGGTAACTGCGGAGGACACTCCCTTGCACAGATATATCTCTCTTATATGATCGTTTTCATTGATCTCGGCTATATGCTTCATATATTTCCTTTCAATCATCTTCGAATACTATTCCCGAAGAACGTGCGGTCATGACATATTCAAGCTCAACATACTGCTGCTGGGATCTTCTCATGACGGCAGCGGTTACTTTGTCGCCGACCTGATAGGTCTGGAGGACATTGACGTAATCGGTGTAACTCGTGATAGGTGTGTCTCCGAGCCTTACGATGACATCGCCCGTTCTTATTCCCGCGAGCATTGCGGGTGAATCCATCTCAGTCCTCAGGACATATGCCCCGTAGGGAACACCGAGCTGGGAATTTGCTTCGTTGGTTACGTAGGTTCCGATAACACCGAGGTATATTCCCGGTTTTCCGCCGGCCATATTTCCAATCCTGTTCTTGAGCTCGCTTATTCCGTATGCCCAGATCAGTCCGTCGATATCACTCTTTTTCTGGTCGGGTGCGATGATGCCGATAACCTGTCCGTTATAGTTGAATAGAAATCCTCCGGCGTTTTCGGCACCTGCGATATTGGTCTGGATCATAGTATCCGCGGTGTCGGGATATTCCAGTGTGCTTCTGGATGCACTTATCATTCCGTATCCGATCGACCCGACACTTCCCATGGGGCTTCCGAGTGCACATACCGGTGTGCCGACTGCCGCATAGGTGCTTCCCAGAGTGGCAAGAGGAATATTGGTCTGAAGATCCGTGCTGAGATCCGAGATTCTTACGGAGATCATCACAAGTCCGGTCGCTTCGTCCGTCGACTTGATCTTTCCTTCGGCAACGTATCCGGTACTGAACTGGATGGCAAGTGACTGTGCACCTTCAAGAGGAGCTTTATCTGCGATTATGTACAGGTCAACGCGGTCTTCCGCAACTATCAGACCCGATGCCTGCTTGCTGTGCTGCTGCGTGGTTCCGATCCAGTCGGTATCCGAGGTGATCGCCGTGATGGTGACTATGGACTTGTTCATTTCCCTGACATAGGCGGCCATCGACTGATACATCTTCCTGTAATCGGTAACATCCAATGTCAGCTGGGAAAAAAGAACCTGGATCTGCTCGTTGGTAAGCGGAAGCGATGCGACCGCAGCGGAATCTTCTCCTTCTTTGCCGAAAAAGGCTTCCTGCTCCATATAATCCTGCAGGACCTCCTGAGGGGTAACATCATCACCTGTATCTATGAAGTGAACGGCATCCCTTCCCTGTCCCTGGTCGCTCCTTGAGATCCACTTGCTTAAGACCGGTTCAAGAATCCAGATGGTCACGGATGCAATGATTCCGAATACGATGGCAAGAAGCGATGTCATCAGAGTCCTTCTTAGCAGACGGTATTTGTTGATGGGTCTTTTTTTGATCTGCTCGGATATGATGCTCCGGTTAAATGCTCCGTCTTTTTCGGAATTTTTTATTTTTTCGTCCTTTTTTTTCTTATTCTCCATGGTTATTTCAGTATATCCGTACCCATAAAAAAAGTAAAGAAATAAGGGGTCTGCTGTGATATACTTAAAAAAGCCATGAATACTAAGGTTTTACGCACACTTGAATATGATCGGATTATCTCTCTTTTGACCGATGAAGCTGATTCAAAACCCGGAAAAGAGCGTACAAAAGCATTGCTTCCGATACGTGATCTGAAAGAGATCGAAACCCGTCAGTCCCAGACCGCAGATGCACTCTCAAGAGTCATCAAAAACGGAAGTACTTCCTTTGGCGGAAACCACGATCTGCGATACATCGTCAAGACTCTGGAGACAGGGGCAAGCCTTTCGGCTACGGACCTTCTTCAGGTTGCATCACAGCTGGAAAATGCCGCAAGGCTGGTTAAATACGGTGAATCGTCGGGCGGAGGCATCTCCTCGGCCCTTAATCCCGCTAATACGGGCATAAAGCATTCGGTGGATCTTGAAAAAGGCGCATCAAGCGAAAGGGAATCTGACGAATCATTTACGGATTCGCTTTCGGATCTATTTTCCATGCTCTCACCCCTTCCTTCCCTTTCCGAAGAGATAAGAAGATGCATTCTATCCGAAGAAGAGATAGCCGATGATGCTTCCCCGGAGCTCAAAAAGATCCGCAGGCAGATCGGTCTTTCCGCGGACAAGATCCATTCGACTCTGACCCAGATGATTAACGGATCCTGCCGTACCTACCTTCAGGAAGCTGTCATCACCATGCGTGACGGCAGATACTGTATTCCCGTTAAGTCCGAATACAAGAGTCAGGTTCCCGGAATGATCCATGACCAGTCCTCGACCGGCTCCACTTATTTCATCGAGCCCGCTTCCGTGGTAAACCTCAACAACGACATCAGGACGCTGATGAGACAGGAGCAGGAGGAGATCGAGAAGATCCTGGCGGACCTTTCCGCTAAATGCGGACTCCATACCGAAGAGATAAGGGTAAATCAGGAGACGGAAACCGAGCTCGATTTCATTTTCGCCAGGGGAAAACTGGCACTGAAGATGGATGCCATCCGCCCCGCTTATAACAGAAAACACTATCTTGTGCTTAAACAGGCAAGGCATCCGCTCATAGACAGAAAAAAGGTAGTTCCCACCGATATCAACCTCGGAAGGGATTTCGACCAGCTTGTGATCACGGGACCCAACACCGGCGGTAAGACAGTATCTCTCAAAACTGTCGGACTTCTCTGCCTCATGGGTCAGTCCGGACTCCATATCCCGGCCAGGTCACATTCCGAACTGTGCATTTTCAACGATATATTCGCGGATATCGGCGACGAGCAGAGCATTGAACAGTCCCTTTCCACCTTCTCGTCCCATATGGTGAACATAGTCGAGATCCTTAAAAAGGCCGACAGACATTCACTCTGTCTGTTTGACGAGCTCGGTGCGGGAACGGACCCTTCGGAAGGTGCGGCTCTTGCCGTATCCATTCTCGAGCATATGCATAAGCTCGGCATCAGGACCATGGCGACCACCCACTATTCGGAGATCAAGATCTTCGCCCTTAGGACCGAGGGAGTG
>JAILOC010000141.1 GCA_024691045.1 Lachnospiraceae bacterium | reverse complement strand
AACCCTTCGTGAGATGGGCAAGCTCAAGGGTGAGATCGGTCAGACCATAATGAGTGCAGCGATAATCGATGACGTTATCGGAATCATAGTTCTTACGTTCGTCATCGGATTCAAGAATCCGGATTCCAATCCCGGAAAAGTGGTACTCAGCACGGCTTTATTCTTTGCCGCAGCCGTTGTCATCGGAATCGTGATCTACAAGATCTTCAAGCTTGCGGATATGAAATATCCCCATACCAGAAGAATTCCGATCATGGGACTTGCACTGTGCTTCTGTCTGGCATATCTTGCCGAAACTTATTTCGGGATTGCCGATATCACGGGTGCATACGTTGCCGGAGTCATTCTCTGCTCCATCAAGGATTCAAGCTATATTGCGGAGAAGATGGATACGAATTCCTACATGCTCTTCGGTCCCGTGTTCTTTGCATCGATCGGACTTAAGACAAACCTTACCGCTATCGACGGTAACCTCATTCTGTTCTGCATCTGTTTCGTACTTGTGGGACTTATCTGCAAGATCATTGGATGCGGACTTGTCGGAAAGCTGTGCAGATTCTCATGGGCGGACAGTCTTAAGATCGGTGTAGGAATGATGACGAGAGGTGAGGTCGCACTCATTGTATCCCAGAAGGGATTAAGCGTCGGAATGATCGGATCCGAATATTTCGCGGCAGTCATCCTTCTCATCGTGGTATCGAGCATATCCACCCCCATCATACTGAAGGCTCTGTACGGTGCAGACGACAGGAAAAAGATTCCCGCCTGATGAATAATAAGGAAAAAGAAAAACATATCATCAAAACAAACGCTCCCTCATCCGTTACCCCGGAAATGCGGGAGCGTTTTCATAATGCCCTTCTTTCGGTGACAAGTGACCGCGAGCGTCCCACGATCGGAACCCTGTCCGAGAAGACGCTTCATGCCGTGATAAAGAATTACATTGAGCCTGATGAGGACAAACAGGAGATACCCATCGGTTCCTTTGTCGCGGATATCTGTACAGGTGACCGGATCTTCGAGATCCAGACCGCAGCCCTTAAAAGGCTCCGCGATAAACTGCTTGAATTTCTTCCGAGCTATAAGGTTACCGTCATACATCCCATCATCAGGAAAAAGAAGATCTTCTGGATAGATCCGGATACGGGAGAGATGACCGTCCCGAAAAGGGCATCGGCACACACGGGATGTGTCGAAGATGCTATCAGGGAAGTATACGGTATCAGGGATTTTCTTGAAAACAAAAACCTGAGCATCCGTATCGTGATCATCGATGCCGATGAATTCAGGATAAAGGACGGATACGGACGGGAAAATAAAAAACACGGAACCTGGCTGGACAAGGTTCCGACGGATATAATAGACGATATACTTTTTGAATGTCCCGAGGATTACCTGCAACTTCTTCCGGGGGACATACCCGAAGAGTTTACCGTAAACGATGCAATAAAATGCGGGATGAAAAAAGGCCACGCGAGTCTTATAGTCGCGTTCTTAAATAAGATCGGTGTGATCGAGCACATCGGAAAAAAGGGAAGGGCATATCTTTACAGGTTAAAGTATTGAAATAGGGTGAACGAGGGGACGGTTCCTCCGTTCACCCCTGTTTCTTAAATCTCATCAGGATCCGAAGGCTGGAGCGAGAAAATGAATTCGCTTCCCTCTCCCGGTGTTGATATTACATTGATGTTCTCACTGTGTGCGGTGAGGATCTCTTTTACTATCGAAAGACCTAAGCCTGTTCCCTTCTTATCCTTACCTCTCGAAGAATCCGATTTATAAAATCTGTTGAAGATAAGGCTTATGTCTTCGGGAGGAATTCCCACGCCCGTATCCTTGACGGATACGTAGATCTTGTTTTTCTTTTCCGCGGTTTCAATCTTGATTACCGAATCGTGATGTGAGAACTTAACCGCGTTGTCCGTGAGATTGTAAACTATCTGTTCGATCCTGCCCTTGTCCGCGTGTACGAAGAGTTCGTCACCCATAAGCACAAGCTCTATCGCAATGGATTTCTTTCTGCAGGTTCCTTCGAAGGTCTCCGCAACCTTTCTTACGACTTCGTTGATGTCGAAATCGGAAAGATCGAGATGCATTCCCTTGGTGTTCAGATTGTTGAGTGTAAGAAGACCGTTGGTGAGTTTGGTAAGTCTGTCCGTTTCATTGAGCACT
>JAILOC010000112.1 GCA_024691045.1 Lachnospiraceae bacterium | reverse complement strand
CTCTGAGGACGCATAAGCGCTTCATAAGAAAAGATCTCACCGGTTGCAACGCTTACGATTGGCTGAAAATGATAACTGAAAAGATTATTATCGATGATGCGGTCGGCTTCCCTGAGTTCGGTGATCTCCTGCTCGGAAAGTGTAGCCATAAGGCCTCTTCCCGCTTCATCATCGCTTCCTGTCTTAAGATAGATAAGTTCCTTGCCGAGAGTTACGATATCATCCCACAAAAGCCCTGCAGCATCCTGGGAGCCACCGAGCAGTTTTTCATAACGCGAAGCAATCTCATCCAATTCGTCATTGGAAGAGACGCTCATTATTTCATTAAGAAAACTGTGAATCGTCGAATGAATATCTGACATCTTAGCCTTCTTTAAACTGTTTACTTCTACTCATGTATTATATCATTAAAATTTTATTAATAAAATCCAAAATTTTATTAACGTACAAGGTTTTTAGGCATTTTACTAAATGGAAAAAAGCGACCGCTTTCTCTTTATAGAAAAGTTTTTGAACCGTATGGATTATTTCTTCCACTCGTCATACTGACCCTCAACAGGGGTCTTGTCGAACCGGAATCCGTTAGCGCATGAGATGAGTGCTGAAGAGTTGAAATCAACGCAAGCCTTAGCCTCTTCGGGAGTGCAGGTTGCTGCGATTGCGTAGCAGGATACGAGCATGGAGTCGGTGTGCATGTATCTCTGTGAAGCGGGCTGCATAGCGACCTGCTGTCCGTATCTTCCGTTTCTTGTGCAAAAGTGAAGAATTGGTGAGATTATGCCGATACGGCTTTATGATTTTTGTTGAATATTAATCCTTGTCATCCGACCAGGAAAGTGCACATTTAACAGCCTTATGCCAGCCCTTCATGCACTTAGCAGCGTATTCCCTGTCGTCACAAGGTTTAAACTCTCTTCCGAGTTCCCATTTAAAGCGTATCTCGTCCTTATCCTTGAAAAACTCGACGGCAAGACCGGCAAGAAAAGCCGCTCCCATTGCCGTTGTCTCAATACATTTGGGCCTGTAGACCGTGGTGCCCATCATATCTGCCTGGAATTTCATGAGGAAATTATTGGCGGAAGCACCTCCGTCAACCTTAAGTCCCTGTATGGATTCGCCGAGATCCTCTTCCATCGCCTTCATCACATCGACCGACTGATATGCGATGGATTCAAGAGTCGCACGGATGAAATGTTCCTTGGTGGTTCCTCTGGTTATACCGACAACCGTTCCCCTTGCATACTGATCCCAGTACGGTGCTCCCATTCCGGTAAAAGAAGGAACGACATACATTCCGCCGCTGTCGGATACACGGTCGGCATATTCCTCGGTCTGAGCGGCACTCTTTACCATACGCATGCTGTCACGGAGCCACTGAACCGCGGCACCTGCGACAAAGACCGATCCTTCAAGCGCATATTCGGGCTTTTCCGATGTACTTGCGGCTATGGTAGTGAGAAGTCCGTGTGTGGATTCCACCGGAGTATCCCCCGTATTCATGAGTATGAAGGAACCTGTTCCGTATGTATTCTTAACATCGCCTTTATCAAAGCAGCACTGTCCGAAGAGAGCAGCCTGCTGGTCACCTGCGGCTCCCGCAATGGGTATCCATCCTCCCATGACCTTCTCGCTTGAATAACCGTACTGCGCACTGCTGGGCTTTACCTCGGGAAGCATGCACTCGGGAATATTGAAGAGCTTGAGAAGATCCTTGTCCCACTCGAGAGTATGGATGTTGAAGAGCATGGTCCTTGCCGCATTGGTGTAATCCGTTACATGCACGAGTCCGCCGGTGAGATTCCAGATAAGCCAGGTATCAACCGTTCCGAAGATGATCTTGCCCTTTTCCGCTCTCTCCCTTGCGCCGTCGACATTGTCGAGGATCCATGCGATCTTGCTCGCACTGAAATATGCATCGGGAACAAGACCCGTCTTTTCGCGGATCATATCGGTTCGTCCGGCGGCTACGATACGGTCTATGGTTGGCGCGGTTCTCCTGCACTGCCATACGATTGCATTGTAAACAGGCTCTCCGGTTTCCTTATCCCAGACTATTGTTGTCTCTCTCTGGTTAGTGATGCCAATCGCGGCTATGTCGGAAGCACCGATGCCGAGATTCGCCATTGCTTCCCTGGCAACGGAAAGCTGTGATGACCAGATCTCTCTGGGATTATGTTCAACCCATCCGGGCTGGGGATAATACTGTTCGAATTCCTTCTGTGCAAGTGCCTTTATCTTCGCGTCCCTGTCGAAGATTATCGCTCTTGAACTTGTTGTTCCCTGATCGAGTGCAAGGATAAATTTTTCCATATCCGTCCTCCCGGTAAAAGAGTGATCCCGCTGCGGATCACATAAACTCATTATTTCTTCGCTACATTCGATGTTGCAACGATATCTGCTCCGGTACCCTCGATGTCTTTCACTATGACATCACCGATAGCAACCGGTGCTTCGACCGTCACGCTCTTAAGCGCACTGACAACGTCCATCATTTTTTCCTTGGGAACATTTCCGGCGGTCTTTACCGATACCACGGGTCTCTCACCGTCTGTAACGGCAACAAGACTGGTGACTGTGCGCACCGGATGTGCGACTTCACTTGCGGCATACTCCTCGCCCCTCGGGCAGGAATTGCCGGTGATGCTCTTTACTTCACCGTTTTCCAGCTCCACCGTTATGTGGCAGCCTATCGGACATCTTATGCAGGTAAGTTCGCGTGTTTCCATATTGTTATTCCTTATCCTCGATACGGATGATGAGTTCATGTTCGGCAGCACTGCTTCCGGAGATGATCTCGCTGACCTTGCTCTTAACAAGTACAACCTGCTCCATCTCTCCCGGTGCCATGACGCGCTTGGGCAATTTCATCAGCTGCTTTCCGTCCAGATATACCGCCAGATTCTTATCACGGTATTCGTTCCCGACGCGGAATCTTACCGTCAGCGTATCAGGCATAAGTGAAGGCCTTACGACCGAAGGCACTGTGTATCTGACTCCGTTTTCGGTCCTTATGTTTATGACACTTCCGTCATTTTCCTGTGCATTCTTTCCGAGTATGTGATCTGCGGCATTCTTTCCTGCCACAGCCGCTTCTCCCGAAACATAATCAACGAGGTCATGAACATGGAGAACATTTCCGCATGCGTACACTCCGGGAATATCGGTCTCAAGGCTTTCGTTTACAAATGCCCCTCCCGTAACGGGATTCATCTTCGCTCCGAGCTTATCGGTAAGTTCATTTTCGGGAATGAGTCCGCAGGAAAGAAGAAGCGTATCGCATTCATAGAATACCTCGGATCCCGGGATGGGCTTTTTGTTTTCATCGACCTCTGCGATCGTAACGCCCTCGACTCTTCTCTTTCCTTTGATATCGACAACCGTGTGGCTGAGAAGAAGAGGAATGCCGAAATCATCAAGGCACTGTACGATGTTTCTCTTAAGACCTCCCGAATACGGCTGGAGCTCGGCAACGCAGAGCACCTTCGCCCCTTCATAGGTCATACGTCTTGCCATGATGAGTCCGATATCTCCGGATCCCAGAATGACAACCTTTTTACCCGGAAGCTTTCCTTCCATATTGGTGTAGTACTGTGCCGTTCCCGCGGAATAGATCCCGCTCGGTCTGAAGCCGGGAATGTTAAGGGCTCCCCTGGGCCTTTCACGGCAGCCCATCGCAAGTATCACAGCGCGGGCCCTTACATAGAAAAGCCCTTCCGTTTTGTTCATCGCGGTGACGATCTTCTCTCCGGTATTTTCATCAAAGGAAAGATCGATGACCATCGTATCAAGCATATAAGGGATCTGCTCTTTACGGACCATGTCGATATAT
>JAILOC010000029.1 GCA_024691045.1 Lachnospiraceae bacterium | reverse complement strand
GCGGGAGTTCCGTAGATCGCATAAAGTCTGTGATCCTTCTTCTTGAACTCTGCAATCTTCTCATTGATATGTCTCATCACTTCAAGAGAAAACTCCGCATCTTCCGTAAGTGATTTTCCGTTATAGAGTCTCTGAAGCTCGTTAAGTGCGGTTATACCAAATGATGCGGTTGCCGAATCAAGAAGAGGCTTTATCTTGTCGGTAAGCTGAAGATTTCCTCCTCTGAAGCCGCCCATGCAATAAGCGAGGGGATTGGTTGAAGCCTTCATCTCACCGAGGTACGAATAAGTCCTTAAGTGAAGATTTCTTATAAGCTCAAGGTAGTAATCAAGGATCTCATAGAAATCCCTGTTTTCTTTTCTGCTTCGTGCAAGGATCATCGGAAGATGGAGCGATACGACACCGATGTTGAAACGTCCCACATAAACAGGTGTGTCGTTTTCATCCGCAGGTTCGATCCCGCCTCTTTCGAACCAGGGTGAAAGGAATGCCCTGCAGCCCATGGGTGAGATGATCTTGCCGTATTTTGTGTAGATCGAAGGAACATATCCCTCACCGGTAAGTGACAGATAATCGGGATACATTGTCTTGGATGAGCATCTGATCGCCAGCTCGAAAATGTCCTCAAGCTCTCCGCCTACTCCGTGAAGCTTCTCATCATATAGGAAAACGATCTTGGGGAAAAGTACGGGCTTCTTCCTTCCCTTCTTGCCCTGTCCTTCCATATGAACCTTGAGAAGTGCCCTGGTTGCCATCTTCTGGAAATCCGAGGTTCCTGTTCCTGCGGTTACTGTGATAAATGGATAATCACCGCGGCTGGATGCTACTGTGTTGAACTTGTACTCCCAGCCCTGGAAACCCTGTTCGAATTCTCTCTCGACATCCGCAAGTGCGGCTTCGGCAGCTTTCTTATCATCAACTCCGAGGTCTGTATACTTTTTGTATTTCTTGTCATAAGAAAGCTTCGCGTAGGGTTCAAGCGTATATTCAACGGAAGGAATGGTAAAACCGCCATACTGTTGGCTTGCAGCGGAAAGAACGATATCACCCATGACGTCGAATGCGGTATCGAGAGATTTGGGCTGGTTATACCAGATATTCCCCATCTCGAAGCCATCCTTTAAAACGGAGGCAATATCAAAGAGACAGCAGTTCATCGTATCTCTTCTTGAAGACATATCGTGAATGTAGATATAACCGTCACGGCAGGCCTGTATTTCCTCGGTTGTCAGGAAAAATTTCATATACAGCTCTTTATTGAGCTGGTTGAAGATAAGGCTTCTTTTGGTTGAAACAAGTGCGGAATCGGTGTTGGAATTCTCCTTATCTCCGATGTACATGATCGATTGTGATTTTTTGTAGACATCGTCGAGCATACGGACAAAGTCCTGCTTATAGTTGCGGTAATCACGATAGCTCTTTGCAACTATGGGCTTGACCTGTTCGAGAACCTCCTCAACGATATTATGCATTCTGGGAATCGGAATCTCATTTTCTCCAAGTTCATCAACCTTGGAGATTATAAGTGTACAGATCTTCCTGTTGTCTTCATCGGTAAATTCGGTAAGAGCCCTGTATGCACTCTTACTGACAGCATTGATAACCTTCTGAACATTGAACGCTTCACGCGATCCGTCCTTCTTGATCACATATACTTCGTTCGAAGGTTTGTAGATCTTGCCGTAATCGATGCTTTCTTCTGACATTTTCTTTCTCCGAAATACTTAATATTGTTTAATCAGATCCATTAAAAAAGATTTATAAGAGCTTACTACGTTCCCGGGTGAAACCAGTCTGACATCACCGGCAAGTCCTGATAACCATCCATAGAACTGGTTACTGACATAGCATTTAGTCCTGATCAGGATCCGTCCCTTATCCCCGGGTCTCTGTGTTACATCCGAGCCAAACCTGTCATATGCTATACCTATCAGTTCCTCGGGGAAATCAAGAGTTACGGTTTCCTGCCTTCCGCCGTACATCGAAAATGTCTCCTCAACATATTCCGACATATCGATGCTCTCGAAATCCTTTCTTCCCTCCCTGGATCTGTCGGTAACGGATACATGTCTCATCTTGTCGACACGGAAATGCTTCATCTTGCCGGCAGCTTCATCGTAAGCCATCAGATAATAATTCTGATCCTGCCAGATGAGGGCCCACGGACTGAGTTCCCTGGTCTTAGCTCCCTTAGTCACGAGCTTTTTATTTGGCCCCCATACAAGGTATTCAAAGCTGACCTGCTTGTTTTCCTGGATAGCCCGTGAAAGTGAATCCACATTGTAAAGGACATCCTCGTTGGGAGTCTTCGTATCCGACGAATATAACTGCCTCGTAATGGACGAAGCCTGGTATTCACTTGTAAGTGCTTTGAGCTTGCCTGCAAGAACTCTGGTCTTGGATGAAGATATAAACTTCGAAGAATATACCGCATCTATCAGAAGTCTTATTTCCGCATCCTCGAAGTCACGGGACAAAAGTTTATATCCGCCTCCTGATTCATGGACCACATCAATGCCCGCATCCGTCAGTGAATTAATATCGTCATACAAAGTCTTACGGTCACACTTAAGCCCCTCTGACTTGATCCGTTCAATGATCTCTGAAGCAAGAAGCGCATGTTCTTCATCCGTATTCTTTTTAAGGATATCCAGGATCAGAAGTATCCTGGTCTTGTTATTGTATGTGTTCAATGCAAGATACTCATAAAAAATATAAGGATACGGATTTACACGTATCCTTAAAAAAACACCTTAGGAATTATCGGATGACCCGGGTGAACTCTCAGTAACAGATTCTATGCTCTCAGCATTTACTGTTTTTGCATCTTTCCTCTTCCGCAGTATCCTTCCGACAATAAAACCGAGTGCAGCAACACAAACGATTATTATCATAAGAAGCAGGTAGCTCAGGAACGAATTCAGAAAAACTATTCCCTGACCCATAATTATTCCTCCTTCATAAAAGCGGGCATATTGTGTGGAAAATAAAAAGGCAGAAACCTTCAAAACACATTATATAGTATACATTTTTTGCCCGAAAATCGCAAGAAATAAAGGCTTTCCATAGCTTTATGTAAACCTGTTATCTCAGATCCTGCTTCTTTTATCAAGTTCACCGCAGAGCTTTTCACTTTCCGCAGTGACAGATTCGGGAAAACCGGTCTTTTTCAGAAGAGCGATGGCATTCCTGCTCTTTGTGGGCCCCTTTTCGAGAACATAGGTAAATGTTACGTCATCTTCCGTTATATTCTCGCTGAAATGAACATTTTCATAACTGTCTGCGATAAGTGTCGTAAGCTCAATATCATGGGTTGCAGCAAAAGTTATCACATGCAGACCTTCCAGGAACTTAAGGACCGAGCAGGCTGCAGCGATCCTCTCGGATGTATTGGTTCCGCGAAGGATCTCGTCGATAAAGCAGATCACGGGGCGTCCGGTACTTTCCGCAGCGTCAACTATCCTCTTGAGGCTCTTTATCTCAGCCATGAAATAGCTTTCGCCCTTTAGAATGCTGTCATTTACGGCAATGGACGAATAGATCCTGAAATGTGAAGCCCTGTATCCAACAGCACAGCAGGTAGCCACAGTCTGGGCAAGGATCGCATTTACGGCGATCATTCTCATATATGTCGACTTACCGCTTGCATTGGAACCGGTAATGAGCACACCTCCGGAGTTTGATGCATCATTGGCAACAGGTTTTTCGATAAGTGGATTAAAGCCTTCTTTGATATGTATCGAAATCTCATCGGTAAATACGGGTGTACAGAAAGCACCCTTCGATTTTAGGAATGCCCTGTATGATGCAACACTCATGCACATATCAAGAAATCCTGTTTTGTCATATGCTCCCAGTATCCTGTCTTTATCCTTTTTGATACCGCTGAGGAGAAATGCACTTGCTATCAGGTCAAAATGAAATAACAGATTGATATACGTAAGAAGCATTGAAAAGAGACCGTTACCCGAATTGGGTCCGGAGCTGAGGACAAAAGCTGAAAGCCCTTTCTTCGTACCGATGGACTTAAGATCCTCCCTGAGACTGTCTATCAGCTTTCCCGTCTCACCTTTTATTCCGGCCGGAAGACTCTTTTCCATTAAGCTAAGTCTCATGATCATTGTGATTCCGCTCAGCTTTTCCTCTGCGGATCTGCGAAGCGAAAAATAAGAAGACATCTGCGCTATTATCAGCACGACCAGAAGCATGGCCCCGATGACAGGCTTGAAGATCAGGACCGCTATCACAGCAATGTAATAGATATCTGCAAGTATATGAAAATAAGGATTGGTGAATTTCTCGGAATTTACGATGTGTTCAAGGTATTCGGGAAGGGACTTGTCCTTAACAAATCCGAGTTCATGAACGGATGAACCAAGCCCTACTCTCAGCTCCTCATCCTTATAAAGCTCAGACACAATGCAGTCTGTTTTAGACAGGTCTTCATCAGAAGTCCCGATATCATGGAGCTTGGTATACAGATATTCCTCACCCGCAGCCGACAGACAATTATCCATCTGAAGAAATATATCCTCCATTCCGGTATCGGACCAGGTGAGTTCGTCAATATGATCTAAAGCTCCTTCTCCCTTTACTTTCATCACAAGAAGCTTTTGGAGTGCGGCTTTCCTTTCTGATGAAAGCTTTCTTGAAGAAGCTTTTCCGAAGGAATTACGAATACGGGATACGGTCTGTCTCTTTTCTTCCATGGACAGACGATATCCGCTTATTGCTAGAAGTATCAAGATTATTACAACTAAAGCTATACCGTACATAATTTAAAATGCAAAAAATCCCTGCCGGAAAAAATTCCGGCAGGGAAAACAACATATCAGAGCAGGATATATTTAAGGATAAAGAGTACTGCAAGGATGTACATAAGAGGCTTGATCTTCTTGTAGTTTCCGGTGCAGAGATTGATAAGCACATAAGCGATAACGCCGATGCAGATACCGTCGGAAATGCTGTAAACAAGAGGCATTACAAGGAATGAAAGGAATGCGGGAATAGCCTCGGTGGGATCCTTGAGATCAATACCGGAAATAGCACTCATCATAAGGAATCCGACAAATACAAGCGCGGGAGCGGTTGCGAATCCGGGGATCGATATGAAAAGGGGCGAAAGTATAAGTGATACAAGGAAAAGAAATCCTGTTACAACTGATGAAAGTCCGGAACGTCCGCCTGCGGAAACACCTGCGGAAGACTCAACGAAGGTGGTTGTGGTTGAAGTTCCGAGAACGGCACCAGCGCTGGTAGCAATAGCGTCTGCAAGAAGTGCGGGACGGATACGGGGAAGCTTGCCTTCTTTGTCAAGCATGTCAGCCTTGTCTGCACATCCGATGAGTGTTCCGAGTGTATCGAACACATCAACGAAAAGGAAAGCGAACATAATAACAAGAAAATTAAGAACGCTGAAATTCTCAAAAGCAGCTCCGGAGAAGCAGGCACCGAAGGTGGTTCCGATAGATGCAAATGAAAATGATGCAAAATTGGAAGGAATTGCGGAATAGAATCCTGCTTCTGCGTTTGGAACATAGATTCCGATAAGTTCGCAGATGATTCCGAGGATCCAGGTTGCAAAGATACCGATAAGGATGGCACCCTTGATCTTTTTGATGTGAAGAATGGCGATAATGAAGATACCTATAATGGTAAGGAGTGCCCAGATACCTATGGTAGTGAACTGCTCCTTGAAGGAAACAAGAGTAACAAGAGTAGCTCCGTCGTCAACAACGATCTTACCGTTCTGAAGACCGATAAATGCGACAAAGAGACCGATACCTACGGAAACACCCTTCTTAAGCTGAAGAGGGATCGCATTGAAGATAGCTTCTCTTACGGGAGTAACCGAAAGAACGATGAAGATAAGGCCTTCAACAAATACTGCAAAGAGAGCAAACTGCCATGAATATCCCATTCCGAGACAAACCGTATATGCAAAGTAAGCATTAAGTCCGAGTCCGGGAGCAAGAGCGAAGGGATAATTTGCCATCAGACCCATGCACATGGTTCCGATGAATGCGGCGAGAGCTGTGGCTATGAGAATAGCATCTTTGGGCATTCCCGAAGCAGAAAGAATGTCGGGATTGACAGCCAGGATGTAAGCCATGGCCATGAAGGTTGTAACACCGGCAATGATCTCTGTCTTGACATCGGTGCCGTTCTCCTTCAGTTTAAAAAATTTTTCAAGCATTTTTAATTCTCCTTTCTCATTTTATGAGAATTTTGCAGTGAACATCATAAGGTATTTCTGTTTTGCCGGCGTATAACAACATATACCAGGTTGTTAACCGTCAACAAAATGAAATAACAGATAATGTTACTAAATAAAATACTTTTATAGAGAACAGAAATAATTTCCGTCTTCTACCTCAGCCGGATACTATCTTGTCAGTTCTCTCCCCACATCTTGCCATTATCTCTTTGGGATCAAATCCCAGATCATATTCTCCATTGTAATACAATATCCGTCCGGAAACCATTGTCATTTTTATATTTGCTGTCTGTCCCGAATAAACAAGGTTTTTGACGATATTGTTGACCGGCTGCATATTGGGCCTTGTCATATCGATCATTATGATATCCGCAGGACATCCGGCCTTTATAAGTCCCGAATCCTCAAGACCCATACATTCGGCACCGCCTCTGACTGCCAAATCAAGTATAACAGATGCGTCGATACATGCGGCATCTTTTTCCCTTATTTTGCAAAGTACGCTCGTAAGGTACATCTCCCTGAACATATCAAGGCTGTTGTTGCTGGCGGGTCCATCCGTTCCGATGGCAAGCTTAACTCCTCTGTCATAAAGCTTCCTTAGCGGAACAATTCCGCTTGCAAGCTTACAGTTGGATGCGGAATTGATCACCGTACAGATTTCCTTTTCCTTAAGGATATCAATTTCCTCATCGGTCACATGAACTCCGTGATATATTCCGCCGCCATAATCAAAAAGCCCAAGCGAATCAAGGAACCTGACCGGGGGAAGTCCGTATCTTTCGATGCAGCCCGATACCTCACTTTCCGTTTCGGAGGCGTGACAGTATACACCGGTCTTCTTCAAGTGAATAAAATCAGAAAGCTTTTCAAGCTTGTCCTTAGAGGTTGTATATTCGGCGTGGATTCCTGCTTTAAAAGAAATAAGGGGACTGTATGAATTAAGTCTTTCATACTGATCTTCGAGTTCGGAAAGGGATGAGGTGAAGTCATTGAGTCCGGAAACGATCACTGCTCTCATGCCGGCGGAAGCAAAAACCTCCGCTGTCACATCGGGCCTTAAATACATATCCATTGCGGATACGATCCCGCCGGATACATATTCCATGATCGCAAGCCTTTGGAAATCGGCTATATCGTCATCGGTAAGCTTTGCTTCATTGGGAAAGATATCCTCTTCAAGCCATTTGGGAGTGGGTTTATCATCCGCAAGAGACCTTAGGAAGGTCATTGCCGAATGGGTATGGGCATCGTTGAAGCCCCTCATCAGCAGATTACCCTTACAATCTATCTCCCTGTCGAATATCCTGTCCTCGGGCTTTTGATCTCCTTCAAAGATCACTTCCGCGATACTGCCGTCACATACACGCACTTCACCGCATCTCACCGAATGAGAATCATCAAGATCTAGTATTCGTGCATTGTACAGACGTATATTCATATGCGAAAAACCTCTATGACCCTGCGCAGAAACTCTGAGTAACCCAAAATTCTATTTGATCGAATCCGAAGTAAAAGCCTCCGGTAAAAGCTCCGAAAGTTTGTAAACCTTCTTATCATCGATGCTTCTGGCAACTATGACAGTCATATCGCTGCCGCCGAATTCCGATAAGAACTGCCTGCAGATACCGCAGGGATATGCATAATCGACAAGCTTAGCAGCATTTTTAAGGCCGCCGACGATAGCAACAGCCTTGAACTCTTTGTCGCCTTCGCTTACAGCCTTTAGAGCCGCACATCTTTCCGCACATATGGTTGCACCGTAGGAGGAATTCTCGACATTGCATCCTCTGAATATTTCGCCTGAGGAAGTAAGTATTGCTGCTCCTACCGCATATCCCGAATAAGGACAATATGATTTGGTCCTTCCTTCGAATGCGTTAAGTATCAGATTCTGGATCTCTTCTTCATTCATGCGGTTATCCTCATATATATGATCAGAATGCGGAAATAGAAGCTCTTACTAGCTCTTCGAATCTCTTGGATACCGAATCGGCAGCCTTCTGAACCTCTTCATGGTTAAGCTCTTCTCCGGTAATCCCGGCAGCCATATTGGAAATGACGGAAATACCGCAAACCTTCATGCCGGCATGTCTTGCAGCGATAGCTTCGATGGCGGTGCTCATTCCGACAGCACTTCCTCCGAGAAGTCTTAACGCTTTTACATCCGAAGGCGATTCATATGAAGGTCCGCTGAGCTGGACATATACTCCCTTGAAAAGCTCGGAATTCTGTTCAGCAGCTTTATCAATGATGATCTGAGAAAGATCCTTATCATAGATCCTGGTCATATCGGGGAACCTGGTCCCGAGTTCCTCAACATTGGGACCGATGAGGGGATTCCTTACAAGGAATGATATCTGATCCTCGATGAGCATCAGACATCCGGGGTGGAAGCTTTCGTTAATACCTCCGGCAGCATTAGTAAGGAAGAGAATCTTCGCTCCCATCAGATACATAAGCCTGATGGGCATGACGACATCGGAAGGTTCATAGCCTTCATACATATGCACCCTGCCCTTCATGCACACGATCTTCTTGTCTCCGTCATAACCGAAGATGAACTTGCCCGAATGACCCTGAACGGTGGAAACGGGAAAGCCCGGAAGTTCCGAATAAGGGATCTCACATACGGTCTTAATGGAATCGGCATATGCTCCGAGTCCGGATCCGAGTACGAGTGCTATGTCGGGAACAAAATCAGTCTTTTCTCTTACGGCTTTTAATGCTGTCTGCAGTTTATCGTAAGCTTCACTCATGAGATCACCTTTTTGAATGCTTTCTTTCCGCGTCTGACAAGCTTTCCGTCCTTAAGGTCTTCTGCGGAATACAGTGTTTTGACATCGGTTACTTTTTCATCATCAACGGTTACACCGCCCTGCTCAACGGCACGGCGTGCTTCGTTTCTTGTGGGACAGAGACCTGCTTTTACAAGGATACCGAGAATATCGATCTTGCCGTCTCTGTAATCTCCCTCTTCGATCTGAACGGTGGGAATATCGGCACCTGTAAGGTCACCGCCTCCAAAAAGTGCGTTTGCACCTGCCTCAGCCTTGTCTGCTTCTTCCTTACCGTGAACAAGCTCAGTGAGCTCATGAGCAAGGATCTTCTTCGCATCATTTATCTTGGAATCTTCCCACTTGCACATCTCCTCGATCTGCTCGAGAGGAAGGAATGTGAGCATTCTGAGGCACTTGAAGACATCGGCATCGTCGACATTTCTCCAGTACTGGTAGAACTCGTAAGGAGTGGTCTTATCGGCATCAAGCCATACGGCACCCTTTGCGGTCTTACCCATCTTCTTTCCTTCGGAATTGAGAAGAAGGGTTATGGTCATTGCATATGCATCCTTGCCGAGCTTCTTTCTGATAAGTTCGGTACCGCCGAGCATGTTGCTCCACTGGTCGTCTCCGCCGAACTGCATGTTACAGCCGTATCTCTTGTAGAGCTCAAGGAAATCGTATGACTGCATCAGCATGTAGTTGAACTCAAGGAAGGTAAGTCCCTTTTCCATACGCTGCTTGTAGCACTCAGCCCTGAGCATGTTGTTAACACTGAAATGAGGACCGATGTCCCTTATGAACTCGACATAGTTAAGGTCAAGAAGCCAGTCTGCATTGTTTACGAGCATTGCCTTTCCTTCGCCGAATTCGATAAATCTGGACATCTGCTTCTTAAAGCACTCGACATTGTGATTGATTGTCTCTTTGGTCATCATCGTACGCATATCGCTCTTACCGGTGGGATCTCCGATCATTCCGGTACCGCCTCCTACAAGTGCGATAGGCTTATTGCCTGCCTGCTGAAGTCTCTTCATAAGGCAAAGAGCCATGAAGTGACCTACATGAAGCGAATCTGCGGTAGGATCGAAGCCTATATAGAAGGTTGCTTTGCCGTTGTTGACAAGCTCCCTTATCTCATTTTCGTCAGTAAGCTGTGCAAGAAGCTGTCTCTGCTGCAGCTCTTCAAAAATACCCATCTTAAAAATCTCCTTTTAATAATTTATCTTGTTTCCATGAGCTTGGTCATCGCCTGATCAAGGCCTTTCACGGATAATTTATACATAGGGAACATCTGCTTTACGGCTGTCTCGACTTCTCTCCACGGAGCATTTCCGGGCGCCATCTTGGGATTGAGCCAGACAACCTTTTTATAATGTCTCTTTAATGACTTAAGCCATTCCTCACCGCTGAGGCCGTCATTCGGGCCGCGGTAGTTTCCGGTGTCCGAATAAAGCTCTTCGGGTGCCATTGCGGCGTCCCCGACTATTATAACCTTATAATCGGAATCCGTGTTGCGGAAAAGCCATTTTGTTTCAACCCAGTCACCGTTTTCGCATTCCGGTGTCTTATATAAATGAGAGTAAATGCAGTTATGAAAATAATAACATTTTACTTCCTTGTAGTGGTTACTTTTATTTACGGCCTGGAATAGATCGTTCAAAAGCTCGGAATAAGGGATCATGGTACCGCCCGAATCCATGAGAAGAAGGAGCTTGACCGAATTCTTCCGGGGCTTTCTCATCTCTATCTTAAGAACTCCGCCCTGATTACAGGTCTCATCAACGGTCTTATCTATATCGAGCTCCCTTTCAGGCGTATCGAGTCTCGACGAAAACTGCCTGAGCCTTCTGAAAGCAAGCTGAAACTGCCTGTTGGTCATAACCCTGTCATCACGGAAATCACGGTACTTCTTGGCACCAATTACCGCAAATGCGGACTGATATCCGGTGGCGCCTCCGACTCTTACGCCTCCGATATTGCCGCCTGTATTACCGAAGGACGTCTTACCCATCGTTCCTATCCAGAAGGATCCGCCGTTATGCTCGGAATCCTGATCCTTGAGCCTCTGTTTGAACTTCTGCTCGACATCCTCTTTGTCTATGATGATGCCTTCACCCTCCATCTTGTTCAGATGGTCCTTGGCTTCCATCTCGGCAAGCTGCATCATATCCGATTTATCAAGCCAGCGCAGCATTTCCTTGCCAATTTCGGGATCGCTCTTGATCTTGCCGAAGCACTCCTCGAATGCTTCATCATACTTGTCGTAATCTGTCTCG
>JAILOC010000154.1 GCA_024691045.1 Lachnospiraceae bacterium | reverse complement strand
AAGAAATATACGATGATCATTGTACTGATCCTCGTCATAGGACTTTTCGCGGTAGCTACCAAGGGAACCATTCTGCTTCCCATGAACGTATCCAGCCTTATCTCGCAGAACGCATACGTGTTCATTCTTGCAACCGGTATGCTCCTGTGTATCCTGACCGGTGGTAACATCGATCTTTCCGTAGGTTCGGTAGTCTGCTTTACCGGTGCGGTCGGTGCAACCCTCATGGTCACCTACAAAGTGCCCTGGTACCTGGCAGTTGTCATCATGCTTATCGTCGGTATTCTCATCGGTGCTTTCCAGGCATTCTGGATCGCATTTGTAAGAATCCCTCCCTTCATTGTTACTCTTGCCGGAATGCTTATCTTCAGAGGTCTTTCCAACGTAGTCCTCAACGGTATGACTATCTCTGTCAAGAACTGCACCACATTCGTAAATGTATTCGGCGGCGGTGCAAACTGTTATATTCCCGATATCTTCAAATTCAACGGATTCAATATGACCTGTATGGTGGCTGGTGCCGTTGCGGCAGCTCTTTTCATCGGACTTCAGATCAAGAACAGAGCGGCAAGACTCAAGAAGCATTACGAAGTCGAAGGAGCATTTTCATTCTGGGGTAAGCTTGTATTTATTACCGCCGTTATCCTTGCCTTCTCATTCAGACTTTCACAGCACAAGGGTATTCCTACAGTTCTTGTATGGGTACTTATCGTCATAATCGTATACGGCTTCATCACTTCCAGCACCAAGACCGGACGTTACTTCTACGCAGTAGGCGGAAACGAGAAGGCTACCAAGCTTTCCGGTATCAATACCAACAAGGTGTACTTCCTTGCATACACCAACATGGGTCTGCTTGCAGCACTTGCGGGAATGGTAACTATCGCAAGACTTACCTCCGCACAGCCCACTTACGGACAGAACTATGAGATGGACGCCATCGGTTCCTGCTTCATCGGCGGAGCTTCTGCATACGGCGGAATCGGTACCGTTCCCGGAGTTATCATCGGTGCGGTCCTCATGGGTACCATCAACCTTGGTATGTCACTTATGGGAGTTGACCAGAACATGCAGAAGGTTGTCAAAGGTCTGGTTCTCCTTGCAGCCGTTATCTTTGATGTCGTATCAAAGCGCGGCGGAAAACTGATCTCAAAGGACTGATATACAAATATATAATCCTCCCTCCCTTTGGGAACAAAAAAGCAATTGTGCGGCCGGTCCCCCCCTCGCCGCACATTGCTTTTTTTATGCCCAGGATGTAAAATAAAGTGATATTTTGTGGTCACTATGCCCACGTGAAAAAAGGGCTTTCCGGGCATATCCGGAGAGATGTTTAAGGAATCTGAAATGGTTGAATGTGACGTTAAGATCTCGGCCAAGGAGCTGTACGATTACAACCTGAAATATACATACGGAAAACCTATTAATATCATTGCGGAGATCGCGGGTATAGCAGCGATCTGTTACGGTATTTATTCGATTAACATACCTCTGGCTGTCATTGGGGCCGTGGTGCTCGTATATCTGCCCGTTACGCTCTGGATAAGGAGTGCACAGACAGCAGCCCTTAACCCTGCTTTCAAAAAGCCCCTTCACTATGTCCTCGATGATGACGGTCTTACGGTCTCACAGGAGGATCAGACCCAGACCGTGGAGTGGGATAAGTGCATAAAGGCTGTTTCCACATCCAGGAGCATACTTCTTTTTACTTCGGCCGTAAGTGCCACGATCTTCCCGAAGGACCAGCTTGGTGACAAGACTGTGCTTGTCATACGCACAATAGCGGCTCATATGCCTCCGGACAAGGTCAATATAAAGGGATAATGCTTATGGGCGCGGATACGAAGATAACGGAATATGATTCCTTTTCCGAGGAGGATACTTTCAGGCTCGGAAATGAATACGGCAAAAAGGCTCAGCCGGGCAGCGTGTTTTCACTCGAAGGTGACCTCGGGGTAGGCAAGACTGTCTTTGCCAAGGGATTTGCAGAGGGACTCGGGATCACCGAAACGGTCAACAGCCCCACATTCACCATAATGAAGATCTACGAGGGCGGAAGGCTTGATCTGTACCACTATGACGCATACAGGATAGAGGATCCTTCCGAGATGGAAGAAATAGGATATACGGATTACTTTTACGGAGAGGGCACGTGTCTTATCGAATGGGCATGCAATATCGAAGAATACCTGCCCGAACACCTGACGAAGATATCCATAGAAAAGATTCCCGAAAAGGGATTTGATTACCGCAGGATAACGGTTACCGAGATATGAAGATACTGGCACTCGATTCATCGGGACTTGTCGCAAGCTGTGCCGTCCTTGAGAAAAAGGAAAACGGTGAAGAAAGGATACTTGCTCTGTGCTCGACGGATTTCAAAAAAACACATTCGCAGACGCTCCTTCCGATGATAGACCATATTTGTGAGCAGACGGATTCAAAGGCTGAGGATTTCGATTCGGTTGCGGTTGCCGCAGGCCCGGGTTCTTTTACCGGACTCAGGATAGGATCCGCTACCGCCAAGGCCATCGCGATGGCAGCCGGTGTTCCGATAATAGAAGTTCCGACGCTTCTCGGGCTTGCATATAACTTCAGATGCGAAAAGAGACTTGTATGCCCGATGATGGATGCAAGAAGAAACCAGGTCTATTCCGCACTTTACGGTTTTGAGAATGGTAATACCGTGATATATAAACAGCAGTCGGCACTTGCTCTGGATGAGATGACGGAATTCATTAATTCCCTCGGAAAGGAAGTCGTATTCCTCGGAGACGGAGCAGATGCATATAAGGATGAGATCGTAAGCAGGGTAAAGGTTCCGCTTGTATTTGCTCCCGCTCATTTAAGCAGACAGAATGCCGCATCGGTAGCGGTACTGGCATCCGAAATGTATGCGGAAGGCAAAACGGTAAATGCCGATGACCACAGCCCCGAATATCTTCGCGTATCGCAGGCTGAAAGGGAAGGCGCCAAGGATTTCAATCTGACATAGCTTAAGTTTCATCAGAGGTGGGGATCATGGAACAGACGATCAGAGAAATTAAGGTAAGACGTATGGAGGTCAGTGATATCGGGCCTCTTGCTAATATTGAGAAGCAGTGCTTTTCGAGACCCTGGTCCGAAAGGGAATTCGGACATCTGGTTGAAAAGACCGATGCACTCTATCTTGTCGCCGATGTCACTTTTGAAGACGGAATGAGAAAGATCGTCGGGACCGCAGGTATGAGAATCCTCGGAACCGAAGGAGATATAGACAATGTTGCGGTACTTCCCGAATTCAGGAATCTCGGGATAGCGGGAAAACTTATTGACGGACTTCTCGGGATGGGAAGAGAAAAAGGAGTGACGGAATTTACTCTCGAGGTCAGGGTCAGCAACGAATATGCAATAAAGCTTTACGAAAAAGCGGGTTTTGTATCCGAGGGGATCCGCCCCGGATTTTACGAGGATCCCAAGGAAGATGCGAATATCATGTGGATCCGCAGCAAACAGTAATGTTCTTATCGGAGTATTTAAATGGTTGATGTAACACTGCTCGGAACGGGAGGAATGATGCCTCTGCCTTACAGATGGCTGACCTCTCTTATGATCAGATATAACGGCAGCTCACTTCTTATCGACTGCGGAGAAGGTACGCAGATCACCATGAAGCAGAGGGGCTGGAGTGCAAATCCCATAGATGTGATCTGCTTTACCCATTATCATGCGGATCACATAAGCGGCCTTCCGGGACTCCTTCTTGATATGGCCAATTCCGACAGGACAGAGCCCGTGACGCTTATCGGCCCCAAGGGACTCGAGAGGGTTGTAAGCGGACTCAGGGTGATAGCGCCGGAGCTTCCCTTTGAAGTAAAGCTTACAGAATTTTCCGGTGAGGGAGAGTCGTTCGAGCTATTCGGATACAGGCTCAAGTCATTCAAGGTAAACCACAGTGTCACCTGTTACGGTTACACATTCGAGGTTGACCGTGCCGGCAGATTCGACAGGGACGCGGCGCTTGCACATAACATACCTCTGGAATTCTGGAGCAGGCTTCAAAGCGGTGAGACCATAACAAGCGGAGATGTGATTTATGAACCTTCAATGGTAATGGGGCCTGACAGAAAGGGCATCAAGGTCACATACTGTACTGATACGAGACCTGTGCCGTCCATAACCGAGAATGCCGCAGGAAGTGACCTGTGCATACTTGAGGGAATGTACGGAGAAGCCGAGGATGCGCCCAAGGCGCTCAAGAAGAAGCACATGACCATGCAGGAAGCTGCGAAGATCGCAGCGCAGGCAGACGTTCACGAACTGTGGCTCACACATTTTTCGCCTTCCATGGGAAGAGCGAAGAAGTATGAAGCGGAGATAAAGGAAATATTCCCCTCTGCAATGATCCCCAAAGACGGTGAGACAAGGGAACTGAATTTTGAAGAAGACTAACGGAAACTGTTAACACTAACCGGGAAGGATCCCATGAAGTCCGGACAGATCAGAGTGACAATCATCATATTGATCCTTGTATTCGGCCTGGTAGGGTATTATTCCTATCTGACCGGTAAGGCCAAGACCAACGCCAAGGAAGCCGAGATGACGGCCGTGGAAAAGATTCTTTCCAGGGACCTTGTAAGTAATTATCCTCCGACACCCAAGGAAGTGATGAAGTACTACAACGACATCATGATCTGCTATTACAGTGACGATGTTACGAGTGACGAGATAGATGAACTGGGCATAAGGGCAAGAGAGCTTTTCGATCCCGATCTTCAGGCTATCAACGAGACCGGTTCATATCTTGTAAGACTCCACTCTGATATCAGGGAGTACAAGGAAGCAGGCAGGAAGATCACTAATGCCTCAACTGCGGCCAGCACTAATGTTGACTATTACGAGCGTGACGGACACAGCTTCGCTAGGCTTCTGTGCACCTACAATGTCAGCGAGAACAACAATAACTATACACTTAAACTGATATATCTGCTTAGAAAGGATCCGACCGATAAGCGCTGGAAGATATTCGGCTGGGATCTGATGGAGAATGTTGATCTTACCGGCGAAGGAGCGCCTTCTGCCGCTGAGAACTGATCGTGATTATGAGTACCAGTCTATCGGAAAATAAAGATCTGCTCGTTCTTGGTATTGAATCATCCTGTGATGAAACCGCTGCATCAGTGATAAAGGGATGCCGCAGTGTTCTTTCCAATGTCATTTATTCGCAGATAGATATACATACCGTATACGGCGGGGTCGTTCCCGAGATCGCATCGAGGGGACATATAGAGAAGATAAATCTCGTTGTGAAGCAGGCTCTGTCCGAAGCGGGAGTGGGATTAAAGGATCTCGATGCGATTGCCGTAACCTACGGTCCCGGACTAGTAGGTGCTCTTCTTGTCGGAGTGGCTCATGCTAAGGCATTAGGCTGGGCAGCAGGCGTACCCGTAGTCGGAGTGAATCACATCGAAGGACATATCTGTGCAAACTTCATTTCGAATCCCGAACTCGAACCTCCCTTTATGTGCCTTGTTGCATCGGGCGGTCATTCACATCTTGTAAATGTATCCGGGTACGGTGAATATGAGATCATTGCGAGAACCCGTGACGATGCCGCAGGAGAGGCCTTTGACAAGGTTGCAAGGGCTATAGGACTCGGATATCCCGGAGGCCCCAAGATAGATAAGGCTGCACGCGAAGGCAATCCCGATGCGATAGCTTTTCCCAGGGCGAAGGTCAGGGAAAACGAATATGATTTTTCATTCAGCGGACTTAAGAGCGCTGTTCTCAATTATCTCAACTCCTGCAATATGAAGGGAGAGAAGATCAATACCGCGGATGTTGCAGCATCCTTCCAGAAGGCGGCAGTGGATACTCTTGTCGGACACAGCATGCAGGCCGCAAGTGACAGGGGCGTCAGAAAATTTGCGATAGCCGGCGGTGTGGCCTCGAACTCTTCCCTCAGAAAAGCATTCGAAGAAGAGTGTGCAAAAAGGGAAATAGAATTCTTAAGACCGGAACCCGTATACTGCACAGACAACGGAGCGATGATCGGAGTCGCCGGTTCGTATGATTATCTTCTCGGTTACAGAAGCGGACTTGATCTGAATGCCGTGCCGAATCTTTCGATAGGAGAGAGGAAGGGAGTGTTCAAGGTATGAACTGCAAAAGAAATGCTCTCGTGCTTCTCGCGGGCGGCAGGGGAACAAGAATGGGCACCGGCGTGCATAAGCAGTTCCTTGAGCTCGGAGGAAAACCGCTCATCTGGCACAGTCTGAACGCGGTGCAAAAGTCGGACCTTATAGATGATGTCGTACTTGTTTCCGGTGAGGACGATATGGCGCAGATCAGGGAACTCGTAAGCAGATACGGTTTCGACAAGGTCAGTATGATAGTAAAGGGCGGAGAGGAAAGATACCTTTCCGTGGCTAACGGCGTAAAGGCAATCTTCGAAAGAGGAAAGGAATGCGAAGCATTTACCGGAACGCCTGAGATAATACTTGTACACGACGGAGCCAGACCATTTCTCGACGATGAGATCATCGGAAGGTGTCTTGAAGGAGTTGAAGAAACCGGAGCGTGTGTTGCTGCCGTTCCGAGCAAGGATACGGTTAAGCTTGCGGATGATAATGATATCGTTACAAGCGAGCCGCCGCGCAGGCAGGTCTGGAATATGCAGACGCCGCAGGTTTTCTATTCACAGATACTGTATGATGCGTGCATAAAAGCAGCCGAAGCGCCCAGGGATGCCGGAATAACGGATGATGCCCGTATGGTGAGCATGTTTACGGACACAAAGATCAAGCTCGTCATGGGCAGCTATGAAAATATCAAGATAACAACACCGGTCGATGTATTTATAGCTGGTAAGATACTGGAGGACAAAATTGGACATATCTCTTAAGATCGCGGAAGAACTGAAGATCAAAAAATCCCAGGTGGATGCCGCTGTGGGCCTTATTGATGAAGGAAATACCATTCCGTTCATCGCCAGATACAGAAAGGAAGTCACCGGTTCATTAAATGATGAACAGCTCAGAAGTCTTCACGAAAGACTTGTTTATCTGAGAAACCTCGAAGAAAAGAAAGCTTCATATATCGCTTCCATCGATGAACAGGGAAAGCTTACCGATGAACTGAAGGCCAAGATAGAAGCTGCGGAGAAGCTTGTAACTCTCGAAGACCTCTACAGACCCTATAAGCAGAAGAAAAAGACAAGAGCATCGGCTGCAAAGGCAAGGGGGCTCGAGCCTCTTGCCGAGTACATACTTGCGCAGAATGCGACCGCTCCCGTTGAAGAGGAGGCCGCAAAATATGTCACCGGCAAGATCACTCCCGAAAACGACACCAAGGAAGCTGCTGTAAAGGCTGCCGAGAAGGAGGTTCCCGACACCGCTGCCGCTATCGCGGGCGCATGCGATATCATTGCAGAGAGAGTCTCCGATGATGCGGATGTAAGAAGCTATTTAAGAGAGCTTACCGTAGCCGAAGGAAATCTTGTTTCCGTAGCGAAGGATGCAGAGGCTGAATCCGTTTATACCAATTACTATGATTATTCCGAGCCTGTTTCCAAGGTTGTCGGTCACAGGATCCTTGCGATCAACAGAGGAGAAGCGGAGAAGATACTCACCGTTTCCGTTCAGGCTCCTGCAGAGAAGGCAGTCGGTTATCTGGAAAAGAAGTACATTGCTTCCGACAACGAATATACCACTCCTCTCATTAAGGCTACCGTGCAGGATGCGTATGACAGACTTATTGCTCCCGCTGTCGAAAGAGACATAAGAAGCGATCTTACATCCAGGGCAGAGGACGGAGCGATCGACGTATTCGGCAAGAACTTAAAGCAGCTCCTTATGCAGCCTCCCATCGCAGGATGCACCGTTCTCGGATGGGATCCCGCATTCAGGACGGGATGCAAGCTTTCGATCGTCGATCCTACCGGAAAGGTTCTTGACACCCGTGTCATTTATCCCACCGAGCCCCAGAACAAGGTTGAAGAATCCAAGAACATCGTTAAGGTTCTTATCAAAAAGTACGGAGTAAACCTTATCTCCGTAGGTAACGGAACCGCATCGAGAGAATCCGAAGCTATCATTGCCGAGATCATAAGTGAGATTCCCGAATCTCATGTGCAGTACGTGATCACCAACGAAGCCGGTGCTTCCGTTTATTCTGCGAGCGCACTTGCAACCGAGGAGTTCCCGAATTTCGATGTTGGTCAGAGAAGCGCTACTTCAATCGCAAGAAGAGTTCAGGATCCCCTGGCGGAACTTGTTAAGATCGATCCGCAGTCCATCGGTGTAGGACAGTACCAGCATGATTGTGACCAGAAAAAGCTTGCCGAGACTCTCGGCGGTGTTGTCGAAGATGCGGTTAACAGCGTGGGTGTTGATCTTAATACAGCATCCGCAGCACTTCTTAAGTATGTGTCCGGTGTATCCGCAGCGCTTGCCAAGAACATCGTTACCTACAGGGAAGAAAACGGAAGATTCGAATCAAGAGCCCAGCTCAAGAAGGTACCCAAGCTCGGCCCCAAGGCATTCGAGCAGTGTGCGGGATTCCTCCGCATAAACGGAGGCAAGGATCCGCTCGACCAGACATCGGTCCATCCCGAAAGCTACGAAGCCGCCAGAAAGCTCCTCGACAAGATGGGATGTGAGATCAGGGCCGAGAAAGCAATCAAGGCATACGAGATGACCGCTGACAAGGTAAAGCTTTCCGAGGAACTCGGAATAGGTGAGATCACTCTTACCGATATCTTCCATGAACTTGAAAAGCCCGGAAGAGATCCCAGAGAAGATATGCCCAAGCCCGTTCTCAGAAGCGATGTTCTCGACATCAAGGATCTTAAACCCGGAATGATCTTAAAGGGAACCGTAAGAAACGTCATCGACTTCGGCGCATTTGTCGATATCGGCGTTCATCAGGACGGTCTCGTTCATATTTCCAGAATGACCGACCATTATATCAAGCATCCTCTTGAAGTTGTATCCGTCGGTGATATTGTAGAGGTAAAAGTTGTCGATGTCGATCCGGTCAAGCAGAGGATCTCTCTTTCCATGAGACTTGATGATGACGGAAGCGGAGAAAAGAAAGTTCCGGGTGCCGGTGCCCCCAAGGCAGGCGCTCCCCGTAATGACAGGCAGGACAGATCCCGCAAGGATAATTCGGACAGGTCCCGCAGGGATGACAGAAGGTCCTCGGGAAGAAGTGAAGAATTCGCACCCGGAACCATCGGATATATGCTTGCCCATCAGAAGAAGAAATAACCTGTTCGATTTATGACGCACATGTCATCTTAGCGAGGAAGGTTTTATGAAGAAACTGAAGGAATTACTTGAGAAGAATTGGTTTGCTTATACCTTTGCCGCCTGCACTGCGGTTGTTCTCTATGTTGTGCTCACGCATTTTTCCGGCATAGGCAGTTTTTTTGCGGCGTTCAAGGATGTTGTTTCGCCCGTTATATGCGGAGCCGTAATGGCGTATCTTATGAACCCCATATGCAAATTCTTTGAGAA
>JAILOC010000149.1 GCA_024691045.1 Lachnospiraceae bacterium | reverse complement strand
GTTATTGATCAGCTTTTAAAACGGACCGGCAAAACTGTCTGATTCATATAATTCTTCCCTAACCCGAACGGCGGAACGATTGATTCGTTCCGCCGTTCTTTTGTTCAAAAATTTGGTATTTTGTGATAAAATAGATTGACTATTTATGTGAGTTCATAAAGGAATTGCTTTGGCCGGAAAAGATCTCATAAAAGCATATGTGGACGGCAGTTTTAACGCCTCGACGGGAGTCTATTCCTTCGGATGCGTTTTTTTGCCGGAAGACGGAACCGTCAGGGTGCTCTGCGGCAGCGGAAATGACCCTGAAAACGCCAAGCAGCGGAATGTCACGGGTGAAATGCTCGGTTCCATGAATGCCGTTCTCTGCGCCATTAAGAGCGGATACAGGGCGATAGAGATCTATTATGACTACCAGGGAATAGAAAGCTGGGTGACCGGCGCCTGGAAGAGCAAAAATGACCTGACCAGATCCTATTCAATGGCCATGAAGGGCTGGATGAGCCACATAGATATCAGATTTAAGAAAGTTGATGCCCATACGGGCGTTAAATACAATGAACTTGCGGACAAGATGGCCAAAAAGGGCTCTGAGACTTCAGGAATCCCCGAAACCCGCCGCATAGAGGATATGGAAGAATGGACTCAGGAAAAATAAGACTCAATAAATTCCTTGCAGAGTCCGGCATATGCTCAAGGCGTGAGGCGGACAGACTCATCGAAGCGGGCAAGGTTATGATAAACGATCATGTCGCCGGGGTCGGAGAAGGTGTATCTCCGGACGACCGTGTAGAGTATGAGGGAAGAGTTCTCAAGGGAAAGAAGGCCACAGTGGTGCTCGCCTTCTATAAGCCCAAAGGGGTTACAACCTCCGAAAAGGATGAACATGCTGACAGGCTTATAACCGACTATATAGATTATCCCGTCAGGGTAACCTATGCGGGAAGACTCGATAAGGATTCGGAGGGACTGATCCTTCTGACCAATGACGGCGACCTCATCGATCATATGATGAGAGGAGCCAATCTCCACGAAAAGGAATACATCGTTACCGTGGATAAGGAAGTCACCGAAGAGACGGCGGAAAAGCTCAGAAAGGGAATCTACATCCCCGAGCTGAAGGTAAAGACCAGACCGTGCAGGGTTGTCATAAGGGACAAGGTCACGATGTCGATAACCCTCACCCAGGGGCTTAACCGTCAGATAAGGCGTATGTGTGAGCAGGTGGGGCTTAAGGTCAAAAAGCTCAAGAGAGTAAGGGTGATGAATGTGACACTCGGCGGACTTAAGTCCGGTCAGTACAGAGAGCTCACCGAATCAGAGATAAAGGGTTTATGGCAGACGAAGTAAAGATAAACAGGATAAAAGAATTAAATGTCATTCTGAGGAAGGCATCCGAGGATTATTATGCCAAGGATGAATCGCCTCTTTCCGACAGAGAGTACGATGCACTTTATGATGAACTTGTAAGACTCGAGGAAGAGACAGGAGTGGTCCTGGCAGGAAGCCCGACGCAGACCGTAGGCTACGAAGCGGTCGATGAGCTTCCCAAGGAGCGCCACCCCTCGCCTATGCTTTCGCTCGGCAAGACCAAATCGAGGGAGGAGCTTGCGGACTGGCTCGGAGAACATGAAGGTGTCTTAAGCTGGAAGCTCGACGGACTTACTGTCGTGCTCACTTATGAAAACGGTGAACTTTCCAAAGCCGTTACCAGGGGAAACGGTGAGATAGGTGAGGTCATCACCCCCAATGCAAGGGTGTTCGATAATGTGCCCCTTAAGATCTCCTTTGCCGGAGCGCTTGTTGTAAGAGGCGAGGCTGTAATTTCATATAAGGATTTTGAGAAGATCAACGCATCGATAGTTAATGATGCTGATAAGTATAAGAATCCCAGGAATCTCTGCAGCGGATCGGTAAGACAGCTCGATTCGAAGATAACCGCCGGAAGACATGTAAGGTTTGTTGCCTTCAATCTGGTTTCCGCAGACGGTGCGGACGAAGCTGTTCTCGCATCTGCGGACGGAAGACTTTCTTTCCTTGAATCGCTCGGTTTTGAGGCTGTTGAGAGAATGAAGGTCACATCCGCAACCGTAGTCGGTGCAGTCGGAGATTATGAGAAGAGGATCTCGGGATACGATATTCCCTCAGACGGTCTTGTGCTTACTTATGAAGATGTAAATTACGGTATCTCACTCGGAAGGACCGCAAAGTCTCCCAGAAATGCCATCGCATTCAAATGGGCGGATGAAACCGCCGAGACCACACTCAGGGAGATAGAGTGGAGTGCGAGCAGAACAGGCCTCATCAATCCCGTTGCGATATTCGATCCCGTTGAGCTTGAAGGAACGACCGTTACCAGGGCATCGGTTCATAATGTCAGCATTGTAAGGGAACTTGGACTCGGCATAGGTGACCGCATCACCGTTTATAAAGCCAACATGATAATACCGCAGATCGCGGAGAACCTGACAAAGAGCGGCAGCATCACCGTTCCGGATAAATGTCCCGTATGCGGTGCTCCCACCGAGATAAGAGCGCTCAACGAAGCGGAGAGCCTGTATTGCACAAATGCGGATTGTCCCGCTAAGCAGATCAAGACTTTTTCGCAGTTTGTAAGCAGGGATGCTCTGAATATCGACGGCCTTTCCGAGATGACCCTGGAAAAGCTTATCGATATGGGATTTATCAGGGAGTTTGCCGATCTTTTCCGGCTGGACAGATTTAAAGAGAAGATCGTACATATGGAAGGCTTCGGAGAAAAGTCGTATTCGAATCTTATCGAATCCGTAAGGACTGCCTCGAAGACAACGCTTCCCAGATTCCTGTTCGGACTGGGAATTCCGGGAATCGGTGTGGCCAATGCCAAGGTTCTAGCCAAGGCATTCGGCTATGATTTGGAAATGATCAGAAGAGCATCCGCGGACGAGCTGTCCGAGATCGAAGGCATCGGCGATATCATGGCAGCGGACATAACAAAGTATTTTGCGGATGATGAAAAAAACCGAAGGATAGATGAGGTGCTTGCGTATCTGTCACTTGAAGTGCCTGTTAACACCTCGGCACAAAATCTTGCGGGTCTTACCTTCGTTATCACGGGAAGCTTAGAGCATTTTGAAAACAGGAATGCCCTGAAAGCCGAGATAGAAAACAGGGGCGGCAAGGTTGCGGGAAGCGTATCCGCCAAGACCACCGCACTTATCAACAATGATGCAGCTTCGAATTCATCGAAGAACAAAACGGCAAAGAGCCTCGGAGTAAATGTTATCACCGAGGATGATTTTATTAATACCTATCTGAAGGAGTGATGTCAGATGCCCATTAAGGTGCAGAGCGAGCTGCCCGCCAGGCAGATACTTGAAACAGAAAATATATTCGTGATGGATGAAAACCGCGCGATGCATCAGGATATAAGACCTCTTAAGGTTCTGATCCTGAACAACATGCCGGTCAAGCAGGATACGGAGCTTCAGCTTCTGAGAGCTCTTTCAAATACACCTCTCCAGGTCGATGTTACGTTCATGATGACGGAAACACATGTGTCCAAGAACACATCCGCCTCCCATCTCAACAAATTCTATGTGACATTTGGGGAGATCAAGGATCAGAATTTTGACGGAATGATCGTTACCGGAGCACCTGTTGAGGATATTTCCTTTGAAGAGGTCGATTACTGGGACGAGACGGTCAAGATCCTCGACTGGGCGGACAAACACGTGACCAGCATTTTCCATATCTGCTGGGGAGCACAGGCAGGCTTTTATCACTACTACGGAATAGACAAAAGGCAGCTGCCCGAAAAGCTCTTCGGCGTGTTCGAGCACAGGGTACTGAACCGTAAGATCCCTCTTGTAAGAGGCTTCGATGATGTTTTCCTTGCTCCTCATTCGAGGCATACGGATACTCCTTCCGAAGCTCTCAAGGCATGCAAGGAACTGACTATACTTGCGGAATCCGACAAAGCCGGCGTGTACCTAGCTATGGCAGAGAACGGACACAAGATATTCGTGACCGGTCATTCAGAATATGACCGCCTTACTCTTAAGAATGAGTATGAAAGAGATCTCGGAAAAAGAGATGATGTAAGCCTTCCGGAAAATTATTTCCCGAATGACGATCCGACTCAGAGACCTCTTCTTACATGGAGAAGTCATTCGATCAATCTCTACAGCAACTGGCTCAATTATTACGTATATCAGGCAACACCTTATGATGTTACGACCATCGGCTCCGACCGTACATAAAATAGCAGGAAGATGGTCAGTAAATGGATTATAGGAACGGGGGATTATCAAGGATGAAGAAAAGAAAATCATTAAAAAAGATCTTGCTGGGAAGAGTTCTCATTGCTGTAACCGTGATCATTGTGATCATTACAGAGTTCAGCATGAATAGACAGTCGGTTCAGATTGACGATCTGTCGCAGTCACTTCTTGTGCGTGAATCTGTTTCATACTCGCATGAGATCTACAACTGGTGGAGTCTCATAGAGAGCAGGGTTCAGCAAACGGCTGATATCTGGAAGAGCTCACCCGAAATGGACTATGAAGATGCGCGTCAGATGCTTCTTGCGATAACCGCATCCGATCCCGATTCGCAGGATGTATATGTAGCTTACGGAAGAGATATGACCTTCCTCGACGGTTCCGGATGGATCCCCGATGATACTTTCGATTTCACCGGAAGACCGTGGTATACGGGTGCACTTGCCGCCAAAGGAGGACTCTACGTTTCTGACCCTTACGTTGATGCATCGACCGGCAAGACCTGTCTTGCATGCTCCATCGCGCTTGATGACAAGACGGTTCTCAGCTCCGATATCGTATTTGATGAGATGGCGGAGAAGATGAATGCGTTCAAGTCAAGCTCATCCGATGTCAGGATCTACATCATCAATTCGGAGAGCGGAGATATACTCCTTTCGACCGACGAATCCGTTGTCGGAACCAATTTAAACGGAAGCACGGATCCTGTCCTTGCGGGTCTTAATACCGTTTATTCCTCTCTTGATACTTCGGTTTCATATAACGAGGATAAGATACAGGTAGTGAAGACCGGTGCGGGCAAGATGATGTTCGCCGCTACCGAGGTTCAGGGAACTTCATGGGTTGTTGTCAGCGCCACCCCCAACAGCTTCGTAATGAGCAGGACCATTTCATCACTGAATGTAAGCCTCGTCATATCACTCCTGCTTCTTATCGCCCTTGCGGTATTTCTTTTCCTTACTATCAGAAAGCATCTTGATCCCGTATCATCCGTTTCGGGCAAGATCGGCGATCTTACCGGCGGTGACTTCACTACCAAGATCGATCCCGAGGGAAATAATGAGATCACCACACTCAGCGAGCAGCTGAATGATTACATCGACCGTATGAGAGAAATGCTCCTGCATCTTACCGATATATCCGATGATATGTCCAAGAGTGCCGAACAGTGTAAGGGTATTTCGGACGGACTTACCGATTCCAATTCTTCACAGAACGGTTCCATTGAAAAACTCAATGATTATCTTACCGACCTTAACCAGTCGATAGAGAATGTCGCAAATGCGGCAACCGAGCTTGCAGGCGTATCCTCAGGGCTTGCAACCGGTTCCGATGAAGTAAGAAAGCTCTGTTCCGAAGCGGTCAAGTCTTCCGAAGACGGACGCAGCGAGATGAAGGTAATGACCGAAAGCGTTACCGTTCTCAATCACACCATCGGCCAGCTTGCTGAGATCATCAGAATGACCGCAGCAACCGTAGATGAGATCAAGGGAATAACCGATACGATCGGAGATATCTCTTCACAGACCAACCTTCTTTCACTAAATGCTTCGATCGAGGCGGCGAGAGCGGGAGAGATGGGAAGAGGATTCGCGGTTGTCGCAGGCGAAGTCGGCGCACTCGCAAATCAGTCATCACAGGCTGCATCACACATCAGTACTCTTGTAGAGACCATTACCGGCAATATCGTCGACATCAACAAGAAAGCTGACGACTGTCTCAAGGATATGGAGAAGTGTCTTGCCGGTGTTGACCGTTCCAACGAGTCCTTCGATGTTATCTTTGAAAATATCTCAAAGGCAACCGATGCGATCTCCGATATAGCCGAAGGCATTAGCAGGATCAACGATGTTGCTACCGGTAATGCCGCAGCTACTGAGGAGCAGGCAGCAACGATCAATCAGATCCTCGAGCTTTCCGATTCGATCGTTCATGAGAGCTCCAGAATTTCCCATGAGACCGATAATCTTTCCGATGTATCCGTTAAGCTTACGGGATACTCTTCTGAGATCGAAGGCGATCTTAAGAACTTTAATCTCAGATAATACTTTGTGCTTTGTCCGATGAGGGTGTGAAGAATGGTGAATCTTGATATTGTTACCGATGTCATCATGCTCCTGGCTGCCATAATAGGCTTGCTCGGCAGCTTGTTCAGATATGTGGAGATACCGAAAAAGGGATGGCTTTTAGCCTCTATGTTTTTCCTATCGGAACTTCTCAGTGACTATTATTGGACCACCTACACCATAGTGATGCATGAGGAACCGGATGTATCTGCGCTCCTTGCATACTTTGGATGGAACATCGGATATCTGGTTATTTTCTTTTCTGTGATCCATATGCGCAGTGAGGGGGCGAAGAAGTATTTCAATCCATTGATGCTTCTTCCCATCCCCCTTAATGTGCTTCAGTTCTTCATCTATATCCAGTACGGCGGATTGTTCAACAATGTATGGCAGGTGGGCTTTTCTACAGTTGCTGTGATCATCTGTTTACAGTCGGTTCTGTATTATCTGAAGGAAAAGAAAAACGGAGAACCTTTTCCCTATTTCCATTTCACTGTTCTGTTATATCTCTGCTCACAATATGGCATGTGGACTGCTTCATGCTATGACTGGTATTCCGATTTTACAAATCCCTATTATTACTGTGCGGTCATCGGATATGTGATCGAGGTCTTCTTTGCATGGTCGATCAATAAGACATATAAATCCCGCGGACTCGAGCATGCGGAAAACACCGCACGTGATACGAGATTTCAGGCAAGGCTTGACGTCATCATTTCGGGACTTCTTCTCGCAGCCTGCGTTGGAGGTTATCTGATCGCGGACTGGATGAGAAAGACAATACCACAGGGCACGGGAAACTCGGCTGTCCTGAATATGATCGCAGTCATTCTGTTTATGATCTCCATATTCCTGTGCATGATAATCCTTGCACTCATCTATATCGTTGCGCAGAGATACAAATACAAGAAAGCAAGCGGTGAGACCGGTATCAATATCAAGAAGAGCAGGATCAACCTGTTTGTAACGATCCTCGTTACTCTCGCTCTTATGGTCTTCACTGTTATATATAATTCGAGACTTTTCTACAGGGTTTCACTCAGCGGGATCTATACCTCGGGAGAGGACAAGGCCGCAAATATCTCATCCGAACTCGATAACTATCTTGCGATAGCCCAGTCTTCTCTCAATGTGACTGCGGACTCCATCGATCTGATGCTTGAAAACGGTGAATCGAACGACAAGATAAATAATTATCTTACATCCCAGACAACAAGGCTCAAGGGAAGATTTGATGAGAACTTTACCGGGGTATACGGATATATACGCGGGGAATTCCTTGACGGCTCGGGATGGGTTCCTCCGGAAGGTTATGATGCAAGAGAAAGAGACTGGTACAGTGCGATCAAGGAAGCGGACGGAAAGACCATAATCGTTTCTCCCTATGTTGATGCACATACCGGGGATATAGTCATTACGATCGGAAGACTGCTCCGCACGGCGGGAGGTTACGATGACAATATTGTCTGTCTTGATGTCACTATAGGACATGTTCAGGATATAACCGAAGAGACAAGTATCGAAGGAAACGGTTATGCGATGATAGTAAACAGTGACGGACTTATCGTCACACACAAGGACAGACAGTACGTAGGAACCAATATCTGCGACAATTATGGTGAAGCGCTCTTTAATACAATAATAAATGCAGACGATACAACCATAGAGGCGGATGTCATGGGTGAGAAGTGTACTCTTTTCACCAGCAGCGTGATGGAGCAGTGGCATATTGTGATCGTGGTACGAAATGCCGATCTGTTACGGGATGCGTACTCACAGCTTACGGTAAATATCCTTGTGTCGCTTACGGTCTTCACGCTCGTTACGATATTCTATTTCATCGGATACAAGAGCGAGCAGGCTTACGGCAAGAAGGTTGAGGAGATGAAGTCCTCAAGACAGAAGGAGCAGTACGAAGCGGAGGTGCTCAGACTCGAGAAAGCATCCGCAGACGAAGCGAATAAAGCAAAGAGTAATTTCCTCGCCGATATGTCGCATGAGATACGAACTCCCATCAATGCGATCCTCGGAATGAATGAGATGATCCTCAGGGAGACCGGGGAGGAGAGCATCAGGGAATATGCGGGCAATATCAGAAACTCCGGAAAGAATCTGCTCCAGCTTGTTAACAGCATTCTCGATTTCTCCAAGATCGAAGACGGCAAGATGGAGATTGTTCCCGTCCGCTACAGTCTCAGCACGCTAATCACCTATCTCGTCAATTCCGTACAGGAAAGAGCGGAGGAGAAGAATCTCAAGTTCAGGGTCATCGTCGATCCCGATCTTCCTTCCGAGTTCTACGGAGATGATACACGTATCAACCAGGTCGTACTGAATCTTCTTACCAATGCGGTCAAGTACACTCACGAAGGAAGTGTTACCCTCACCGTGAAGGGAAAAGAGGTCAGGGAGGGAAAGGCACTTCTGTATTTTGAAGTTGCGGATACGGGAATAGGGATCAGGGAAAGTGATATGGACAAGCTTTTCGAATCATTCGAAAGGCTGGATGTTATCCGCAACAGAACTATTGAGGGAACGGGACTCGGAATGTCCATCGCGACCAAGCTTCTTGCCCTTATGGACAGTAAGCTGAGGGTTAAGAGTACTTATGGAAAAGGCTCCGTGTTCTCCTTTGACCTGTGGCAGAAGATCGAAAATAACGAACCTATCGGAGAATACAAGATCCATTCGCTCTATTCCGGAAGCAATGAGCTTTATCACGAATCCTTCCACGCTCCGGATGCGAAGATTCTTGTCGTCGATGATACGAGAATGAACATCATCGTTGTGGTCAATCTTCTCAAGAAGACAGATGTGCAGATGGATACGGCATCGGGAGGAGAAGAGGCGGTCAGGCTCTGTGATGATGTGCATTACGATCTGATCCTTCTGGACCAGAGAATGCCGGGAATGGACGGAACGCAGACGCTCAAGATAATCCGCGATCTCGACAGCGGGCTTAATAAGGATACTCCGATCATCTGTCTGACTGCGGATGCGATCAGGGGTGCCAAGGAAAAGTATATGTCTGAGGGCTTTACCGATTATCTGACGAAGCCTGTCGAGGGTAAGGCGCTTGAGAGGATGCTGGTTACTTACCTTCCTGCTGATAAGGTGGAAAAGAGTGCAAAGAATGAAGGCGTGCAGGCTTCCGGAAGTGTTTCGGAGCTTTCCGCCGATAACGGTTCAGCCGGTGATCCATTTGAGAAAAAGCTTGTGGCGGCAGGCATCGATATCGAGGCCGGAATAGGATATGCACAGGGAGACAAAGATTTCTACCGTGACATCCTTAGGGAATATGTAACCGGTCATGCGGATCACAGTGAAAAGCTCTGCGGATATTACGATAAGAAGGACTGGGATAATTATTCCGTTCTTGTCCACGCGGTCAAGAGTACGTCACGGACCATAGGTGCGGGTGCACTTGCGGATCTTGCGGCCAAGATGGAGCTTGCATCCAGGGACAGGGATATCGACTTCGTCGAAAAAGAGCATGCAAATACTTTAGAGCAGTATGCGAAGATAGCAGCTGCAGTCAAAGACGCGCTGGGAATAAGCGACGAAGCACCAAGGCCGGAAGATGACGATGACGAAATAATGGAATTTGGACCTAAGGAGTAATGACGCATTATAAGTATCACGCGAATAAAGAATGGGGACGGATGAACCGTCCCCATTTTGTTATTTCACGACCAGTGTGTATTGGGCCTTGTCTCCGGGATCACCATCCAGACTTATCAGATTTATAGTGATCTTGCCCTCGTGGATCAGCACGGTGGAAGTGTAGATTTCCATTTGGGATGCATCCACATCACCGCCGCAGATAAGCTCGCCGTTTTCATCGCTTACTTCCACTCTGAAATTTGCGCTTGAACCGGTTACAACAAGCATTACGGTATAATCCTTTTCTTCTTCGATGCCGATCGTTCCGAAGCTTTTTACTTCACCCTCTTCCATGTTCAGAGGTCCGTTTGCGGAAAAGATGGGAGGAGTCGAAAAAACTGCCATAAGAGTGATGCCTCCGATCAGCATGACTGCGGAGATGATACCCGCGATCGCAAAGTGCTTCTTTTTATGTGTTTCGGGCAGTAAGATCATCTTGCCGGTCACGAAGATGATGGGAGCGAGGAAAAATGCTCCGAAGTAAAGCCCGAGTGTCTGTGCATCAACGGTGATATTGGTATTAATGCTCTCATACTTGCTGAATGTAATGTAGGAAATTATTACCGAGAAAGAGTTGAGCATACAGTGCATGATCATTGTAAGAAGGATGTTGTTCTTCTTGATGACTATGTAAGCAAATATCGCACCGAGTATGAAGGTAAAGGTTCCTCTGAGGATCGAAAGGTGATTGATCGAAAAGAAGAGTCCTACAAATAATACAGCAAGCCATTCCTTATCGAGTCCTCTGAATGTTGAAAGAAGCGCTCCTCTGTGAAGAGTCTCTTCGCATATTCCGGGAAGAACCGCAACGATCAGTAGCAGCGGGATAAGACCGAGACCCTTTTCATACAGAAAGCCGCTGAGTTCCGCAGCTTCCGAAGCTGAAGAAGGGAAGAGGAAGGCGGTCACAAATACCGATAACATTGAGAGCATATATGTACCGATAAGAAGTACCACACATCCCGCAAAGTCCCTGAAGGTTATCTTTTTGATCGGAAGAACTTCGCTTATCCTGACTTTTCTGATAAGGCAGAATCCGACCGCAATACCGGCAAGCAGGAACTCGGTCAGTATAAGCCCGGGTATCCCCCAGTTCCTCTGCATCCATGCGCAGACGGTGATGAATATCACCATTGTTACGCCAAACAGTGCAAATCCCATCCAGGGACGAAGTCTTTCCTGATTCGTTAATCTCTGCATTTTATTCTCCTTATTCGTGTATCTCGCGTTCAGCTTTGTAGCTTTTTATCTTGTTTACATGCTTTAATATGTATTTGATCAAGAGCACCGCCAGCGCAAGGTTCAGTGCACAGGCAAGGCTTACAAAGGAAGGATATCCGTTCAGGCAGTTTATGATGAAAATAGTCATATTCAGAACCCAGGCAAAAAGGTTCAGGACTGCCGCAAAGGTAAAATAGCCGACCATAGTTCTTTCGTATTCTATCTTCGAATCCAGGTCCGAATAGACATCAAAATCACTCATATTGCTGTCATATCTCAGGTAGACAACCGTGTGTCCGGGGTAGGAGACATGACCCGTGTTATAAACATCCATCTCTTCCATGAATTTCAGGAATTCACGGATCTTCCCGGAACCGAAGCTGCCCTTCAGAAACAGGATCTTGTACTTGTATTTTCCGTTCTCGATATTCTCAAATTCGTAAGTGATCCTTCCCGTGCTCACGAGACCGTATCCATGCTCAGCCATCTCATTGATCCAGGCTTCTTCCTTGGGGAGCTGCCATAACCAGAAGAGTTTATGAAATGTTGTACGCATATCAGCTTTCCTCCAAAAGTTTCCTGCCGTTGTCCACAAGTTCCGAAAGCCTTTCGATCTCTTCTGCCAGAATTGCTTTTCCCGCCGTTGTTATCACGTATTCCTTTTTGCGTGATTCGGGGTTTTCGGGAAGAGCATCGATCCATCCCTTGTCAACAAGAGTATTGAGAGCCCCGTAAAGAGTACCCGGTGCGAGCCTGACCCTGCCTTTTGACAATTCGGCAACATTCTGTATGATCCCGTAACCGTGAAGCGGTTTGAGTAATGAGAGCATTATGTAGAAGACTGCTTCCGTCAGTGCCTGTTGTGGCATCTTCATTCCTCCCCTTTGTCTGTTTGTTAATGAGTTAGTATCGACACACGATATAACGACTTCCGATATATCGTAACCCGAGTATATCGGATGACGATATAGTTGTCAACACATTTTTTGCAGATAATAATATTTATGATAAAAATAGGTGTGTGATGATTTCCCGTTTTTTACGGGGGATCGGTTATCAGGGGGCGGAGATCTATGGAATTGTCACATAGATTGATCTTCACAAATGAAACCTGAACTTGCTGAGGTTTTTGTCAGACCCTGAATGCAGCGATCCGGCAGCCCGTATGAGCCGGACAGATTGAAGATTTGTATATATTCGGTGTTTAGTGTAGAATATCTATGTTTTTTGGGACTTATTATATTTGTAAGGAGATATATTGTCATGAAGCTCGGAATCGTGGGATTACCCAATGTAGGAAAGAGTACTCTTTTTAATTCGATAACAAAGGCGGGAGCGCAGGCTGCGAACTTCCCGTTCTGTACCATAGATCCAAACGTTGGCGTTGTTGCCGTTCCCGATGAAAGGATCGAGAAGCTCGGCAAGCTCTATAACACCAAGAAGGTCACACCTGCGACTATCGAGTTCGTTGATATCGCCGGACTTGTCAAGGGCGCATCAAAGGGCGAGGGCCTCGGAAACCAGTTCCTTGCTAATATCCGTGAGGTCGATGCGATCGTACATGTCGTAAGATGCTTTGACGATGACAACGTCATCCATGTGGACGGAAGCATTGATTCGATAAGGGATATCGAGACCATCAATCTCGAGCTAATCTTCGCTGACCTCGAAGTTTTAGAAAAGCGTATCGCCAAGGTTGCCAAGACCGCGAGAATGGACAAGACCGCTGCGAAGGAACTAGATCTGCTTGAAAGATTCAAGGCCCACCTTGAGGCAAATAACGCCGCAAGAAGCCTTGTTACAGATGATGAGGATGAAGCAAAGCTTCGTAAGGAATTCAATCTCCTTACAGACAAGCCCGTTATCTACGCCGCAAATGTAGAAGACGGAGATCTTGCCGATGACGGAGCATCCAACGAGCAGGTTAAGAAGGTAAGGGAATTTGCAAAGAACGAAGGCTCGGAGGTTTTCGTCATTTCCGCAAGGACCGAAGAGGAGATCTCCGAACTCGATGATGAGGAAAAGAAAGAATTCCTCGATGCGCTCGGCCTCAAGGAATCAGGACTCGATAAGCTCGTAAGAGCAAGCTATGATCTGCTCGGACTTATGAGCTTCCTTACCGCGGGAGAGGATGAGTGCCGTGCTTGGACCATCAAGAAGGGAACCAAGGCTCCCCAGGCCGCAGGCAAGATTCACACCGATTTTGAGCGCGGTTTCATTAAGGCTGAAGTTATCAATTATCAGGATCTTCTCGACAACGGCTCCATTGCCGCAGCCAAGGAGAAGGGCATCGTCCGTATCGAAGGCAAGGAATATGTCGTTCAGGACGGCGATGTCATCCTGTTCAGGTTTAACGTATGATGAATGTAACCGATATATCATTCCCCAATCTGCATCTGTACTTAAGGAATGTTCCGGATGGGATCAACGTTTTCGGATTCGAGATCAAGCTCTATGCGATTTGCGTTGTGCTCGGAATGTTCGCCGGAGGTACGCTTGCGGCGTGGATCGCAAAGCGCGAGGGATGGAGCAAGGAGATCATCTGGGACTTTTTCTTTTACGGAGTGTTCTTCGGTGTGCTCGGCGCCCGCATCTACTATGTGATCTTCTCGTGGGAATATTACAAAGAAAATCCCATACAGATACTCAATATCAGGCAGGGCGGACTTGCGATATACGGCGGTGTCATTGCCGCGTTCGCAACGGTGTTCATTTACTGCAGGATCAAAAAGCTTAACGGTTTCAGACTCCTCGATACATGCGTGCCCGGACTGATCCTCGGACAGGCATTCGGAAGATGGGGGAATTTCTTCAACCGCGAGGTATTCGGAGAATATACCGATAACATCTTCGCAATGAGGCTTCCCGAAGCTGCTGTTCGTGCGAGGGATATAAGTGAGAACATAAGAGCGCACATGCTGCCGGGAGAGAATTTCATCCAGGTGCATCCCACATTCCTGTATGAGAGCTTATGGAATGTCGGAATAGTGCTTCTCCTCGTGTATCTCGGGAAAAAGAGAAAATTCTACGGCGAGATCGGGCTTTTCTATCTGATAGGGTACGGAGTGGGAAGATTCTGGATAGAAGGGATCCGCACAGATACACTGTTCATACCCGGAACAGCCCTTGCGGTATCACAGGTTCTGGCCGCAGTAATGGTGGCCGGAAGCATCATAATCGATGTGATCGTGAGAATCCTGATATCAAAGGGAAAATTAAAATCTATCGTTTTTTGCCCCACAGATTCCCACTAAAAACAAAATCTTGTAGTTTCTGTTAAAAGTGACTCCCAAAATGTAGATTTTGGGGGTCTTTTTTTGTCATTTTTTACCCAAACAAAATTTTAAGAAATATTAAGAAATTGCTTGCAAATCCTTAAAATAGGGGTTAATATCATATTGTCGTGGGAAATAGTGGGAGAAATTCCCCCAAAAGTGGGCAAATTCAAAAACCACAAAAAATGATAAAACCTGCGGCAGACCGCGTAAACACTGGATTTTCGGAGACTGACGCAAAATGACCGGCCTTATCGGCGAATACAACAGAACAATAGACGCCAAGGGCCGCATGTCCGTGCCTTCCAAGTTCACCGCGATCCTGGGAGATTCCTTCGTTATTTCAAAGGGGTTTGACGGATGTCTCGTGATCTACACGGACGAAGAGTGGGAAGAGTTTTCCGCGAAGCTTAAAGCACTTTCCAATGCAGACAGAACGGCACGTGAACTTAAGAGATTCTTCGGATCGGGTGCTTCAAGGGTGGACATAGATGCCCACGGAAGAGTACTCGTTCCGTCATCACTTATAGAATATGCGGGACTTTCCAAGGACGTAACGATAGTCGGAACGGCGGACGGAAGAGCCGAGGTCTGGGATTCGGCCAAGTGGAATTCACAGAGCGAGGATATCAGTCCCGAAGACGCAGCTCAGAGCCTTTTTGAAAAGGGAATCATTCTTTAACAGATGGAATTCAAGCACACCTCGGTTCTGCTTAACGAAACAATATGTTCATTGATGGTCCGCCCCGACGGTGTTTACCTGGACGGTACTCTCGGCGGAGCGGGCCACTCCTCCTTTATCGCTTCCAAGCTCACGACCGGTCATCTCTACGGGTTCGACCAGGACGAGGATGCGATAAGGGCGGCGACCGAAAGGCTCAGTGAATTCAGGGATAAAGTAACGGTGATAAGGGACAATTACCGGAATTCGGTAAGGCTTCTCAGGGAAATGGGGATCACCGGCGCGGACGGAATAATGCTCGACCTGGGAGTCAGCTCATATCAGTTCGATAACGGAGACAGAGGCTTTTCCTACAACACTGATGCTCCGCTCGATATGAGGATGGATACGAGAAAAGACTTAACCGCAGCTGTGATAGTAAATGAATATCCCGAAGATGAGATCAGAAGGATACTCAGGGATTACGGAGAAGAAAAGTTCGCACATCAGATCGCGTCGAACATAGTAAAGGCAAGAAAAAACGGCAGGATAGAGACCACATTCGAGCTGAACGATATCATTAAAAGCTCGATCCCGGCGAAGTTCAGGGCGGGAGGCCATCCTTCGAGACAGACCTTCCAGGCGCTAAGGATCGCATGCAACGAAGAGCTCGATGTACTGGAAACATCACTCGATGATATGGCGGATTTCCTGAATCCCGGCGGAAGACTCTGCATCATAACCTTCCATTCACTCGAAGACCGCATAGTAAAGAACGCATTCAAAAGATTCGAGGATCCCTGCATATGTCCGCCGAATTTTCCGAAGTGTGTATGCGGCAGGGTCTCAAAAGGAAAAGTAATAACGAAAAAACCGATAATACCGACAGACGAAGAGATCGGAGCAAATCCGAGATCGAGAAGCGCAAAGCTCAGGGTATTTGAAAAAACTCTTTGAAGAACGGATTCTTCATTAAACAGAGGGGGAACGGAAAATGGCAATCAGAACATCATACTCAGACTTCATACAGGGCACCGCGGTTAGAAAGGAAGCTCCCGCAAGACCTTATGTGCGCCCTGAAGTACGCAAGGCTCCGAAGCGCAAGGCAGCAAGGAAGAGACTGTCTCTTCCCGTTGTTCTTTCCGCGGGACTTGCCATTATTTCTTTTGCCATTTGCGCATATCTGATGGTAACATATGTAAGGCTCAGAAGTGATCTCACCGAGATCAGCAGGAGCGTAACCGTTAAGAGAAGCGAGCTTTCAAGCATGATCTCCAGGAATGATGCAGAGTACAACCGCATCATGGCAAGCGTGGACCTTGCAGATATTGAGGTAGTCGCAAGAGGAGAGCTTGGCATGACATATGCCGATGAAGGCCAGATCTGCTTCTATTCCGGAGAGACCGGTGACTATATGAGAAGATACAGCGACTGAGGCTGACCTATGGCTTTGAAAAAGAAAAAAAAGAAAAGTGATTCCAGAGGAACATTCACAGCAAGACAGTTAAGATTCTACAAGCTGAGTATGTTACTTCTGGTTTTACTCATTTTACTGGTTTTTCTTTCGATCAGGCTGGTGAAGATCGTACGGGATCACGGAGAAGATTACCAGAGGATCGTGCTGTCAAACCAGAGATATGATTCTGTCATCATCCCCTTCAGAAGAGGGGATATTGTTGATTCAAAGGGAACGATCCTTGCAACAAGCGAGAAGGTTTACAATCTCGTTGTCGATGCATCGGTAATGATGACCTACGACAATCACAGATATCTCGAGCCCACTCTTGAAGCTCTCGGCAAATGCTTTCCGCAGATAGATATCGCAGAGCTCAGGGCATATGTGACCAACAATGAGACCAGCCAGTACCGCATTCTTGCGAAGAGACTTACATACGGCGAGATAAGCGAATTCCTGAACATGCAGGAAAACAATTCCTATATCCGCGGTGTCACCTTCGAGGAAGAATACAAGAGGGTTTATCCGATGGGCAATTCCTGCTCGACGTTCCTCGGCTACACCATCGGAAACGGCAACTCCGGCGGAAAGTACGGACTTGAAGAGTTTTATGAATCCGTTCTTACCGGAACAGACGGAAGAGAGTACGGATTCCAGAACGAGGATGCGACTCTCGAAAGAACCATCAAGCCTGCGGTTGACGGCTATACCATCCATACAACGATCGATGCGACAATACAGGGCATTGTTGAAAAGCATTTAAACGAGTTCAACGAAACCTACAGGAATAATTACCGTCAGGGTAACGGAGCGGAAAATCTCGGATGCATCATCATGGATATCAATTCCGGCGAGATACTCGCAATGGCGGATTTCCCCACTTATAATCCCGGTGATTATATGAACACCGCACCGCTCATCGGATGCAATTATTACGAAGCGGTGGAAAATGCCGGCGGATATATCGAGTACAGAAAGTCTCCGGAGACGATCACTCAGGAAATGCTCGACCAGATGTCCTCCGACCAGATCAATGTCAATCTCTACAATCTCTGGAAGAATCAGTGCATCAGCTATACATACGAACCCGGATCTACGGCCAAGCCCTTTACCGTAGCTGCCGCACTTGACAGCGGATCCATTACCGGAAACGAAGTTTATACCTGTAACGGCGCGCTTCAGGTTTCCAATTATTTCATCAAGTGCCACACATATGATTCGGGAGGAGACGGTGTAGTTACCGTTCAGGATTCGATCGCATGGAGCTGTAACGTAGCACTCATGAAGATCGCGCAGTCGCTCGGAACCGAGAATATGTGCAAGTATCAGAGGCTGTTCAACCTCGGACTTAAGACCGGCATCGATCTTGCGGGAGAATCACGAACCGAAACTCTTGTATATAATTCATCCACCATGGGTCCCGTTGACCTTGCGACCAATTCCTTCGGTCAGAACTTCAACGCAACCATGATCCAGATGATCTCGGGATTTTCATCTCTCATAAACGGCGGATATTATTACGAGCCCCATCTCGTAAGCTGCATAACGGATTCAAACGGTGCGGTCATCCGTACCATAGAGCCCAGGGTGCTTAAGCAGACCGTATCCGAATCGGTTTCGGAGAGAATGAGACAGTACTGCAGGGCAACCGTAATGGAAGAGGGCGGATCCAGACGAAGCGGAAGGAACGCAAGACCCTACGGATATGCGATCGGCGGAAAGACCGGAACCGCACAGACCATTCCCCGCGAGACAGGACAGATCGTTATTTCCTTTATGGGATATGCTCCGGCAGATGATCCGCAGATCGCGATCTATGTCGTTATCGACAGACCCAATTTTGCTAAGCAGGATAATGTTAAGTATGCATGCCTTCTTTGTAGGGATATCCTTCAGGAAGTTCTTCCCTACATGGGAATCTATATGACAGAGCCTCTCACCGACGATGAGATCAAGTACCTTGAGGAGAAGCAGCTTGAGAATACTCTCAGATATACTCAGGGAAACGAAGAGCTAAGCGGTGAAACGGACACCGAGGATCCTTACGAAGAAATAGAGCTTTCGGAAATAACGGATTCAACCGGTGAGACCGCAAGCGTTTATCCCAGATGGATGTCATATCCCATCGATGAAAAGACAGGATACAGGGTCGGACCCGACGGAAGGTTCTACGATGCCGATACCGGTGAGCTTGCAACGGAGTCGACTGCGATACTAGACGACACGATACCCGTTAACGATAACCTCGACGGAAATACACAGACGAACTAAAGAAGCAAATGGCGGATACGAAAGCGTCCAAACAGAATAAGGTTGTCAGCATGAACGCACGCAGCTGGAAGGACAGTGCCGATAATTTCAGGGAATACCTTGAAACCGATATCGACCTGAACCTTGTGTTCATCGTACTCTTTTTGATCGGATTCGGACTCCTTATGGTTTATTCCGCTTCATCGTACGTCGCACTCAGGGATTTCGGAAGCTCGTCTTACTTTTTCAAAAAACAGATAATCGCAGATGTACTCGGTCTGTTCTGTATGCTCGTGACGATCTTCATGCCTGTTAAGAAGATAATGGATCTTCCGCATATTAAGAAGATCGTTTATATCCTTGCCATCGGTGTCATCTTCCTGGTCATTCCCTTCGGAATCGAATCACACGGTGCGAGAAGATGGATACAGGTTCCCTTCATCGGAGGTAACCTTCAGCCCGCGGAGATCACCAAGCTTCTGATGATCATTTTCCTTGCGGCAATGATCAACTCTATGGGAAATGCAGCGATCACTTCATGGAAAGGCTTTTCGCTGTGCATGGGACTTACCTGCCTTGCATCGGTTCTTCTTTACACCGTTACGGATAACCTCAGCTCTGCACTGATCGTTTTCTGTATCGCGTTCGTCATGTGCTTTGTCGCATCATCCGATTTCAAGAAATATCTTCTTTTCGTCGCTGCGGGTTTTGCGGCGGCGGGAGCACTTATAGCATATGTATCATCCAACGATTCCGCAGCCGAAGGCTCATTCAGACTTACAAGAATCTCCTCATGGCTCCATCCCGAAAATTCGACCGAGACCTCGGCGCACCAGATGCTTCAGGGACTCTATGCGATCGGTAACGGCGGATGGTTCGGAAGAGGACTCGGACAGAGCGTACAGAAGATAACCGTCCTTCCCGAGCCTCACAACGATATGATCTTCGCGGTCATCTGTGAGGAACTCGGCATCATCGGTGCGATATCGATCATGATAATGTTTGCGCTTTTGATCTACAGGATGCTCCTTGTTGCAAGAAATACCAAGGACAGATTTAACTTCCTTGTAGTATCGGGCATCATGGCCCACTTTGCGATACAGGTCGTACTCAATATCGCGGTCGTTACAGGATCGATTCCCAATACCGGTGTTTCGCTTCCCTTCATAAGCTACGGCGGATCTTCAGCTCTTTTCCTTCTCATTGAGGTTGGACTCGTTCTCAATATAGACAGGACCAACAGAGCGGAAAGCAGGAGAAAGTGACCGCCCGCGGGGGCAGGGCAGTTCGCAGGATAATGCTGCCTTTGCTCGTATTCCTCCTTATTTTTGCCTGCGTAATGGGAATAGCATATTTTCTCGAGATCTACAGGGTCGATCCGGCCAAGATATATGTTGACGGAAACACCCATTACTCCAACCAGGAAATAACAGATATCGTGATGACGGGACCGCTTGGAGACAATTCCATCGTCCTGTCTCTTAAGTACAAAAACAGGAAGATCACGGATGTGCCCTTTGTCGATGCGATAAGCGTAGAGGTTGTTTCATCGGACTCCATAAGGATAAGGGTCTTCGAAAAGGCACTTGCCGGATATGTGAAGTATCTGGACAGATATATCTATTTTGACAAAGACGGAACCGTTGTCGAAAGCTCGGATGTCCTGACAAAAGGAATTCCGCAGGTTACGGGCATCACTTTCTCCGGTATCCAGGTAGGTAAACCGCTTACAACCGAGGATACTGATATATTCTTAAGAACGCTGGATCTTACAAAGCTGCTTGCCAAATATGAACTGACCGCGGACAGGATCCATTTCCACGGAAACGGTGAAGTTACCGTTTATTTCGGCAATATCAGGGTTGACCTCGGAACCGACGAACAGGGAATAGAAGACAAGGTAATGCTTCTCGGAACATTCCTTGAGAGGGTAGAAAACCTGAGCGGCGTACTCAATATGGAAGAGTACAACGAAGAAGGCATATATGTTTTCAAACCGGACACAGACGGCTAATAACAACCGTTATCCACAATATATGTTGAAAAATATGCGTTTTTAAATTATTATAGTACAGAATGTAGACATTTTTTAGGAGGACAAAACCTTGTACGAGATAAAAGAGTCCACAAAGCCTAACGGAAAAGCAAGAATTATCGTTGTAGGTGTCGGCGGTGCCGGCAACAACGTTGTAGACAGAATGATAGAAGACGGTGTCACAGGCGTAGAGTTTGTGGCAATGAATACTGACCTCCAGGATCTTGAGCTTTCGCTTGCTCCCGATAAAGTACCTCTCGGTGAGAAGGAAACCCAGGGCCTCGGCGCAGGTGCCGATCCCGAGGTGGGCGAAAGAGCGGCTCAGGAGAGCATAGACGAGATAAGAGAGCATCTTAAGGATGCAAATATGGTATTCATAGTCTGCGGAATGGGCGGCGGAACCGGAACCGGTGCGGCTCCCGTTATCGCACACGAAGCAAGGGAACTCGGAATCCTCACTGTAGGTGTAATGACCACTCCCTTCACCATTGAAAGAGCGGTAAGAAGAGAAAACGCTCAGATGGGTATCGCCAAGATCCGCGATGATCTCGATACCATTCTCGTAATTCCCAATGACAAGCTTTTCAATCTTGCCAGCAAATCCACTCCCATCAAGACAATGTTCAAGCTTGCAGACGAAGTAGTCAAGCAGGCTGTTCGCGGTATTACCGATATCATCAACGAGGACGGAGACCTTAACCTTGACTTCGCAGACATCAAGAAGGCAATGAAGGATAAGGGTACCGCTCTTATCGGAATCGGTGAGGCAGAGGGCGAAGGCAGAGCCGTTGCCGCTGCAAAGGCCGCAGTCGAGAGCAAGCTTCTCGATTCCAAGATCAATTCCGCAAATGCCATCATCGCAAACGTTGTCGGTAATGTCACTGCCGGAGATATTATGGAGATCGACGAATACTTCCACGATCTTGTCGGCGACAGAGTCGATTTCTTCCTCGGTATGCGTAATGACGAGAGCCTTGGCGACAAGATCAGCGTCACCATCATCGCTACCGGCATCGAAGACAATATGGCAGGCGGCGGATTCGTTCCCCGCAGCGTACCTTCACAGCCCAGATACGGAACGGCTAACATCCCTTCCGTTGACAGCATTTCATTTAATCCTTCACCCGCTCCTTCATCCCTGTCACGTGAAAGTGCAGACAGACCCGTTTCTCCCATCAGAACGGTCAGCCCCTCCGCACTCGGTGCAGCTGACGGAACCGGTCTTAAGAGCAGGGTCAAGGACGTTCATATGGAGGTTCCTTCTTTCCTCAGAAAAAAGAATGACGAGTGACTTTCTTAATGAGGTGACCCGTGATCAAGCGTGAAGATATCCTTCCTATAGGATTCCTGAAAAAGTCGGATTTTTCGGGATCCTATGGGGGACTCAGATACAGACTTAAGAAAATAACGGAAACAGTCTCATCGGATTCGGGAGAAGAGCGTAAGGAAGATCATCTGCTTTGCGAGATCTGGCCGGGTCCTTTTAATTATCACACGACCCCTGACGAAGTTAAGAAGTCGAATAAGTTTTCTTTTGACGAAGACGGTGTGTGTGATTCGATATCCTGGATGAATGACGAATATGCGTCAGACCCCGGCAAGTGGGAAAAAGCCGCTACAGACTGGGAAAACTACGGAGCATAATCTACTTTTAAGGAGAACGCCATGAAATGTCCATATTGCGGAAGTGATGATACGAGAGTTATCGATTCGAGACCTGCTGATGACAATTATTCCATCAGAAGACGCAGGATCTGCGATAACTGCAACAAGCGTTTCACGACGTATGAGAAGGTCGAGACCATTCCCCTTATCATCATCAAGAAGGATAATAACAGGGAACAGTATGACCGTGCCAAGATCGAATCCGGCGTACTGCGTGCATGTCACAAGAGACCCGTAAGTGCAACACAGATCACTCAGCTTGTCGATGAGGTGGAGAACGAGATCTCAACTCTTGAGGATAAGGAGATCCCTTCACGCATCATCGGTGAGATCGTAATGAAGAAGCTCAAGAACCTCGATGCGGTTGCATATGTAAGGTTCGCATCCGTATACAGGGAGTTTAAGGATGTAGATTCATTCATGGATGAACTTAAGGGATTCATCGGAAAGAACTGATCAGAGTTTTTTCCATCTCCGTATAAATATGTCAGACCGATCTGCCGATATATATAGCGGACAGGTTTTGACACGGAGGTCATGACTATGAGGATAGGGAACTATTTCGATCATTCACAAATATATAACGATTATTCGTCTCTGAAGGTACGGGAGTCCCTGGCGGAGATCAGAAAGCCCGAAGAGGTCAAGGCTGCAGAGGATACTGCGGCAGCGGCTGCGCAGCAGAAGGCTTCCGAAGAAGAAAATGCCGTAAAGCGTGAAAGACTTCTGGGCCTTGAAGATATATCGATAACCTTCAATAAAAATGACGATTTCGATATCATCGGAAGGACCAGCGATATAACGGATCTCGATCTTCAGAAGGCTGTTTCGATATCGAAAAAGGATGACATCCTGACAGGCTACAAGGCAGCGGAGAATGCACTTCCCGTTTATGCCGGAGAAGAAGGAACGGTCATCGCAAAATAATATGAGATTATTGTAAGGACAGGCAGATGCCTGTCCTTTTTTTGTGAAACAGGGGGACGGTTCCTGCATTCACTTTTGGTTTTGTGAACGCAGGAACCGTCCCTTCGTTCACCTTCACAAGACAGGGGCTGTTGTTGTATAATATCTGCGGGTTTTGATCTTAAGAAAACATACCCGCAATAAAGGAGAGCTTATGAAAGAGAAAGGTACGAAGGATATCAAAAAAACAATCTGGCTGATAGTCAAGATCATATTTTTGGTCTGGGTGGTCGGCACCATCATCGCCGGAAAACTCTTTACTACTCCGGATAATGTCGGAGAAACCGCATGGGCACTTATTCCTCCGCTTGTGGCTATAGTTCTGGCGCTTATCACCAAAGAAGTTTACAGTTCTCTTTTTATCGGAATCATAACCGGCGGTCTTCTGTATTCGGGGTATGCATTTGAGGGAACCAT
>JAILOC010000139.1 GCA_024691045.1 Lachnospiraceae bacterium | reverse complement strand
GCTTTTCCAGACAAAGCATAAAAAAGTGCCTGATGAAGGCAAATAAGTGCATCTTACGGGAACAGGCATTGTTCCCGTATTATTTTGCTGCTAATAATAGAATCACAGAAAGGAGCAGCATATGGAAAACGTCATCGAGATAAGAAATCTGACCAAGAGCTACGGTAAGAACAGGGGAGTCATCGATGTATCACTGGATGTAAAGAAGGGAGATATCTTCGGATTTCTCGGACCAAACGGTGCCGGCAAGTCCACAACGATACGTTCGATGCTCGGATTCCTTAAGTTCAGTGAAGGAAGCATTAAGATCCTCGGCATGGATTCGGTAACGGACCATGAAGAGATCCTGAAGGAGGTAGGTTATATGCCTTCCGAAGCGTGGTTCTACAACACCATGAAGGTATCCGATGTTATAAAGTATGCAGCCGATGTAAGGGGGCTCGACTGCTCCGAGGAAGCGGGCAAGATCTGTGAGAAGCTGAAAGTAAATACCGACAAACGTATCAAGGAGCTTTCCCTCGGAAACAGAAAGAAGGTCAGCATCGTATGTGCGATGCAGCATAAACCGAAGCTCTTTATATTCGACGAACCCACCTCCGGACTCGATCCGCTGGTGCAGAAGCACTTTTTCGAACTTATTAACGAATATGTGGCAAAGGGAGCGACCTGTCTTCTTTCGACACATGTTCTTTCGGAGGTCAATAAGTATTGCAGAACCGCTGCCATAATGCGCGACGGCAGGCTGACAATGCTTGATTCTCCGAAGATCGACGATGATACATTTCTTGCCTTCTATGAAGATGAGGAGGAAAAGTGATGAAACACATACTGGCAAAAGAATTAAAACTGAATCTTAAGAGCTTCCTTATATGGAGCCTGTCCGTCGGACTTCTGGGACTTGCATGCATACTGCTCTATTCGAGCATGCAGGGTGAGATGAAGGATATGGCGGATGCGTTCTCCAATATGGGCGCTTTCTCCGATGCCTTCGGAATGAGCACTCTCAGCATTGCGACCCTGAAAGGCTACTTTGCAACGGAGGTGGGAACGGTTCACGGCCTGGGCGGCGGAATGTTTGCGGCGATCCTGGCGATCGGCATCATATCAAAGGAAGAAGAAGGCCACTCAGGTGAATTCCTTTTCTCGCTTCCGGTATCAAGGACTAAGGTTCTCATCGCAAAGGCATTATGTGTTGCCGTTTTTCTGGTTTTCTTTATCGTAATCTGCGCAATTCTCTATGCTGTGGGATTCGCAGCCCTCGGTGAGGAGCTTCCCACGGCGCAGTTTATGACATTCATGGTAAGACAGATGCTGATGAATTTCGAGGTCGCGGGAATCTGCTTCGGTATTTCGGCTCTGTCCTGGAAGAACCGGATGGGAATGGGAATCGCTCTCGCAATGTTCTTCTATTTCTACGATGTCATCGGAAGGGTTGTTCCGGACCTTAAGGATTATCTGTTCGTCGGCCCTTATTCATACGTAAACGCTGCCGAGATCTTCACAGGTGCGGACACTCCCGTAAAGGCTGTCTGCATTGGCGTGGCGGTTACCGTATGCGGCGTATTCTTTGCGTTCTTTTACTACAATAAGCGCGACCTCGCGAGCTGATATCATAATTGAAATACCCGCTTAATCTGTTAGAATGAAAATACGGGGGAGAAACAGAGGGTATTTCATGGGGAACAGAGCATCAAGTGACAACACGGCGGGGTTCAGTATACTGAACCCCGATTCAAGGGAATTCGAGCCCCTGGAGTCCGCACCATTTTTCCGGGATCTGAATCTGGATCAGGTGATAGACAGACTCAGCGTCAAATGGGGCAGGAATGTCAAAAAGTATTTCAGGTATATTCCTCAGTCTCCGGAGGAAGTTTCTTATCGCCGTGCTGTATACAGGGACATCAGGAATGATGAAGTATATTCGGCACTTGTAAAATTCACCGAAGATCTTGAGAAAATCGAAAACATCCGCAGGGAAAAAGAAAAGGTCCGCATCCCTCTGCAAAGATACGTCTGGCAGATAAGGGAGGTCGGATCTTATTGTGATGTCTACGAAGAACTTGCGAAGTCGCTGGAATCCGCAGGTCTGTCCTCCGATGGCATGAAGGGTTTCCTTTCCATATTGAAGGAGATACTGGATAGCGGGGAATACCGAAGACTGCGGGAGCAGATAGAAAAGACGCTTGAAGAGATAAGGGCGCTCCGCTTTGTGATCACATATGACAGGGACAGGATGAGCGTGGAACTGAAAGAATTACCGGATGAAGGAAGCTACGGTAAGCTGCTCAGGGAAAAGAGAGGCGGGGAAGTAAGAAGCCTCCGGAATCCTTTCATCGCGGATCCCACGCTTACAGAGATCGAAAAATCCTGTCTGGAGATCATACAGAAGAAAAAGCCCGGGATCTTTGCACTGATCGAACAGACCGCAGAGATGTCCGAAGGATATGAAAAGGAAGTACTGCACAGATTCGAAAGGGAAGTCATCTTCTATCTGTCCTACCGTTCGCTTCAGATCGACATGGAAGAGTCGGGCTTTAAGTTCACCGAGCCCGGGACGGATGAGGATAAGGGAATGGAAGCAAAGGGACTCTACGATATGGCTCTTGCGCTTACCAACAGGTCCAAGGAAAAGGAAGTCGTTCCGAATGACTTTGCTTATGAGACCGGTGAGAAGTTCTTCGTGCTGACCGGTCCAAACCAGGGCGGTAAGACCACTTTTGCAAGAAGCCTCGGCCAGCTCGTTTACCTTACGCAGATGGGACTCGATGTTCCCGCTCAGTCCGCTAACGTTCCTTTTTTCCCGGATATACAGACGCACTTTTCCGTTGAGGAAAGTGTTGAGACGGGACGCGGTAAGCTTAAAGAGGAGCTTGTGAGGCTCGCTCCGATGATGGAGCAGCAGAAGCAGGGAACCTTCGTAGTCATCAACGAACTCTTCACAACCGCGGCAAGCTACGATGCGGAGATCATGGGAAGGAATGTGCTTGAGCATTTTATTGCCCTGGGATGCATGGGAATCTATGTCACGCATCTTCGCGAACTCTGTTCTGCGGGCGAAGGCGTTGTGAGCCTCAAGGCAACTCTCGACGATCACAGGGTTCAGACCTACAGGATCGTAAGGGGTGAAGCGGATGATACCGCATGCGCCGAGAACGTCGTGAATAAATACAGGCTGACATACGAGCAGCTGAAGGAGCGCTTATGAAGGTATGCCTGTTATATAAGGAACGCGAAAGGTCCGATAAAGAAAAATACTATGACACCGAGAGCATCATCGGCGACCTCGGATTAAAGACGCTCATCCTTTCCGCAGCAAAGAGGCTTGTATTTGAAAACGGAAAGCTTAAGAGCGTCGAAAAAGAAGACACTTATCTGATGGAAACTCTCAGGAATGTCATGATGATCCCACTTGAGTCCGCAGGTGAGATAAAGTACCGTCAGGAGATAATTAAGGACTTCATCTCACACGAGGAACTCATACGCTCTCTTTATGAGATCTGCAGCGATGTGATCCGCAAGTGGAACACGCTCGGAAGAGGCGGAAGGGAAAAGCTGCAGCAGAGCAATCCGGTTACAAGACTTACGGAAGATATCAAGGTGCTGCATCTGTTCAGTGATTCGCTCTCGGCGATAAGGGCACTTTTGTCGGAGAGTGATGACTTAAGTTCCGCAGGACTCAGTGCTTTCAGAACCGAATTCCTGAAGACTTATTCCGCGGAACGCGAAGAATTTGTGAAGAGTGTTCTCGGAGATATTTCCTTCTACACGGACGGATCGGATGAAGAGGATGAGGGACGTGAGCAGGTCGTAAGGCCGAGGATCGTGATGGAGAGCGGACTTGAGGACGGACTGAAATTCAGTTCTCTTAAGCTTGAGGAAGTATCATCCCGAAGCGAGAAATTCTATAAGCGCGGAAGTGCGAAGTATAAATTCCGTGAATTCAAAAACTCCCTGACACCTGATTCATTTTCCACGGTGGGAGACCAGAATATCGACGAGCAGGTACAGCAGCTTGAATTCGGAATAGTCAGCTATATCGTCGAGGAACTTAAGAGTGAACTCGAAGAGTTCCGTGCTTTCTTTGACAGGTTAAGGTTACAGAGCGCATTCTATCTGGCAGCGGTACAGCTCAAAGAGCAGATGGAAAGAGTCGGCGGAGAGTGGTGCTATCCCGGGGTCTGCGACCGGAGTGATCTGAAGTTTGAAGAACTCAGGGAACTTGTGATGTCGATGCAGCATCATGTCACGGTTGTCGGAAACACGATGTCCCTTGCGGGTAAGGATCTTGTCATCATCACCGGAGCCAACCAGGGAGGCAAATCAACCTTCTTAAGGAGTATAGGAATTGCGCAGGTCATGATGCAGTGCGGACTTCCCGTGATGGCAAAATCTTTTTCAAGCGGAATATTCCCGAATCTCTTCGTTCACTTCACCCGCAGGGAAGACAGTGAGATGAACAGCGGAAGGCTTGATGAAGAGCTGAAGCGAATGAGCGGTATCATAGACCGCATAGGTGACGGATCTCTTGTGCTTTTGAACGAATCCTTTGCAACAACCACCGAAAAAGAAGGCTCCGTCATCGCATACGATATCATCAGGGCGCTCAGGGAATCCGGCGTCAAGATACTTACGGTCACGCATCTTCTTTCCTTTGCGAGGCGAATGCATGATGAGACGCAGGAACGTCCGGACTCGGGAGTGCAGTTCCTTTCCGCCGAGAGAAAAGAGGACGGGCGCAGGACGTTCCGCATGATCCCCCACGCACCCGAGCTTACCAGCTTCGGACTGGACCTTTATGAGGAGATCGTCGGTCCGGTCAATGAC
>JAILOC010000135.1 GCA_024691045.1 Lachnospiraceae bacterium | reverse complement strand
ATAATCGACGATCTCGGCACAGAGATGACTAATTCTTTTGTGGGGACAGAACTTTTTACTATTATCAACGAGAGGTTCAATGCGAGGAAGTCTGTGATCATATCCACAAACCTCGAACTGCCTCTTTTGAGGGACCGGTATTCCGACAGGATATTCTCAAGGATAACCGGATCCTATGATGTGTTAAAAATGTGCGGACCCGATCTCAGATCCGTGATTTAACAGGAGATAAAAATGCCCAAGCGTGAAGAAAAAAGAAATCTCGAAAGTATTCCCGTAGGTTCTCTCGGGATAATAACACTTGACGGATGCAGGAGTCTTGCGGAGCGCGTAGATTCTTACCTGGTCAAGTGGCGTTCGGAAAGAGAAAGTGAGCACAAGGGTTCGCTCGCATTCTCGGGATATCAGAGAGATTCATACCTTCTTAAAGCCAGAGTCCCCAGATTCGGTTCCGGTGAAGGAAAGGGAGAGATCCTTGAATCTGTCAGAGGCACCGATCTTTACATTCTTGTAGACGTACTCAATTATTCGGAAACATACTCGCTCTGCGGACATGAAAATCACATGTCCCCCGACGATCATTTCCAGGATCTGAAAAGGATCATCGCGGCAGTAGGCGGTAAGGCCCGCAGGATCACGGTCATCATGCCCTTCCTGTATGAGAGCCGCCAGCACAAGAGAACCGCACGTGAATCACTCGACTGTGCGATAGCACTTCAGGAACTCGTCCGCATGGGCGTTGACAATATCATCACCTTCGATGCTCACGATCCCAGGGTTCAGAACGCCATTCCCTTAAGCGGCTTCGAAACCGTACAGGTTCCTTACCAGTTCATCAAGGGACTGCTCCGTCACGTAAAGGGACTTAAGATCGATTCGGATAATATGATGGTCATCTCACCCGATGAAGGCGGAATGAGAAGAGCGATCTATATTGCAAACGTTCTCGGTATCGATATGGGTATGTTCTATAAGAGACGTGATTACCGTAAGATCGTAAACGGCAGGAATCCAATCATCTCACACGAATTCCTCGGAAGCGATGTATCCGGCAAGGATATGATCATCATCGACGATATGATCTCCTCCGGTGATTCGGTACTTGAAGTGGCTGCCGAGCTCAAGGCGAGAAATGCGAAGAATATTTTCGTCTTTTCGACATTCGGTCTCTTCACCGGCGGACTTGCCAAGTTCGATGAAGCATATGAGAAGGGACTTATCTCGAGAATACTCACCACGAATCTGATCTACCAGACTCCCGAGCTTCTTAAGAAGGAATGGTACATCAGCTGTGATCTGAGCAAGTATATCGCATACATCATCGATACACTCAATCACGACTCTTCAATCTCCGATCTCCTCAATCCCAACGAGAGGATCCAGAGCATCGTCGCAAGATACAATTCCGGCGAGCTTGAGAGTGAAGGATAAAAGCCATAAAATGCCCGGGCGTACGGTCATCCGTACGCCCTTTTTTCTGCCTTACAAAACTGTAAGGTTAGAGTAAGGTTATTCGATGTGACTGTTATACGAAATCTGTTATCTTATTATCACAGAGAGGAGATACGGGTCACACCGCATTTCCGATAAACACGATCCAAGCAGAATAAAAGGAGATAAGAAAATGACTGATAAGATGATCGCAAAATGTGAACTGTTTGCCGCAAATAAGAATCTGATCCATAAAAAGTTCGTATGGGATTACAACCTCATGAGCGTTCTGTCGAGTCTGGTATATACATCCGAAGACAAAGAAGCCGATGCTGAGAAAATGAAGAAATGCCTTTCTTTTATCAAGAAAAACAGCGGCGTTTTCTCACCTTTCAGGAGCAGCGAAAGACTTTTCCTCGTAAGCAAGATGGCACTTTCACAGGATCCCGAGAAATATTTCGCGGATGTAAAAGCTCTTTATGACAAGATCAAGAAGGGCCATTTTTCCAAGGATACATTCATGGTCATTGCCGCAGTCAATATTGTTGATGCGGGACGCATATCCGAGGCCGATACAATCATCGCAAAGTTCAATTCTTTGATGACCCGCATGAAGAAAGAGCATCCCATGCTTACCGCTAACACCGATATGCCTATGGTCGTATGCCTTGCAATGTCGGATAAAAGCGTGGATGAGATCATCTGTGAGATGGAAGCAAATTACGCTGCACTCAAGACCGTATTTAAGGGTCATTCCGATTCGGTCCAGGGTCTTGCCGAGGTCCTTACTCTTCAGGACGGAACACCCGACGAAAAGTGCCGTAAGGTATTTGATATATACAATGCTTTCGGAGCGGCTCACAGAAAGTATTCGAAAGAATACGGACTTGCATCCCTCGGTGCACTTATCGGAAGCTCGAAAGCTCCCGAGGATCTTGTAAGGGAGATCTGTGAAGCCGAAAGGTATCTTGCCGGCAAGAAGGGTATGGGTGCTTCCATAATGGGAAGATCCGACAGACTTATGCTTGCCGCTCTCATCACAGCTGATTGTGAGGGTATTTCCGGAAACGGAATGAAGAATCCCATCATCGTGGAGACTATCCAGACGATCATTGCAATGGAGGTTATGATGGTTGTTGTCGCAACATCCGCAGCAGCAAGCTCATCACATTGATAAGACACAGACCAAAATGCCTGCCGGCCCAAAACCGGCAGGCAGATATCCGGAGGAAATAAATGTCAGTAATTTTGGAAGTCCAGAATGCAGAAAAATATTACGGAAATAAAGGAAATATCTCCGCTGCTTTGAATGACTTAAGCTTTACCGTAAGTGAAGGAGAATTCGTCGGGATCATGGGTGCGAGCGGAAGCGGAAAGACCACGCTTCTTAACTGCATTTCAACCATAGATACTCTTTCTGCGGGAAGGGTTCTTATCAGGGATAAGAATATCGCAAACCTCAAGGGAAAGGAGCTTGACCGTTTCCGCGCGGAGTGTCTCGGATTTATCTTCCAGGATTTTAACCTTCTCGATACAATGACCGCACGTGAGAACATTGCTCTGGCGCTTTCCGTAAGAGGAGAAGATAATTCGAAGATCGATGACAAAATAAATGACATCGCAAAGCTTCTCGGTATCGAAGATGTTCTTGATAAATTCCCCTATGAAATGAGTGGAGGACAGAAGCAGAGAGTAGCCGCTGCAAGGGCCGTTGTTACGGATCCGGAGCTTGTTCTCGCCGATGAACCCACCGGAGCACTTGATTCGAGATCTTCAAAGGCGCTGATGGAGAGTCTGGGAAAGCTCAATTCCGAGAGAAACTCGACGATCCTCATGGTCACTCACGATACCTTCTCCGCAAGCTATGCCGGACGTATCCTCTTTATCAAGGACGGACAGATCTTTACTCAGATCGTAAAGGAAAAAAACGAATCCAGAAAGGATTTTTTCAGAAGGATCGTTGATGTGACGACTGTTCTCGGAGGTGAGCTCGATGAGATCGTTTGATATAGCTCTAGGGAACATCAAAAAGAGCCGCAGTGATTATTCGATATATTTCTTCACCCTGATACTCGGCGTCACCATATTCTATATGTTCAATGCCGTGGGCACGCAGGGAATCATGAAGGAAGCGATGGGCTCCTCGAATACCGCGGTACAGAATTTCGTCAGGATCATCGGAATGGTATCGATCGCGGTCGCGATAATTTTCGGACTGCTGATAATATATGCCAACAATTTCCTGATCAAGAGACGCAAAAAGGAATTCGGGATCTATATGCTGCTCGGAATGAGCTCGTCAAGGGTATCCCGCATCCTTCTGTATGAAACCTGCATCGTAGGTTTCTTTTCACTGGTGATCGGAATTGCCTTCGGTGTCATAGCGTCGCAGTGCCTTTCCGTGATCGTGGCAAAGATGTTCGTTATGGACCTTTCTGATTTCAGGTTCGATATTTCCGGCAAGGCACTTGTGATGACAATCCTGTGCTTTATCGGTATCTATGTAGTCGTATTCCTTTTGAACAACAGATCCGTAAGGAAGAATAAACTGATTGATCTTCTTACCGCTGCGAAAAAGAGTGAGAAGACGGTCCTCAAAAATACCGGCTTGTCGGTCATTTGGTTTGTGATCTCCGCGGTCTGCTTTGTATATGTCTGGATCCGTATCGGATTCTTCGGAGCACGGATGTCCAGAAACGAATTCCTTGCATGCCTGGTCATCGGTTTTGTATCGACATTCGTATTCTTCCGCTCGGCGGGCGGCTTTCTGCAGAAGGCATGTTCATCGTGCCGCGCATTTTACCGGAAGGGACTCAACGCTTTTATAGTAAGACAGTTTACGGCGGGGATCGGAACATCATCGACCTCGATGGCAGTGATCTCACTTCTTTTGTTCCTTGCGATGCTGTTTTTCTCCACGGGTTTTTCGATAAGAAATTATGTGAATACCAGACTCGGCAACGTAACTCCCGTCGATATAACGATGGATCTTTTCTCCCTTACTCCCGAAGAGTTCTTTGAAGAAAACGAGATCCCCATGGACGATTGGGCGTCGGATCACCTTCAGATACCTATCAGCAAGGGAAGCGATGTCACGGTAAGTTCGCTGCTCGGAGCTCATGAAGCCGAAGCATCCGAGACTTTTACCATGGCGGACTGGAGCGCTATGGTCGGAGTCATGAAACTGTCCGATTACAACCTCATCGAGGATATGTACGGACGCGGCAGACTGGAGATGGCTGATGATGAGTATGCTTTCATCCTTGACTTCGATATGCTCGGAGAGATAGTTAACAAGTCGATGGAGGAAGGCAATGTCCTGAATGTTTCGGGCTTTGAGCTTCATCCCGCATACGATCACGTCATTCCCGAATGCGTACTTATGTCCGGAATGGAAGCAAACCTCGGGATTGTGGTCCTTCCCGACTGCGTGATCGATTCCCCTGACTGTGAACTTGAGGTTGTCAGCAATATGATCGCCGCAAATTACGTAAGTGAGGAAGCTGGGGAGAAAGCTACGGAAAAGCTGAACGAGCTCGGAGAAGATGAGGTCTTCTTTACGACAAAGAAGGCTATAAGATCGAGCAGCATCAGTGTTACGGTCATCATAGTGTTTGTCGTGCTGTATCTCGGGATCGTCTTCGTAATATCGAGCGCGGCCATTATAGGACTCAAGATGCTTTCCGATTCCATCGACTCCGCATCACATTTCACGATACTCAAAAACATCGGAGCAAGCACGCCCGAGAGAAAGAAAGCGTTGTTTGTGAGAGTTGTCTCGTTCTTCATGTTTCCACTGGCACTCGCAGTTCTCAATACGCTGGCCGGTGTCAGATTCGTAAGGGGATTCATGAGTTCGATCGGCATGATCAATATGGGACAGGGCATCGTACTTTCTCTTTTCATAATGGTACTCATATACGGCGGCTATTTCTTGACAACATACGAGGGATGTAGAAAAATAGTCGGTATATAAATCTGCGGAGATGATAGCATGTACCGTATCGGAATACTGGAAGACGATCTGAAGATCGGTTCGGAATTAAAACTTTTTCTCGAAAAGAACGGATATGAAGCGGAGTTCATAACTCCCGAAAGATATTCCGGAATAAGTGAAGACAAGATGACAGATCTGCTGCTTGAGGCGGATCTGTCACTCCTTTTGCTTGATATATCCCTTCCCGGATTTGACGGGATAAGGATCTGCAAGGCCTTCAGGGAGCGCACGGGCGTTCCCGTCATCATGATCACGAGTGATAACAGCGAACTCACCGAGCTGCTCAGCATACAGAGCGGTGCGGATGACTTCGTTCCCAAGCCCTTCAACACCAGGATCCTTCTTGCGAGGATCGAGAGCGTGCTGAAAAGGGTTTATGCTTCTGCGGCCGCATCCGATATCAAAGAGGTCAGGACGGCTGACGGGAAAGTGTTTAAGATCGATCTGTCAAAAGGAAGGATAAGTTCGGAAGGTTCCGGTGAGGCCGAGCTTACCAAAAATGAATTCCATATCCTCAGACTCCTTATCGCCCGGCAGGGAAATATCGTTACAAGGGAAAAGATAATGGAAGAGCTGTGGGACAACGAAGCATTCATCGATGACAACACTCTTACCGTCAACATGACCAGGCTTAAAGGAAAGCTCGAGCAGATAGGCATAAGCGATGCGATAACCACCAAAAGAGGAATGGGGTATCTGCTGAATTGAATTTTCCCAGATATATAAAAGAACATATCGTTCACGTTATCGCGTGCTTCTTTCTTATAGTCACCACGGATATATTTCTGATGACCATAGGTGGCTCCGCGCCTTTGATGATCTATGTGGCACTTGCATGCTCGTTTTGTTTTTTCTTCTGCATGTATGTCGATTACAGGAAGCTTAAGAACATGTTTGACGATGTGCAGAGCAGAACCGATACGCTCGATAAGAAGTATCTTGTGCCTGAGGTTATGGAAAAGGCCGATTCCCAGGAAGGCGAGATGCTCACGTCGGTGCTCAGGAAAGCGGAAGTATCCATGAGCGATAATGTTGCAGGTTACCGCAGGGGATCTGAGGAGTACAGGGATTATATAGAGACATGGGTCCATGAGGTTAAGATCCCGATATCCGCTTCCAAGATGATCATTGAAAATCACGGTGATGATGCGATCGCGGAAAGCGGCATCGCGGATGAACTTGACAGGATAGAAGGATATGTGGAGCAGGCACTTTTCTATGCGAGAAGCTCCAATGTCGAGAAGGACTTTTTCATAAAAGAGACAGATCTGTCCGAGATAGTAAAGGGAGTGATCTCAAAGAGACGAAAGACTTTGATTCCAATGCATGCATCGATAGATATGGGAGATCTGCAGGGCGTAAAGAAGGTCCTCAGCGACGGAAAGTGGCTTTCGTTTATAATCAGCCAGATCGTTGATAACAGCATCAAGTATGCATCCCCTGACAGAAACCTGAAGCTTTCTTTTTATATGAGTGAGGAAAACGGTAGAGATGTTCTGAACATTTCCGACAACGGTGTCGGAATCAAGTCCGCCGAGCTCTCACGTGCTTTTGATAAGGGCTTTACCGGAAGCAACGGAAGGATGGGAAGGGCATCCACGGGGATAGGTCTTTATCTGTGCAAAAAGCTCTGCATCCGTCTCGGACACGACATTGCCATGGAATCGGAAGAAGGCGAAGGCACAACGGTTAAGATCATGTTCTGAAAGGAATGAGCTTTCTGAGCCTGGATGTAAGAGCCAGTGCCAGTGCGATCTTGATCATATCGGGAATTATAAAAGGAAATACACACCATGAAAGAGCCGTCAGGATACCGACAGGCTCTTTTGTATTTGTATATACATAGATGAACCAGGCGGTGCCGAATGCATAGCATATAATAAGTCCGCATGCCATTGAGATCCCAAGGGTGATCAGTTTTTTGCCGGGGAGCTTTTCGAAGAGCCACATGATGAGTGCAGTGAAGATGAAGCCGATGATGTATCCGCCGGTCGTTCCGAGGAGCGCACCTATTCCGCCCTTGAAGCCGGCAAATACCGGAAGGCCCACCGCACCCAGAAGGATATAGATGAGGACGGATACGGTTCCTCTTTTTCCTCCGAGGAGTCCGCAGGTGAGGAATATCGCAAATGTCTGGAGCGTAAACGGAACCGCCGCGGGGATCTGTATCTGTGAGCATACCGCGATGAGGGCGGCGCAGAGGCCGATGTATATTGTGTCGTAAAGCTTGTTTCTTTTCATGTCAGAGTCTGTCTCTTTCTTTTTATTTCGTTGCAGGATCCGTGCAACGAATGAGATGTTAACATCTGCGGGACCAATTGTCAACCACATCGTTAACAAGGTTAACAATTGGTCTTCCTTGTGTTTTTTTCAAGCGATTGACACTAGATATAGTGAATTTTTTGAAAGCTTTCAAATTGTCATACAATTTTTGAGAAAACTATTCAATTTTTCAGATTTTAGTGCTATAGTACATATATGCAGTACTCGAAATCGCTGACAGGTTCTGAGAGAAAACGTATTCCATAGAATCGTCGGATTATTTCGAAAAAGCACG
>JAILOC010000025.1 GCA_024691045.1 Lachnospiraceae bacterium | reverse complement strand
TGATGATGAAGCCTACGAATATGTCGTAGACAGGCCGGATACTCCCACCTCGTGGAGTAACTATCTCGGTACCACTGAGTACGGTGCGATCATTACCAATAATGCGGGCGGATACGGCTTCTACCGTTCGGGCGCGCAGGGAAGATTCATGCGTCTTCGTTTTAATTCGGTTCCCATGGATCAGCCCGGAAGATATTTTTATTTAAGGGATAATGATTCCGAGGATTACTGGTCGGCATCATGGCAGCCCGTAGGCAAGCCTCTCGATCAGTACAAGACCGTATGCCGTCACGGCACTGCATATTCAATATTCAGCTCCGATTATTCGGGCATCCACACCGATGCAACTTACTTCGTTCCCCTCGGACAGAAGTTCGAGTACTGGAGACTTGATGTTGAGAACAAGTCCGACAAGCCCAGAAATCTTTCCGCATTCACATACTGTGAGTTCGCAAGTCAGTGGAACACCACCCAGGATCTTGTAAACCTCCAGTATTCACTCTTCATCATGGAAGCCGACAAGAAGGCCGACAATATTCTCGGCTACTCCATCCATGACAATATGTACAAGCAGCATCCCGAGTATGAGCTCGGCGGCATCATCCAGCAGGAGTGGTTCGCAGTATGCGAAGCACCCATGACCCACTATGATACCAACAGGGAAAAGTTCATCGGAACCTACGGATCTTACAAGGAGCCCAGAGCCGTCATCGAAGGACAGTGCTCCGATTCCTGGACCTACGGCGATACCGCATGCGGATCCATCCAGTCGGATATGGTTCTTGCGCCCGGTGAAAAGAAGACCGTTCTCATCCTTCTCGGAATCGGAAACGCAAATGCCGTAGGAGAGAAGATCGTAGCAGAGTACGGCTCGGCAAAGAGATTCGACGAAGAGTTCGAAAAGCTTAAGGAAGACTGGCACTCAAAGCTCACTTCCTTCAAGGCTAAGACTCCCGATGCCGATATCGACCACACCGTAAATGTATGGGGACTTTACAATAACCTCATCACATTCTCATGGTCCAGAGCTGCATCACTTGTTTACAACGGAGAAAGAGACGGTCTCGGATACCGTGATTCCGTTCAGGATACTCTCGGTGTCAACGCGGCTATCCCTGAGCTTTCCAAAGAGCGTCTCAAGCTGATGCTTTCCGGACAGACCTTCTGCGGAGGTGCTATGCCTCTCATCAAGCTCGGTCACAATCCCGGACATATGCAATGTCCCGATGAAAAGGAATTCAGATCCGACGACTGCCAGTGGTTCTTCAATGCAATCCCTGCATATATCGCTGAGACCGGCGACATCGGTTTCTATAATGAAGTTGTTCCTTACGCAGATCACGGTGAGGATACCGTTTACGGTCACCTCAAGAAGGCCCTCCTTTTCAATATTGAAAGAAGCGGTGCGGACGGACTTCCTTCAGGACTTGCGGCTGACTGGAACGACTGTCTCCAGACCGGTTATCATGGCGAGAGCGTAATGGTCACCTTCCAGTTAAGAGCAGGCCTTACCACTTATGCAGATATCTCCAGGCTCCTCGGAAAAGAAGACGAAGAAGCATGGGCACTTAAGCAGAGAGACATCCTTGACGAAGCTATCCAGAAGAAGGCATGGGACGGCAAGTGGTGGATCTGGGCAGTAGGTGAAGACGGAACCGTTTACGGAACCGATAAGTACGATGAAGGAAAGGTTTACCTCAACACCCAGGTATGGGCTGTCATGTCCGGTGCATGCAAGGGCGACCAGGAGAAGCTCTGCCTCGAAGCTGTTCACGACCAGCTCTTCTCCAAGTACGGACTGAAATTATGTGCACCTCCCATCGTTTACACTCCCCAGACTGTTATGGGATGCGTGGTATTCCCTACCGGAATCAAGGAAAACGGCGGTATCTTCAACCATACACAGGGCTGGGGCGTTATGGCGGAGACCTTCGCAGGCAACGGAAACAGGGCTTACGAATATCTCAAGGCAGCACTTCCCGCTACATATAATGACAAGGCGGAGATCCGTCAGTCAGAGCCTTATGTTCAGGGACAGACCACCTATTCGGATGAGTCACCCCGTCCCGGAAACTGCCGTACCTCATGGCTTTCCGGCGCGGTTGCATGGACATACTATTCACTTACCCAGTATGTTCTCGGAATCCGTCCCCAGTACGACGGAATGCTCATCGATCCCTGTATCCCCGATTCCTGGGACGGATACACTGTTGACAGAGTATTCAGAGGAAAGAATCTTCACATCGAAGTTAAGAATCCCGAGCATGTTTGCAAGGGCATCTCTTACATCACCGTTAACGGAGAGAAGATCGAATCTGCTGTCATCCCCGTATCAATGCTGAAAGACGGCGACAACAATATCGAAGCCGTTATGGGTAAAGCAGCATGTGAAGTTCCTTTTGAAAGACTTTAATATTTTCGGAAAGAAGAATCAGAAATGAAAAAATTGTTGGGAAAGATCGGAGCGATCGTTCTGGCCGTCCTAATGGCGGCCGCGGTCGTTCCGGTGATCCCGGCTCAGGCGGCCGGTGATCAGGAAGAGACTGTATCATTCTTTATTTCTTTTGTCGGATCGGGACTCGCAGCAGGCGACGGAGGCCTTGTTTATACGGACCCTTTCGGAAATGCGAACAGCGAGGGTATGATCGCTGTCAATGCATCGGCAAAAGCAGGTGACACGGTTGTCATATCTCTCGAGCTTCCTGAGATGCCGTCG
>JAILOC010000024.1 GCA_024691045.1 Lachnospiraceae bacterium | reverse complement strand
TCGATGTGAAGGTTCTTTCCTCTGAATACTCTGTCGACGGTGTATCCGTCCCACGAATCGGGGATACAGGGATCGATGAGCATTCCGTCGTACTGGGGACGGATTCCGAGAACATACTGGGTAAGTGAATAGTATGTCCATGCAACCGCACCGGAAAGCCATGATGTGCGGCAGTTTCCGGGACGGGGTGACTCATCGGAGTAAGTGGTCTGTCCCTGAACGTAAGGCTCTGACTGACGGATCTCCGCCTTGTCGTTATATGTAGCGGGAAGCGCTGCCTTGAGATATTCGTAAGCTCTGTTTCCGTTGCCTGCGAAGGTCTCAGCCATAACACCCCAACCCTGTGTATGGTTGAAGATACCGCCGTTCTCCTTGATTCCGGTAGGGAATACTACGCATCCCATAACGGTCTGGGGAGTGTAAACGATGGGAGGTGCACAAAGCTTAAGTCCATACTTGGAGAAGAGCTGGTCGTGAACAGCTTCGAGGCAGAGCTTCTCCTGGTCGCCCTTGCATGCACCGGACATGACAGCCCATACCTGGGTGTTGAGATAAACCTTACCTTCATCGTACTTATCGGTTCCGTAAACGGTTCCGTCTTCGCCTACAGCCCAGATCCACCACTTGCCGTCCCATGCCTTCTTCTGGATCGCTTCGTCAAGGATGTCTCTCTGCTTAAGTGCCCATGCTGCCTCGTCTTCTTTTCCGAGGAGCTTGGAAATGTCCGCATAAGTGGTAAGGCCTGCTCTTAACTGGAAGGTTACCATTACGCTCTCGCCGTGATAACCGGTCTGGAGACAGTCGTTCCAGTCAGCCGCAAGTCCGGAAGGAAGTCCGTCCGCACCGCTTCTTTCAATATTGAAGAGAAGCGCTTTCTTGAGGTGGCCGTAAACGGTATCCTCACCGTGATCAGCGTAAGGAACCACTTCATTATAGAAATCGATGTCGCCGGTCTCCGCGATATATGCGGGGATCGCATTGAAGAACCACTGGCAGTCGTCGGATCTGAATTCCTTTTCATCAGGGCACTGCATATGTCCGGGATTATGACCGAGCTTTATGAGAGGCATTGCGCCTCCGCAGAAGGTCTGTCCGGAAAGCATCAGCTTGAGACGCTCTTTGGAAAGCTCGGGGATCGCTGCGTTGACACCGAGGGTATCCTGAACGGAATCACGGTATCCGAGTCCGTCTCTTTCTCCGTTGTAAACAAGCGATGCCGCTCTTGACCATGAGAATGTGATGAGGTTGTTGTAAAGTCCCCATACATTTACGGTGTGGTCGATATCCGCATCGGGAGTCTTGGCCTTGAATGAAGTAAGCTTTGAGTGCCAGTCCTCTTTGAGCTTTTCGAATTCTTCGTCGAATCTCTTTACCGAGCCGTACTCTGCAACGATCTTCTCACCTACTGCGTTTGCGTTTCCGATTCCAAGAAGGATGAGAACGGTCTTCTTTTCACCGGGCTGTAAGATCATATCGGACTGGATGGATCCGCATGCGGTATCGCCGTAGGTCCAGGAATCGGAGCACTGTCCCTCAATGACTGCTCTGGGCTCCTTATATGATCCGTAGGTTCCGATGAACTTTTCCCTGTTGGTATCATAGTGGGTCATGGGGGCTTCGCAGACCGCGAACCACTCCTGCTGGATGATGCCGCCGAGCTCATACTCGGGATGCTGCTTGTACATATTGTCATGGATCGAATAGCCGAGGATGTTGTCGGCCTTCTTGTCGGCTTCCATGATGAAGAGTGAATACTGAAGGTTTACAAGATCCTGGGTGGTGTTCCACTGGCTTGCGAACTCGCAGTATGTGAATGCGGAAAGATTTCTGGGCTTGTCGGACTTGTTCTCAACATCAAGTCTCCAGTACTCGAATTTCTGTCCGAGGGGAACGAAGTAAGTCGCATCGGTGTGGATGCCCGAATAATCGGAACTGAATATTGAATATGCAGTACCGTGACGGCATACGGTCTTGTACTGATCGAGGGGCTTTCCTACGGGCTGCCATGATGCCGACCAGTAATCCCTGGTGTCATTATCTCTTAAATAGAAATATCTTCCGGGCTGATCCATGGGAACCGAATTAAAACGAAGACGCATGAATCTACCCTGCGCGCCCGAACGGTAGAAGCCGTATCCGCCCGCATTATTGGTAATGATCGCACCGTACTCAGTGGTACCGAGATAGTTACTCCACGAGGTGGGAGTATCCGGCCTGTCTACGACATATTCGTAGGCTTCATCATCA
>JAILOC010000207.1 GCA_024691045.1 Lachnospiraceae bacterium | reverse complement strand
TGGCAGACGGAAAGTTTGAGATCGATCCCGAGAAGTGCATCGACTGCGGAGCATGCGCAGGACAGTGCCCTGTAGGTGCTATCGAGCAGGCTTGATCCATATAAGACTAAAGCGCAAGTGCTTAGCACTTGCGCTTTTTTTTTCTCATTCGAAACCCGGGGCAAAGCTTATTCTTCGGAGCCCTGGCTCTTTAATTTATCCTTCTCATCCTTGCTCATATTGGCGAACTTGGTGTACTCGGGCAGCCATACAAGAGGGAACTCGTCAACCGGGCCGTTTCTCTGCTTGGCAATGATGATGTCGGATACGTTCTTTCTCTTGGTATCCTTGTTATAGTAATCCTCACGGTAAATGAACATTACGATATCGGCATCCTGCTCGATCGCACCGGATTCACGCAGATCTGAAAGCATGGGCTTGGGAGGCTTACGGCTTTCCACGGTTCGCGAAAGCTGTGAGAGTGCCACAACGGGAATGTTGAGCTCACGGGCAAGTCCCTTTAAGTCTCTTGATATCTGAGAGACCTCCTGCTGTCTGCTTTCCGCACGGCCTGAGCCCTGCATAAGCTGAAGGTAGTCGATGAAGATGATATCGAGCTTGCCTGCGGCCTTGAGCCTTCTGCACTTTGCCCTTACCTCGGATACCGAGATTCCGGGTGTATCGTCTATGAACAGGTTTGATCCCGCATAAAGGCTTCCGCTCTCCGTGATCTTCTGGTAATCGTCACCTGAGATCTTGCCGTTTCTGAGAAGTGATACGCTGACCCTTGCGTTCATGGCCATCAATCTGTTGGCCAGCTGGGTAGAGCTCATTTCCAGCGAAAAGATGCCGACGCCCTTTTTCCCTTTCAGAGCCATATGCTCCGCTATGTTGAGGGCAAATGCGGTCTTTCCCATCGAGGGTCTTGCGGCTATCAGTATAAAGTCGGATCTCTGGAATCCGGACGTCAGGTAATCGAGATCGGAGAATCCGGTAGCAATACCGGTTACGGTTCCCTGATTACGATAAGCTATTGCGACGTTGGACAGTGCCTCGAAGAAGATGTCGTCTATTGGCTTGATGTCTCTTACTACTCTTGACTGGGTTGCTTCGAAGATCTTCTTTTCCGCATCATCGAAAAGATCGGTCACGTCCGTGTCGTCGCGGTATCCGTTTTCGGCGATCGCCTCAGCGGCCGTTATAAGGCTTCTGCTCTCGGCTTTTCTATGGACTATCTCCGCATAGTACGAAGCGTTTGCACTGGTGCTGGTTGCGGAATCCTTCATTATGTCCATAATGAAGGGGAGATTTGCTGCATTGGCAGTTTTCTCGTTTTCTCCGAGCTTGTCCTTGAGAGTAACGGGATCGACCTTCTGGCCGCCGTTCTCCATTTCGACGATGATATCGTAAATATATCCGAAAATCCTGTTATAGAATTCGTCCCCTGCCTTGATGATCTCCTGAACCTCGGCAATGGCCTTGGAACTCATGAGCATACTTGTGAGTACGGCTCTTTCGGCATCATCGTCGTGGGGCATTATTTTTTTGATGACATTTTCGTTAAATCCGTCCATATCAAGCCTCTTCGACTTTGATGCTTAAGGAAGCGGTTACCTGGGGATGAAGCTTAACCTGAACGTTATATGTTCCGGGAGCTTTGATTGCATCATCGAGTACGATCTTTTTCTTGTCGAGAGTGATGCCGTGCTGCTTGGCACATTCCTCTGCGATCTCCTTGGATGATACGGAGCCGAAGGAACGTCCGCCCGCACCGGTCTTGATTGAGGTCCTGACCGATATGGAACCGAGCTTTTCGGAAAGCGCCTGTGCTTCTGCAAGCTTTTCATCAGCGATCTTCTTTTCATTGGCTTTCTGGAGCTTGAGGTCGTTGATATTGGCTGCGGTAGCCTCCACACCTATTCCCTTGGGAAGGATGTAGTTTCTGGCATATCCGTCGCTTGCGTTTATGATGTCACCTTTTTTGCCGAGTTTCTTCTCGTCCTGTAAAAGAATAATCTTCATTAGATCTCACCGCTTTCTGTCAAAGAATCAATTGTGTTTTTAAGTTCTCCGATGGCTTCCTCGATCTGTGCGCCTTCAAGCTGGCAGGCCGCAACAGAGAGGTGTCCGCCTCCGCCCATATGCTCCATGATGAGCTGGACGTTTACTTCGTCTATGGATCTTGCGCTTATATGTATCTTGCCCGCAAAGTCCGTGAGAACAAAGCTTGCTTTGATGCCCCTGATATTGAGGAGCTCGTTCGCTGCCTGTGCACCGATGAGGGTGGGGCTGGGACAATCGTCCGCGGTACATATACTTATCGCATAGGCTCCGCGGTATATCTCCGCCTGGGATACGGTATCGGCCTTTGCCCTGTATTCATCCGCACCTGCGCGGAACATCTTTCTTACCCTGGTCACATCCGCACCGCATCTTCTGAGAAAAGCGGCTGCTTCGAAGGTTCTTACGCCGGCCTTGCTCTGGAAGGAATTGGAGTCGACCATAATGCCGGAATACATGCAGTCGGCTTCTTCGGGACGGATCTTGACATTATCCGCAGCATACTGGAGTATCTCGGATATCATCTCACATGCGCTGGATGCATAAGGCTCGATATACGAAAGAGTGGCATTCTCGATGACTTCGCTTCCTGATCTGTGGTGATCGAGAACAACAATGGTCTTGCAGTACTTGATCAGGTCGGGACATTCCGTGATCGAAGGCTTGTTGACGTCTACAACAACGAGTACCGAGCCTGCATTGGCGAGGTCTATAGCCTGCTGTGAACTGATCATGACTTCTTCGTATTCCTCGCCGCCGCTTATGAAGGTATCTATAAGTGGCTGGACTTCACTGGTAGGATTGTCCATTACGATATAGGCACTCTTTCCGAGGACCTTGGATATACAGTAGATACCGACGGCTGCACCGAACGAGTCCGCATCGGGACGGCTGTGTCCCATGATGAGGACATTGTCCTTGGCTGTGATGATCTCACGGAGAGCCTGGGCCTTGACACGGGCCTTGACCCTGGTGCTCTTTTCAATGGTCTGTGACTTTCCGCCGTAGTAGGTAACCTGGTCCTTGGTCTTGATGACTGCCTGGTCGCCGCCTCTGCCGAGTGCGAGGTCGATCGCATTGCGTGCGTACTCATAATTTTGTGCATATGTGAGACCGTCCACGCCGAGACCGATACTTGTGGTGACCGCCATGGAATTTTCACCGAGCTTGACCGTTTTGATATCCTGGAGCAGTTCGAAGTGCCTGTCCTGCATCTCGGCGATCGCTTTTTTGCGGAGGATCACAAGGTACTTGTCTTTCTCGGTCTTGCGGCAGATTCCGTCGAGACCGGATATGTACTTGTTGACCTTCCTGTCTATGAGTGCAGCAAGGAGACTCTGCTTAACCTCTTCGACACTTTCCATTGCTTCGTCGAAATTGTCCAGGTAGATCATTCCTACGCAGAGGGACTGGTCATCGAGTTCCTGGAGTGCGATGTTGAGTGCGGTCTTATCGAACATGAACATCGCGATAAGATATCCGTTATAGCCTTCGGCTTCGATCAGATCGCTGTTTTCGGCCATTTCCTTGAGAGGGATTCTCTTGAGGCGTATGCTGTAGTCCCTGCCTTCGTGCTCAATATCGAATTCCGCTTCATCCGAATCCTCATCCCTGGGGAGCTTGTCTCCGGTTATGACGGGGAATATCGAGGTGATGGATTTATTGTATTTCTTCGGTTCGTCGGTGATCTGTTCGAAAGCCAGATTGGTCCACATGACCTTGCCGTCTTCGTCGAGAAGGGCATAGGGGATGTCGAGTTCCCTGAGGAGCTTTCTCTGGATCTGCCCGTACTCTGTCGCAAAGCTTACAAGCTCATTCATGATCATGGGCTTGTTGTTGTAATACAGGGTAAGGGAAACAATAAAATAGAAAAGGGTAAATACGCAAAGGAGCGCACCTGCCTGGATGCTTACAAGGAATATGGCTGCATTAACGGCAAGGAGAAGCAGTCCGAGATATATGCTGAAGCGCATATACGATCTTAAATGCCCCTTTACCTTTAAGCGGGTTTTCATCATCTGGTTTTTCCTTTCGCATTTTAATGGAAAAGACTCAGTACATTATAGCATAAACCCCTGTATAAAAACATATTGAACGTATAACAAAGGGACGGCTTCCGGGTTCTGCTTCCGGCCTGAAGTTTTTGCCGGAAACAGAACGCGGAAACCGTCCCTGAAAAATATAAAAAACAATTGTTATTACACGCTTTTTCCCGAGATCTTCTTAAGGGCACCGGTTCCTATCAGGCATTCGTAATCCTTGTCGAGAAATGCGGCTCCCGCTCTGGGCACGATGCGAGCCTTTCCGAACTCCGATGCGGCCTCTGCAAAGCTCATCGCCTGTGCATATTCTTCACCTTCTGCGGGAATGACCAGCAGGTACTTGCCGGTAGAGGAGTTTTTGTAAAGGGATGTCTCGCCTCCGTATGCAGGACCTGCGGATGCGAGGTCGTAGAGATCACCGATCATGTCAAATGTTATGGTCACGAGACAGCCGCCTTCGCGTATAAGCTCTCTTTCCTTTTCGAGCGTTTCAAAGAAGGGCTTGCCGAATTCACTGACGTTCTTCCTGACGGACGGCTTTGACGAACGCCTGCGCTCGCGGAATGCGGGAGCCTGGGACCAGGTGCTGTCATCCTCGTCGTCGATATCATCCTCTTCATCGCCGTAATCGGGAGTTATTCCGTCCGCGGCATGCTCCGGGGAAAATCTGGAGAATCTGGTATCCAGCTCCTCCGCATCCTCGGCCTTGCTTATGATGACCGACAGGGAGCCTTCTCCCATGGGGATGGCTTCGATCATGACGGGATGGTTCTCTCTTGCCCCGAAATCAATACCGAACCTTTCCCTTGTCTCTTCGATAATGTCCCTGAAGAGCGCGGTTGCCGCCTCGGATCCGTATGCCAGATCGCCGGGATCTATCCAGCGCGATTTCAGATATTCACTTGTAAGGGTACACTTGACTCTCAGGTTACCCAATACTTCAATGTTCACTTATTTTCCCCCATCTTGTACAAGATTTTTCATATAATAGCCGTTTTGACATAGTGCGTCAAGAAAAAATAATGTACAAATCCTATACTTGCAGTATATATCGGATTTTTCTGCGGAAAATTGAGCTTTATGACATTCGTGTCGGTGAAAATTTGTGAATTATTCCCATTGAATGTGCCGCCCCGCCTTACCGATAATGGCATTACGTCTTCCGAAAACCGTAGCGGCGGAAAGGAGATGAACCAATATTCAGGTCTTATGACCGCCAGATACACATTCGATATATCCGCAGCATCAGATCTGCGGATAGGAAGACCCGCATGCTTTATCACATTGCTTCTTCGGGCTTATCTTCTCAGGAGATTTCCTCCGCACTATCCTTGTGTAGCCAAGTAATCCTATAAAAAATTATAATTTGGCCCGAACAGATGGGCCGGTTGTCTTTTCCATGGGGAAAGGGCGGCCCTTAAAAGCGTTTTGTACTGTCCGGATCGCATGATCCGATGAGCCGCTTTACGGAAGGAGGTAAAGCTCTGAGAGGAAGATATATTCACGGTATATTTTGTATTCCTTTTGGAAACTGTCGGAGCTTTCGGGATTTGTCCGGCCTGCACGGAAAATACATAAAAATTTAATAATTTACGGAGCAGGTCGAAGGTAAATGTCATGAGCCGTACCCCGTGCCGCAAATATGCGCCGCACGGGGTTTTTTGTTACTTAATAACTCCTTAAAAACTAATGACGTACAGGCGGGTGTGTGCTAAAATAACTGTGTATGGTTATGCGTAATGGCCATTCAATTTTTTGATTGGAATTTATCTATGAAAAAGAGAAAAAAACATGCCTTAATGGTGCTGATCCCCATACTGCTGATCCTGATAATCGGGGCTGTCACTGTCGGTATTCCCTTATATAAGAAATATTCTTACGGCAAGGAAACTGCCGATCTTCACGAGCATTACGGAGTAAGCGGCGAAATGGCCGCCATTATCCTTCAAAATGAACAGATCGCATCACAGGCTCTCGTAAGGGACGGAAGATGCTATTTTGACTATGATACCGTCAGGGCTTACCTTACCCAGGGATTTTTCTATGATGGAGCCTATAACGGCGGGACCCTTATGTTCACAACCGCAAAGGAAACCTATGAAGTTTCGGACGGATCGAGTTCATACAGTGTATCCGGCGTGACCACCGATCTGGGATTTCCGCTCACATTAAGGGAAAATAACCGTCTCTATATCTCCTCGGATTATCTGAAGATGTTCTGCACCTTCACAGCCGATATCTATGAATGCCGTGTCCAGCTTAATACGCAGTGGGGAACCGCACGCGATATGCGCACGGTCACAAGGGATACCCAGATCCGTGAAAAAGGAGGCATCAAGAGCCCTATCCTGAGGGAAGTTGAAGAAGGCGAGATTGTTGAACTGATCGAGGCAATGGAGGACTGGAGCAAGGTCAAGACCTCCGATGCCATTATCGGATATATCGAGAACAAGAGGATGACCTCCGCGGAACCTGTTACGGATATGGCTCCCCTTGCACCTGCGCTTCCCGAATACACGACTGTCAGGCTTGAACAGAGAGTCAATCTCGGATTTCATCAGATCTCCGGCGCAGCCGGAAACGATACATTAAATGAAGCCCTCACGGAAGCTGCCGGTATTAATGTCATCGCGCCCACGTGGATATCACTTACCGATGAACAGGGCTCCTTCAGGAATTTCTGCTCGGCGGATTATGTCGCAAAGTGCCATCAGAAGGGAATCAAGGTCTGGGTTGTTGCGGATAATTTCAATTACGCCAACGAAAACGGGATCGATCTGGACGAGACACTTCTTTTGTCGGATACCGACAGGCGCAGAAAGCTTGCTTCGGATCTTGTGGCTGCGGTCATGGAGGCGGGTGCCGACGGACTGAACTTCGACTTTGAGGGAATGCCGGTTGAAAGCAGCGATTACTTCGTACAGTTCCTCAGGGAAGTATCCGTGCTCTGCAGGCTGAACGGAATATGTCTTTCCACCGACAATTACGTTCCTTACGATTACAATTCGCATTACAGGCTCGATCTTCAGGGCAGGTTTGTCGATTATGTGCTCATAATGGGATATGACGAGCATACTCCTTACGGCGGAACCGCAGGCAGCGTATCCAGTCTGGGATTCACTTCGGACGGTCTTACTCTGACACTTGAAAATGTTCCTTCACAGAAGGTTATAAATGCCGTTCCCTTCTACACCGTTGTATGGACAACCAAGGACGGCGTTACCACAGGTAAGTACCTGACGCTTGTCAATCAGGCGGAATATGTGGCAAATCTAGGCCTTGCTCCCGCTTGGGATGAGGAGACCTCACAGAATTATATTGAGTGGAGAGAGGGTACCACACTTTACCAGGTCTGGCTTGAGGATACCACTTCACTTATGGCCAAGCTCAATGTTATGAACACCCTGGATCTGGGCGGAGTGGGTGCATGGAGGATCGGATACGGAACTCCCGATGCATGGAATCTTCTCAGGGTATATGCATACGGTCAGTAAGATATTGAATACTGCGATCTACAAAATTGAACAGCCCGAAGGCCCGCTTTCCGAAAATGATCTGAAGGCAATAGATGAATGCGGAAGGCTGATAAAGGAAGGCGGACTTGTCGCTTTCCCGACGGAAACGGTATATGGGCTCGGCGGGGATGCGCTTAGCGAGAGCTCATCGGAGAAGATCTATTCCGCCAAAGGAAGACCTTCAGACAATCCGCTGATAGTGCACATTTCGGATATGGATTCTCTCGAAAGCATAGTTTCGGAGATTCCCGAAGAGTGCAGGATACTCGCAGAAAGGTTCTGGCCCGGTCCCCTCACAATGGTGCTTAAGTCATCGGGAAAGGTTCCGCGCAGGACAACGGGAGGACTTGATACCGTTGCGGTAAGATGGCCCGACAACCCTGTTGCGGAAAGGCTTATACGGGCAGCGGGCGGATACATAGCGGCACCGAGTGCCAATATTTCCGGAAGACCCAGTCCCACAGCGTTTAAATATGTGCTGGAGGATATGGACGGACGCATTGACGCGATCATAGACGGCGGCGCCAATCCCATAGGTCTCGAATCGACTATAGTGGATCTTGCCGGCGAACGCATTATGGTCCTCAGACCCGGATTCATCACAAACGAGATGCTCTCGGAAGCTCTCGGAAGAGAAGTTATTACCGATCCCGCGATCCTTGATCCCGGCTGCAAGGAAAGGCCGAAGGCGCCGGGAATGAGATACAGACACTACGCTCCAAGGGGAGAAGTAAGGCCTGTAAAGGGATCCGGCGAAGCGGTTTCGGCATACATAGTCTCCGAGCTTTCATCATGCAGGAGCAGGGGGCTTAAGACCGGGGTGTTCTGTTCTTCGGAGCACGCATCGATATATGACGCCGATGTCATAAGGAGTGCCGGATCGCTTGATGATGCATCCGGTGCGGCGCACGAGTTCTACTCTGCATTAAGAGATATGGATGATGAGAACGCAGACATCATCTTTGTGGAAAATTTTACGGACCGTGGATTCGGACAGGCTTTCTGGAACAGGCTTCTCAAGTCCGCAGGTTCGAAATGGGAGGAAGTACAATGAAGATATCAATCGGATGCGATCATGGCGGATATGCACTTAAGGAGCACCTTAAGAATTATCTGACCGACAAGGGATATGAGATTCAGGATGTCGGAACTTATTCCGAGGACAGCTGCGATTATCCCAAGTTTGCCTATGCTGCCGCCAGGCTTGTTGAGAAGGGCGAATGCGAAAAGGGAATTGTCGTATGCACCACGGGTATCGGTGTGAGCATCTGCGCCAACAAGGTACAGGGAATCAGATGTGCTCTTTGCTCCGATCCCTTAAGTGCCAAGATGACAAGACTTCACAATGATGCAAATATGCTTGCGCTCGGCGCGGGAATAGTCGGACCCAATCTTGCGGAGAGCATCGCGGAGACATTCCTTGAGACCGAGTTCTCGGGAGCCCAGCGTCACGCAAGAAGGATCAGACAGATCGAAAATCAGGATTAATTAACAGGAGAAGCGGTATGGGAAAAGTAGTTGTAATGGATCATCCTTTGATAAGACACAAGATCGGTTTTATCAGAAGAAAGGAAACGGGAACCAAGGAATTCCGCGAGACCATCGGCGAGATAGCAATGCTTATGTGCTATGAGGCTACCAGGGATCTGAGACTTGAAGATGTGGATATCGAGACCCCTATCTGCAAGACGACCGTAAAGCAGCTTGCCGGCAAGAAGCTGGCAGTCATCCCCATTCTCAGGGCAGGCCTCGGCATGGTTGACGGAATGCTTTCAATGATCCCCACCGCCAAGGTAGGACATATCGGACTTTACAGAGATCCCGACACCTCCAAGCCTGTTGAGTATTATTGCAAGATACCCGCAGACTGTGCGGAAAGAGAGATATTCGTGGTAGATCCCATGCTTGCAACGGGAGGATCCGCATCCGAAGCAATCTCAATGCTCAAGGTAAGGGGATGCAAGAACATCCACTTCCTCTGCATCATCGCAGCCCCCAAGGGCATCGAGGTGTTGAAGGAAGCGCATCCCGATGTTGACATCTTCATTGGCTCCGTAGATGAGAAGCTCAACGATCACAACTACATAGTACCCGGACTCGGCGATGCCGGCGACAGGATCTTCGGTACCAAATAATGGAAGATAAAAAGAGAGAAGATTATATCAGCTGGGATGAGTACTTCATGGGAGTGGCGCATCTTTCCGGACTTCGCAGCAAGGATCCGAGCACCCAGGTCGGATGCTGCATAGTAAGCCGTGATCACAAGATACTCTCCATGGGATACAACGGACTTCCCAAGGGATGCAGCGATGACGAATTCCCCTGGGGGCGCGAAGGTAATCCCGGCACCAACAAATACGCATTTGTAACACACTCGGAGCTGAACGCGATCCTTAATTACAGGGGCGGATCGCTGGAGGATACCATTCTCTATGTTTCTCTTTTCCCCTGCAACGAGTGCGCTAAGGCGATAATACAGGCGGGCATCAAGGAGGTTGTGTACCACAGCGACAAATACGCGGGTACAGATGCCAATGTCGCAGCCAAGAGAATGTTCGACGCAGCAGGCGTCAAATACACTCAGTACAAGGATACCGGCAGGAAAATAGAGATCGATCTATGATGAATGTTTTGCCTACAAAACGGATATTTAAGAGTGCCAAGGCAAGGAGAGGATGCAGAGCCGCAATCAGCGGAATGCTTGCTCCCGTACTTGCTCTGACTCTTGTTCTTGCCGGCAGGTTTAACGTAAATGCCACGACCCAGCAGCAGATAGACCAGGCACAGCATGAGAAAGAAGAACTTCAGGCTCAGCAGCAGGCCAATCAGAACGCACTTGACGATCTGAAAACCGAGCAGGGAGAACTTCAGGTCAAGGTGAACGAACTGAACGGGCAGCTTGAGGAGATCGGAGATAATCTCCAGACGCTCGAACAGGGAATGATCGATAAGCAGGCCGAGATCGAAGCCACCAGGATCGCTCTCGAAGAGGCGATAGCAACGGAAGAGTGGCAGTATGAATGCATGGTCATCAGGGTACGCGATATGTACGAAAGAGGAGACCAGGATTTCATTTCCGCTATTCTCGGTGCCAAGTCGCTTTCAGAAATGCTGACTGCGGCCGATTTCTTCGAAAAGATCGAAAGCTACGATCAGAAAAAGCTTGAGGAGTTCAAGGCGAACAGGGCCTTCATCGAAGAACAGAAAGCACGTCTCGAGTTGGAGGAGGCTGAGCTTGAAAGCCTTAAGCAGCAGACGGTCGAACAGCAGAATATGGTTTCCGGCATCATAAGCGAGACCAGAAACGTGATGAGCGTTTATGCCGACCAGATAGAGGATGCCGAGGCTGCGGCAATTGCATACGAAGCGGCCATCAAGGCCAAGGAAGCAGATATTGCATATCTCAAGCAGAAGCTTGCCGAGGAACAGGCTCTTTCGAGAGCGGCGGCAAACGGAGTTTGGAGGGATATTTCCCAGGTAACCTGGGAAGAAAATGACAGATATCTTCTGGCAAACCTGATCTATTGTGAAGCGGGCGGGGAACCCTACGACGGACAGGTTGCCGTTGGAGCGGTAGTAATAAACAGACTGCTCAGCGCGAGATATCCCGATACACTGACAGGCGTGATTTACCAAAGGGGACAGTTTTCTCCTGCGGGAAGCGGAAGACTGGCGATCGCACTTGCCCAGAACAAAGCGACATCAAGCTGCTACCGTGCTGCGGACGAGGCTATGTCGGGAGTGACGAACGTCGGAACATGCGTCTATTTCCGGACACCCATTGAGGGGCTGACCGGAATTCAGATAGGACACCATATATTTTACTAAGGGGGTAACACACGGATGAAGCTAATACACCTAGCGGATGCTCATCTTGATTCCAGAATGGAATCCAAGCTGGACAAATCCAAAGCTTCTTTGAGGAGGGATGAGCTGCTGGACACATTCTGCGGTATCGCAGACTATGCGGATGAAAACGGGGCAAGTGCCGTGATCATAGCGGGGGATCTTTTCGATACCAGGAATTCCAGAGTGGGAGCGGTGAACCGTGTAAAGGCGGCGTTTAATTCTCATCCGGATGTGACGTTTATATATCTCAAGGGAAATCATGACGAGGCGGCATATTTCGAGGGAGATTATCCCGGAAACCTTATCATTTTCGATAAGGAAGGGATCGATATGATATCACTCAAGACCGCTTCCGGCAAAGCCGTCAATATCGTCGGAATAGTACCCGGTTCTGACGGATTCGATAAAGCATACACAGAACTCAATCTGGATTACGATGCCATGAACGTGGTCACCATGCACGGGGCCGTCGGTAACTACCAGGGCAGGGACAAGGCGGAGAGCATCGACCTTTCCAGGCTCAGGAACAGAAATATCGATTATCTGGCTCTCGGTCATTATCACACCTTCACGGAGGGTGAACTTCCTTCCAGGGGGAAGTACTGTTACCCCGGATGCCCTGAGGGAAGGGGCTTCGATGAGTGCGGTGAGCACGGATTTGTAGTCATCGATATTGACGATGAAAATCTTTCTTTTAAATCAACTTTTGTTCCGTTTGCAAAGAGAAATATATTCGAGATCGAGGCTGACATTTCCGAATGCATGACCACACCCGAGATTGATGCCCGTGTGAGCGATGCGATCAAGACCTCGCCCGCAACTTCTGACGATATGGTCAGGATCATTCTTAAGGGAGAGACAGCGGTTGATACCGAAAAGGATATCGAACATATAAAGAGGATGGTGTCCGAGAGATTCTTCTACGGTGAAGTGAAGGATTCGAGCAGGGTCGCCATCGACTATGACGAATATCTCCATGAAGCATCCCTCAAGGGAGAACTCGTAAGGCTTCTTAAGGAAGAAGACTTAACCGAGGATGAAAGAGGACTTATAGTCAGATGCGCCGTACAGGCTCTTAAGGGGGAGGACATCAGTTTATGAAACTCGTTTCATGCCATATAGAAAATTTCGGAAAGATCAGTGGAGAGGACAGGGATTTTTCCGCAGGACTCAATTGCTTCTGCACCGATAACGGAACCGGAAAATCGACACTGGCGTCATTTATCAAGGTAATGCTCTACGGTTTTTCCGGTGAAAAAGCAAGAAAGAACGAATACGAGAACGAGAGGAAGTTCTTCAGACCCTGGCAGGGAGGAACGTACGGCGGTAATCTCACCTTCGAAAAAGACGGTGTGAACTATTGCATTTACAGAACTTTCGGAACCAAGGAATCGGAAGATGTCCTCAAGATCATGAATACAGAGACCGGAATGGCCGATCATTCTTTTGAACCGGTTCCCGGTATAGCGCTTTTCGGAATCGATGCGGATTCTTTTGAAAGAACGGCATACGTATCGCAGCAGGATTGCGCAACGAGCGTAACGGGTGACATCAGCGCACGTATCGGCGGCGTCTCCGAGAAGGATGACGATATGAGAAGATACGCGACAGCCGATGAGCTTCTCAAGAAGGAGAGTGACAGACTCAATCCTTCGAGAGCGACCGGCCTTATCAACAAGGAGGAGAACGAACTATCCAAGTTAAAGGATCTGTTCAGGAACATCGATTCGCAGAAGGGTCTGTGTGTCGAGCTTTCGTCAAAGGCCGAAAAGGCTGCTGTCAAGTCCGAGCAGGACAGAAAGTCGCAGATCGAACTCAAGAAAAGGCTTGATGCTCTCAAAAGGTATTTCGATCTCAAGGAGCAGAAGGATAATTACGAGAATCTTAAAGGCGCACGTGAAAAAGCGGAGAATGAGCTGCGCAGTGCCAAGAGCATCTTCGAGGGAACCATCCCTGCTCAGGAAGAGGCTGAAAAATGGGTCGAAACTTCAATTGCTCTCAGAGACGATGAGAAGGAGTTAAGAGCTCACGATCTTACTCCCGCAGAAGCTGAAAGGCTTGAAGAAGAAACCAAAAAATTCGCAAAGAAGATCCCTGCATCTTCCGAGATAGATAAGCTTCTCAAACAGTGGAATATGATCCAGGAACTCAAAGATGAGCTTCCCGACAGAAGAGACCAGGCCGAGATGATCAAGAATCAGGCACTCGAAGAGCAGAGGGAGAAATACAAACCGTTCATAGCACTTGCTGCCGGAGGCGCTGTGATCATCCTTGCAGCTGTCCTTGCAGCAGTGATCATCGGTATATATCCTATAGCAGCCGCATCCGTGATCGGTATCGCATTGATCGTTTACGGATTAGTGCTCCGCAAGAAGCACAATGATGAGACCAGGACCAAGGGTGAGGGAACTTCCAGAAGATATAACGAGCTTATGGAAAAGATCGCGGAGGATGAGGAACTCGTCGAAGGAACCGAGATGGATGCACAGGACCTCCTCGGAGCCGTCGGTGTCACATATGTCGGAAGATCCGCAATGAGTGACCTCATCAACCTGAGAAACCAGGTAAGGGAATATGAAGCGCTCGGCAACAAAAAGAAAGAATACGAAGAGATGGTCAAAGCAAAGGATTATGAAGGAAGACTTGCCGCCATCAAAGAGTATGTCAAGAGATGTTCCATAATGGGAACCAGATCGTCCATCCCCGAGTCCGATGCTTCGGAGATCTGTCTCCCTGTAAGCGAGATCGCTACCAGAGTTGAGCAGATCACAGCAAGACAGACTGAGTTCGACGATGCGGTCACCAAAGTAAAGGTTTTCGAAACGGATCATAATGTTTCGGCTTATAACGGACTGGTTCGTCCCGAGGATGATACGGTGACGGTGTTCGATCTTGAGACCGCCCTTAAGAAATGCGAGGAATCAATAGCAAACGACGATAAACTTGTCGAATCCTGCAAGAAGGAACTTCAGGAAGCGGAAGAGATCTGTGCTACGATGGAAAGTGCTCACGAAGAGTATGAGAAGCGTTTCGAAGAGCTGGAGATCCTCAAAAAGAGATACGATATCATCACCAAGACGAGGGAGTATCTCGCGGCCGCAAGGGACAATTTCAACACCAGATACATCAAGGACATCCAGGCATCCTTCGATAAGTATTACAGGATGCTTTCAGGTGATGACGGCAAGACATTCACCATTGATGCCAACCTGAACGTAACCTATGTGGAGCAGGGACAGCCCAGGGTTCCCGATACGCTTTCCGAAGGCTTCAAGGATCTTGTCGGACTGTGCAGAAGAGTTGCGATGGCAGATGCCATGTATGCTTCCGAAAAGCCTTTCATCGTTCTTGACGATCCCTTTGTCAATCTCGATGACAAGAAGCTTTCAGGCGCATCCCGCTTCATCAGGGATATTGCTTCGGGTTATCAGATCATCTACTTCACCTGTCAGAGCGCGAGAAAATTCAGCTGATAACAGTATGAATATTTAAAGAGTCAGGAGATGTCTTCTCCTGACTCTTATTTGGTATGTATATTTATAATCCTCTGGAATCGAGATATTCGCTGAGCGTGTCGAACTTATCCCTCTGGATGGTAACGAGCAGGCTATTGAGCTGTCTCAGGCAGTTGCTTGTCTGTTCCTGGGTGATGAGGCCCTTTTCAAGAGCATCGGCAAGTTCGTCGAGATCCACGACCTTGAGTCTTCCGGACGGATAGATGACGACATCTGCGAGAAGATCGGTGACCGTGAGTTCACCTCTTTCATGATCGGGAGTGTACTCGACTATGTCTATGTACCAGTATAGGAGTGAGCCGTCTTCCTTGTAAAACTTGCTTATTTTGATCCCTTTTTCATAGATATATACACTTGATCCGTGATCGAACTCGGTTTTGGGATTTATGGTCTTCCATCTGGTGATGAGCACTTCGTCGTCGGAATAAACGATCTCGTCATCTTTGAGAAGAATACACTCCGCGGGGATGATCCTTTTTCGGTAGAGTTTTTGGATGACCATGGTTCCTCCTGTAAATCGCGCATACCGGGTCCCGGCAATGCTCGGAATCCGTTTTCATTTGCATAGACTATAGCATAAAACGGGGCGGATTTGATAGACTTTTATGGAAATTTACGATATAATTCAAGTGTTGTGAAGAAAGGTGACGACCGCAAAGTAATCCGTGCTTTGTCCATGATGTTCCAGTTCACCCTTTTCCTTCTCGTGCCGATTTGCGGGATGGGAGCTCTGGGTATTTTCCTGGACAGGCGTTTGGGGACAAGATGGATAGCCATATTGTTCTTTTTTATTGGTGCTGTCGCCGGATTTCGGAACATTTACCGTTTTGCGATGAGCATTATGGAAGATAAAGGACCTTCGGACGAACGGCATGAGTCTTCGGACCGCTCTGAAAAAAACAAATAGAACGCTTCTGGAACTCAAGACGGGGATCGTTATCTTCGGACTGTTCGGACTTATCGTAACAGCCTGTTTCGGCCCGGCCTTTAAAGAGAAAGCACCGTGGGTGTGTCTGTCATGGGTGTTTGGAACGCTCACCGCTCTTCTGTCCGCATCCGATATGTACAGGGTTTTGGACAGGGCGCTGGATCTTCCGGAGAAGCAGGCGCAGCGCGCCATATACATCGGATATATGAAGAGATACGTGGTGCTTGGTGTGATGCTCGTTCTTTTCTGTTTATCCGAAAAGCTGGATCCGATAGCTTTCTTCATATCGTACATGACACTGAAGCTCGCTGCGTATATGCAGCCGCTGACACATAAGATGTACAACGCGTGGTTCGGCGAAACGGACCCGCCGTCGATCTCCCAGGAGGAGTATGACGCACTTCATCCGGAGCTTGTTCCGGAAAACGAAAAGAAAAAAGACCGGTCCTGACCGGCTGACTTGATATAAAACTGATCACGGAGGGGAAGAGAATTGGGATACGGATTACTGCTGTCTGCAGATAATATCGACTTCATGGTCCATGGCCTGGTCGAGTATTCATTCTTTGGCCACACTGTATATTTAACCACCACCCATGTAAGCATTCTTATTGTAATGCTTATATTGATGGTGTTTTCCGTTATTGCCGGAAACTGTTTCAAGAAGGCTCTGCGTGAGGAAAACTTTGCACCGTCAAATGGCTTTATGAACGGAGTCGAGCTTCTTACCGAGTTCCTCATGAATACAGTCAGGGGCGGAATGGGAAAATCGGCTCCCATATTCTTCAACTATATCGCAACTCTTTTCTGCTTTATTCTTCTTTCGAATATTTCGGGTCTTCTCGGACTCAGGCCTCCCACGGCCGATTACGGCGTAACCTTACCGCTTGCGCTGATCACCTTTATGATAATCCACTACAGCGAAGTCAGATTCTCCAAGCCTAAGCAGCTCTGGGCGGATAAGTGCTCACCCCTGCCTCCCTGGCTTCCCATCTGGCTCCCCATCAATATCATTTCCGATATTGCGGTACCTATTTCACTTTCCTTACGTCTCTTCGCAAACGTACTTTCCGGAACCGTTATGATGGCACTCATCTACGGACTCCTCGGATGGATAGCGACCGGATGGCCCGCTGCGCTGCATGTGTACTTCGATCTCTTTTCCGGTGCGATACAGACCTACGTTTTCTGCATGCTGACGATGACTTACATCTCCAGTGCAAGAGGCGACAATTAAACGGATGTTTCCCGGGCGTTTTGCCCTGAACATAAACAAGTATTAACGGAGGTAAAAAATATGAATTTCGATCAAAACTTTGTATACGGTTGTTCAGCTATAGGTGCCGGACTTGCCGTTATCGCCGGTATCGGACCCGGTGTCGGCCAGGGTATCGCTGCAGGACACGGTGCATCTGCCGTAGGACGCAACCCCGGAGCAAAGGGAGACATCATGTCCACCATGCTTCTCGGACAGGCAGTTGCAGAGACCACCGGTCTTTACGGTCTCCTTGTAGCAATGCTTCTTATGTTTGTTAAGCCTTTTAAGGGATAATCAGCACAGAACAGATAACAGATCATAAAAGAAAGGAGGCAAGAGAATGTTGTTATTGACTGAAGGAATGCAGCCGAGATTATTCGGACTGGATTTTCAGCTGATTGCCGATTCTTGCCTGATGATCATCGCCATATTTGTTCTCTTTCTGTTCATGAGCTATTTTCTCTGGAATCCTGCGAGAAAATACCTGGAGGCCAGAAAAAAGCACATCGAGGACGAGCTTAAGGCTGCTGCCGACAGCGAGAAGAAGGCTGCAGAGCTTAAGGAGGAGTACGAAGCCAAGATGAGGGCTGCGGATTCCGAAGCGGAGGGTATTCTCTCGGATGCTCACAAGCGTGGCATTGCCAATGAGAAACAGATAGTTGCGCGTGCTCATGAGGAAGCAAACCGCATTGTCGAGCACGCATCCAGGGAAGCCGAACTCGAGAAACAGAAGGTGGCTGATGATGTTAAGAAGGAAATGGTCGAGCTTGCATCGCTTATCGCAGGCAAGGTTGTTTCCGCATCCATAGACACGAAAGTGCAGGATCAGCTTGTTGATGAAGCTCTGAAAGAAATAGGTGAGAGCACATGGCAAAATTAATATCCGGTGTTTACGGCGAAGCACTTTATGACACCGCTGTCAGCTCTGGGTCATCGGATGAAATGATGGAAGAAGTCGGAGTCATCAAAAAGATACTCGGCGACAATCCTGATTTCACCCGCCTTATGCTTCATCCTTCCGTATCCAAGGACGAGAAAATGAAGATCGTCGAAGATACGTTCCGCGGAAGAATCATGGATGAACTCACAGGCTTTCTGCTGACCGTTGTCGAAAAAGAACGTTTCAAAGAACTGGACTCCATATTTGAATATTTTACCGACCGTATTAAGGCAGACCGTGGGATCGGGGTTGTGTATATAACCTCTCCCATGGATCTTGATATAAATACGAGACTGGCTGTAGAGGACCGTATACGTCAGACTACAACCTATGCGACGCTTGAGACCCATTACACTGTCGATCCTTCGATAATCGGAGGTATCGTGATCCGCATAGGCGACCGTGTGGCAGATGCGTCTGTCAAGACCAGACTCGACGATCTGACTTCCAGACTTTTAGATATCCAGCTGGGATAAAACCTGCCGGAAAGAGAGGAATACGATAACATGAATTTGAAACCTGAAGAAATCAGTTCCGTTATCAAGGAGCAGATAAAGCGTTACGCTTCCACCCTGGAAGTTGCTGACGTAGGTACCGTAATCCAGGTTGCAGACGGTATCGCCAGAGTGCACGGCCTTGAAAAGGCTATGCAGGGCGAGCTTCTGGAATTCCCCGGTGAGGTATACGGCATGGTCCTCAACCTTGAGGAAGACAATGTCGGTGCGGTTCTGCTCGGATCATCCAGGAATATAAGCGAAGGGGATACCGTCAAGACAACAGGACGAGTTGTTGAGGTGCCCGTAGGTGATGCTCTTCTCGGAAGAGTAGTTAATTCCCTCGGACAGCCCATAGACGGCAAGGGTCCCATCCAGACTACCAAGTATCGCCGTATAGAGAGAGTCGCAAGCGGTGTTATCACCCGTAAGAGCGTTGACACCCCTCTTCAGACCGGTATCAAGGCTATCGACTCCATGATACCTATCGGACGCGGACAGCGTGAGCTCATCATCGGTGACCGTCAGACAGGTAAGACCGCTATTGCGATCGATACGATCATAAATCAGAAAGGTCAGGGTGTTAACTGTATCTATGTTGCAATCGGCCAGAAGGCTTCAACGGTTGCAAATATCGTTAAGACCCTTGAAGAATACGGAGCAATGTCATATACAACGGTTGTCGTATCGACGGCTTCCGACCTTGCTCCCCTCCAGTACATCGCACCTTATTCGGGATGCGCGATCGGAGAAGAGTGGATGGAGAACGGCGGCGATGTTCTTGTCATCTATGATGACCTGAGTAAGCATGCAGCTGCATACAGAACACTCTCACTTCTCCTTCACAGACCGCCCGGGAGAGAAGCTTATCCCGGAGACGTATTCTATCTCCATTCAAGACTTCTTGAGAGAGCAGCGAGAATGAGTGAGGAGTACGGCGGAGGATCACTTACCGCACTTCCCATCATTGAGACACAGGCGGGTGACGTTTCCGCTTACATTCCCACCAACGTTATTTCAATCACCGACGGACAGATCTATCTTGAGACCGAAATGTTCAATTCCGGTTTCAGACCGGCTATCAATGCGGGTCTCTCCGTATCCAGAGTCGGCGGAGCCGCACAGATCAAGGCAATGAAGAAGATCTCGGCTCCCATCAGAACCGAGCTTGCCCAGTACAGGGAGCTTGCTTCATTCGCACAGTTCGGTTCCGAGCTCGACGATGATACCAAAGAAAAGCTCGCACAGGGCGAAAGGATCAGGGAGGTTCTAAAGCAGCCTCAGTACTCACCGATGCCTGTTGAGAACCAGGTCATCATGATCTACGTCGTAACGAGGAAGTACCTGCTTGATGTTCCCGTAAGCGAGATTACCAGATTTGAGAAGGAGTTCATTGAATTCCTTTCCTCCAAGTATCCCGAGGTTCTCTCCGGAATCAGACAGGATAAGGTGCTCAGCGAGGAGAACGAAGAGAGTCTGAAGAAGGCTATCGACCAGTTCAAGGAGACATTCCTTAAAACCGAAGACTAAACTTTAGAGGTAAGTGCAATGGCTTCAATGCGTGACATAAAGAGGCGTAGGACCAGTATACAGGGCACACAGCAGATCACTAAGGCGATGAAGCTGGTGTCGACGGTCAAGCTTCAGCGTGCCAGGAGCAATGCAGAAAAATCACATAGCTATTTCGATACCATGTACAGGACCGTGTGCAGCATTCTTGCAAGAGTCGGCGAATCCGATCATAAGTATCTCAAGGGAAACGATTCCGGGAGAAAAGCGATCGTGGTCATTACCTCCAACAGAGGACTTGCGGGCGGCTACAATTCCAATGTGGTCAAGCTTGTCACCGGAAACCCCGATTTTGTGAAGGAAGATCTTGATCTTTACACTATCGGAAATAAGGGCTACGAAGCATTCCACAGACACGGTTTTAACGTGGTAAGAAATCTTCCGGACATCATTGAAGCTCCGACATACCTTGATTCGATGGGACTTACCGATATACTTCTTAAGTCATATTCGGAAGGCGAGATAGGCGAGATTTATCTGGCGTATACATTTTTCAAGAATACTGTGACTCATGTCCCCACGCTCGTAAAGCTTCTCCCGGTAGACGGCATAGATGAGGATAAGGACGGCAAGCCCGACAAGATCGATGCGATAATGAACTTCGAGCCGGGTGATGAAGAAGCGCTGGATATGATCATCCCCAAGTATATCGCTGGCCAGATCCACGGCGCACTGATCGAGGCACTTGCCAGTGAGAACGGTGCCAGAATGCAGGCCATGGACAATGCTACGAGCAATGCCGAGGATATGATCGATGACCTGACGCTAAAATATAACAGAGCCCGTCAGGGTTCCATCACTCAGGAACTTACCGAGATCATCGCAGGTTCCCAGGCTTTGAACGGATAAGGAAAGGAAACAAAATGGCAGAGAATAAAGGAAAGATCACACAGATCATCGGAGCTGTCCTTGATGTCAGATTTGATGAAGGTTCGCTTCCTGA